>NZ_JFAQ01000303.1 GCF_001304695.1 Xanthomonas axonopodis
ACGGCTGCCTCGGCCCGGTTGGCAAATCGGCAGTCGAGCGACGCTTCTTCCACTTCGCCACCGTTTTCTGATTGATCCCGTAGCGCTTGGACAGCGCTCTCAGGCTCTCTTGACTATGTTGTATCGCTCGACGGATCGCCTCTGTCGTAGTGGCGCTCCCGTGTAGAACCTGGCCCATAGTGCTTCCTTCCAATCGAGGGAAAATAGTGCACCATCAAAGCATGGGATCAAACAGCTAGTCCTCCCCGAAGCGCTGTTCCAGGTTCGCGCATGCAGTGCTGGTTTCGCGCTGCCGGCGCGTCCATTCCGGCGCCATGGTGGTCGAGCGCGACAGGTTGGCGAAGGAGCCGTCGGCCGCGAAGAACGGCACCGTGCCCCAGGTCGAACCGACCGGGGTGTTGTCCTGGCGCTGGTAGCCCACGGTGAGCGTGCTGCTCTCGGTCAGGTCGCCTTCCAGTACCGCCATGCCGGACATTTTGCTGTCGTGGTAGCGGTCGTGGTAGTAATCGCGATCCTGCCAGGCGGCCACCACGCGGTTGCGAAAGCGTCCGTCTTCGGTCAGCGGCGCGTTGACGTCGGCCTGCATGCGGCGGAAATCCCAGGTGCCCGCACTCACCCCGAACGAGGCGTCGAAGTCTTTGCCCGGGCGCTTGCGCAGCAAGTTCACCGTGGCCGAGGGGATGCCCGCGCCGGTGAGCAGGCCAATTGGCGCCGCGGATCACTTCGATGCGGTCGTAGAAGACCGTGTCGTATTCCTGATTGGTGGTGCCGCTCTAGGTGGGCAGGCCATCGACCTGGAAGTCGGCGATCTGGAAACCGCGCGCGAAATACAACGGCCGCTGGGTGTCGTAGAACGACACGTTGACGCCAGCCACATTGCGCATCACATCGTCGATGCTGAACAGCGATTGCTCTTCCAGGCGCTGCAACCCGATCACGCTCACCGACTGCGGCGTTTCCTGCAGGGTCAGCGGCAGCCGCGTGGTGGTGGCCGGTTGCGCGCGACTCACCGTGCCGTTGACGCTGACCTGGTCGAGCGTCGTGGCGTTGGTCGCATCGGCCGCGTCGGCGGCGGGGGCCAAGGTCGACAGCGCGCACAGCAGCGCAGCAGACAACAGGCCAAGGGGAGCGAGGGCAGCAGACATGGGGCGTTCTCGTCGATCGCTGCGGACGCGGTACGTCACGCAACAGGGAAAGGCACAGGCACACGCGGGCGTCCACTCGGACCGGCTGGCTGACCCTGCATGGGCTGGCGATGCGACACGAACGACATGGCCGGACGCGGCCAAGATGCGAGGTGAATGTAAATCGTTATCGTTTATGTGGCAAGCAGCACGTTTCTGCGTTTGCCTGGGAAGCGGCGGCACGCGGCGCGCCTTGCCGGCTGCGGCGTGCGAGCAGCGCCCTGCGCTATCGCCCCATGGCTGATCTGCACCTCAGGCCAGATGCGACAACGGCAAACCTTCCGGCGCCTTTACCGTGCGCAGCACGAAGCTGGAATTCACATCCGATACGCCGGTGGCATTGAGCAGGCGATCGAGCAGGAACCGCGAGAAGTGTTCCAGGTCGCGCACCTGCACCTGCAGCAGATAATCCATGTCACCGGTCAGCGCCCAACATGCCACCACCTCATCCCAGCCGCGCACACCCTCGGCGAAATGCTCGATGTCGGCCTGCCCGTGCTGCTCCAACTGCACACGCACGAACGCCTGCAAGCCCAGCCCCAGCGCGCGCGCGTCCAGGCGCGCGCCATAGCCGGCGATGATGCCGGCGGCCTCCAGACGCTGGGTACGCCGCAGGCACGCGGACGCCGACAGATTGACCTGCATGGCCAGCTCCGCATTGCTGCTGCGCCCCTGCCTCTGCAGCAGGGCGAGCAGGCGCAAATCGGTGCGGTCCAGGGCGATGGGCTGGTCCATATATTGCGCAGCAGCAGACAAAGACGCACGAATCTTGCGCCAATCCGCCTATGGCACGCAAGATTTGCAATCCCGTTGCGCGCGCATCCGGCTAAGGTGACGGCTGATCACCGGGAAGTGCCGCTGCATGAAGACCGCCCCGCAACGCGTCGAAAACCAGCTCACCGACAAAGGCTATGTGCCGGTCTCCACCACCGCGGTGGTGGAGCAGCCGTGGGACGGCTACAGCGCCGACGATCACGCCACCTGGGGCACCTTGTATCGTCGCCAGCGCGAGCTGCTGGTTGGCCGGGCCTGCGACGAGTTCCTGCAGGCGCAGGACGCGATGGGCATGGGCGATACGCACATCCCGCGCTTCGATGCGCTTAACCAGGTGTTGCAGGCAGCCACGGGCTGGACCCTGGTCGGCGTGCAGGGCCTGCTGCCGGAGCTGGATTTTTTCGACCATCTGGCCAACAGGCGCTTCCCGGTGACCTGGTGGATCCGCCGGCCCGATCAGATCGATTACATCGCCGAACCCGATCTGTTCCATGACCTGTTCGGGCACGTGCCGTTGTTGATGAACCCGCTGTTTGCCGACTTCATGCAGGCCTATGGCCGCGGCGGGATCAAGGCGCATGGCATCGGCCCGGACGCGCTGCAGAACCTCACCCGGCTGTATTGGTACACGGTGGAATTCGGTCTGATCGACACGCCGCAGGGCCTGCGCATCTACGGTGCCGGCATCGTGTCGTCCAAGGGCGAATCGCTGTATTCGCTGGAATCGCCGGCACCCAACCGCATCGGGTTCGACCTGCAACGCATCATGCGCACGCGCTACCGCATCGACAACTTCCAGAAAACTTATTTCGTCATCGACAGTTTTGCGCAGTTGATGGAGGCCACCGCGCCGGACTTCACGCCGATCTATGCCGGACTTGCGCAGCAACCGCAGGTGCCGGCGGGTGATGTGCTGCCAAGCGATCGGGTGATCCAGCGTGGCAGCGGCGAGGGTTGGAGCCGCGACGGCGACGTGTGAGGTCAGTGCTGCGCCAGCGCGGCGCCAACTGCTGCGCACCGCAGTGCCGCGGTCACGACGCTGCGATGTGAGCTGCACCGACTCGACACCATCGCCAACGCGCACTAAGGTCAAACCTTCCCACATCGCCTTCGCTCGATGGATCTGACGCATCTGCGCATCCGGCGCTTGGAGCTGGACGACACCCGCCTGCTGTTCACCCTGGCCAACGGCATCCGCATCGACGAGCCCATCCAGGCGCATCGGCTCCTGCTCAAGGCATCGCCGCCGCAACGCGCGCAATGGCACATCACCGAAGACGGCTTCGGGGTGAACTGGCCTGCGGTGGCGCCCCCCACCCTGGAAGGCCTGCTCAACATGCCCGAGTTGTTGTGGCGCCGCCGCGCTGCCCGTGCGCAGGCCAAGCTCACCCAGTTGCGCGGGCGAATGGATGCGCTGTCGCCGGGCGAACGCGAACTGATCGCGCTGGCGCGCCTGGATGCGGACATGAACGAGAGCGGCTACGCCCGCTATTTCGACCGATGGGATGCGGCCACCCGCAGCGATGCATTGCGGGGGCTGGCCGCCATGGGCGCGGCGCAAGCGCGTCAAGCCATCGAGGGCCTGGGCGCGGTGTTCGAGCGCCTGGAAGAAGATCCGAATCTGCTCAGCATCGAGGACATTCTCGATGCCATGAACGACACCGACCGCCAACGCGTGGATGGTTGGGAAGAGGTCTACTACCGCCGCTCGGCTGAACTGGCGCGCCTGGGGCTGACGCATTACGGGGTGGACAAGGCCTGAGCGGCCTTTACCGGATTGCGGGTGCCGGATCCTTGCGGCAGCCCGGGCCTATAGCCGGCACTGCGCATCGTCCACACCTGGCACGCGCTCCCATTGCCAGGTGTCCACCTGCTCGCCGCGCGGCAGGTAGTCCACGTCGAACTCCTTGCCAGCACCTCTCAGACGCAGATGCAGATGCTCGGTTTGATTGCCCTGGATCCCGTCCTGCGGCACCGGCCGCACGATCTCATCGCCATTGCGTACGCCCGCACGCGCGGCCTCGGAGTCTGCCATCAGGCCGCGTACGATGCGTTTGGGTTCGGCCAGCACCGCCGGTTCGAATCCCAGCACATACCGTCGCAGCGGCTTGCTGGTCCTGCGAAAGCACGGCACGAACGCATCAGATGCCGGCAACGGCGGGGTGCCCGCCAGAAACTCGTGAAATTCCTGCACCGCAGTCTCGCCCAGCTCTGCTTCCAGCAAGGTCTCCCAATCTGCCTGCGTCGCATCCCGCTCCTGGGTAATGACCAGCAATTCGCGCAGCAGGTCGTCCAGCGAACGTTGGCCGTGCGAGCGCTTGCGCAGCGCATCGTCCACCGTGGCCAGGTACAACATGCCGCGGCATAGGCGAGCGTGCGGATGCGGTTGTCCTTCCAGAACCCCTCGTCGATACGTGCGTTGGGCAGGTTGCCCAGCGCATTGGTGTAGTAACGCGCCGCGGTGAGGTTGAGCGCCGTCAGGTACTGCTGCGGTGTCAGCAGACCGAAACGCAGCGGCAGTCGGGCCTCATAAAAGACCGCCGAGCCCTCGCTGAACCAGGTGGTGGACTGTCCACGGTTACGGGACAGGCGCGGTTGGTAGGTGTGAAACATCTCATGCGACAAGGTGACCTTGATCTCGTCCAGATCGGTTTCCGCCGGCGCGCCGTAGGTCGTGATGAAGGAGCGGTACAAGGCGGTTCCACTGCCGGCGTTGACCGGCTTGTAGCGCAGGAAAATCGTGTAAGGCTTGGATTCGGGCTGGGGAAACAGTTTCTCGAACTGGTCGTGCAACTGGCCCACCCAGGCCGACAGCGCGGTCGCATCGAACGGCGGCTGCCCCGCCAGGCAACCGAAAACCCATCGGCCCGCGCGACGCGCGGCCAGCGCCCAACGTCCCCGGCCATGAAAAACAGGCCGGGCGGGCTGTTGGTATCGATCTCCCCGACCCGCACGTTGCCCTCGCCGAACGAACTCACACCCTTGGCGCCGTCGGGCAGATGGCTCAGATCCCAGCGGATGTTCAATGCGTAACTCTGCTCCTCGGTTGGCAGCACCAGAAACATCGCCGACGTAGCGGAAAACGCATGGGCATCGTTGCGGAACGATATCGGCGGCGCCGGGCCGCGCGGTGGCCGCGTTGCGTTGGCCGGGATGCGGTAGCGCAGGGTCAGCGGGCCGCTGAGCGCACGCGGCGCGATCCAGACGCGTAGCGGGCCCTGATCGCCGCTTTCCTGCGCGGTGGCGGCACGTCCAGAGAGCTGCACCTGGCCGCGCGCATCGGTCGCCTCGATCGAGGCAATGTGCTCGGCAAGGTGTCAACGTGATTCACCTGCATCGGCAGCTGCACCACGACACCGCCGCGCCGGATGGCCAGCTCTCCGAAGCGCAGGCTGACCTCCAGCGCGTTCACCTCACCCTGGTCCGCAAAGGGTATCAGCTGCAGATCCAGGGACCGATGCGGAAGTCTCCGGCGTGGGGCTGGCCTGGACGCCGGCTGCCACAGCGAGAGCACGAACAAGAATGGCCAGTGAGTTTTCATACGTGTCGGACCGTGGGGAGTGCCGATCACGCAGCAGTCGCGTCCGCTTGCCGCCTGCCGAAGGTCATGTCGTCTGCGGCACATACTGGCGGCCATGGCGGCGATGCTGCTGCCCAAAGGCCTACTTCACCTCGCCAGGCGCCGCCGTGTAAGCCAACAGCAACACCAGCGGTTCTTCCCCGGTTTGCTGTAGCGCATGCGTGCTTCCCGGCCGCGTCAGCAGTGCATCGCCGGCACTGACGTCGTACTGTTTGCCATCCAATGCATACAGCCCACGGCCGCTGACGATGTAGTAGATCTCGTCCTTGTCGTGCAGATGCAGGCCGATGCCGGCGCCCTTGTGCAGCACGCGTTTGCGCAGCACGAAAGCCAGGTCCGGGGCATCGGCGAAGAAGGGATAGGCCGTGGTGGGGCCGGCCCCACCGTGCGGGCCGGGTTGTTCGCGGGCAAGATCGCGTTCGTGCAGCACCAGCGAGGGATGCGCCTGTGCGATGCGTTGGGCGGCGGCATCTGGTGCTACGCCGCAGTCGGCATCGCGGCGTAGTTGCGTCTTGAGCTCGGGCTGCAGCTGCACCCAACCCTGCACCACCAGGCAGGCGATGGCGGTGGCGCGGCTGAAGTGGGTGCCGTCGGCCTTGCCCTGTTCGGGGACGAACAGGAAATACGGTTTGGCGGCCTGCTCGCCAAGCGCGCGAATCCAGTCGCTGGAACTGGCGTTGAGATCGATCAGGCCCACCTGTTCCTGCGACGTCCCCCCGTCCTGA
>NZ_JFAQ01000304.1 GCF_001304695.1 Xanthomonas axonopodis
GAGAGCATGCACCTGCGCATACAGTTCCTCGGCACTTGTTGTCGGATCGGCGACGGTGCTGCGCTTCACGATTTCGTCCAGCTCTAGAAGGATAGCGTCGGCATAGTTTACCGCCGAGGCTGGATTGATTCGCGCTAGCGTCGCCAGATTTGAGGCGGGGTCGATCTTGGCCACCATTATGACAGCGCTCCGGCGCAGGGCATGTCTGGCTCTAAGTTCCGGCCGGTGCGCCTGGCCAAGACAGCGGCGCTAGTCCGCCCTCGTAAATTTCCCAATTTTCATTTCCTACCTATGCACCCAGGCTGTGCTTGGGCCGTTCCCGCTTGCCCGGATTTCGGGTGGATCCAGCTGGGGCGCCTGTTGACAACCATCGAATCTTGATAAACGATGGATCGTAATTTCAATTACGCATAAACGAATTTAGCCAATGGCACTCCGAATTCTGGCACTTCTGACCGGGTTGTTTAGCGCGATGATCGCACAAAACGCGCCCGCACAGTCCGTTCAGGATTTTGAAGCCCAGGCCCGTCAATGTGCACCGAGCGTCCACCCCGCCATGCCGTAGCCGATCCCGATCCACAACAGCACCGCGAACAGACCCATGAAGGAACTGCCCATGCCGACCATCACCAGGCCGATGATGAGACAGTCGTAGGCGAGCGCTCCGATATGCCGAACTTTGTCAGGCCCAACACACCGCCACGCCATGAACACCCAAAAAAAGGTCGCCAGTAGCGCGAACAGCGTTATCGAACGCAAGTAGGGCGTATTCTGGATCGAGTAGCAG
>NZ_JFAQ01000305.1 GCF_001304695.1 Xanthomonas axonopodis
GGCGCCACCGCAGTGGGCGGGCTTTCCAGCGCCAGCGGCTTTCTTTCCACCGCCGGCGGTTATTCCTCGCGCGCCAGTGCGGACACCTCGACCGCGTTCGGTTACAGGGCGCGAAGCGACGGTGCCAGTAGCGTCGCAATCGGCGACACCTCTTTGGCCAGCGGAGCGCAGAGCGTCGTGGTGGGCGGCGTCAGCAATTTCGGCTCGATTACCGCAGCGACCGGTCTTGGCGGCATTGCGCTGGGCTCGGGTGCGTAGGGCCAATCCGACTATGCGATTGCCATTGGCTACGATTCCAACGTGTTTCCCAACGCGCCTGGCAATACCGATGCGGTGGCGATCGGACACAGCGCCGGTTCGTTCGCACCACGCACCGTGTCATTGGGCGGCTTTGCCTTGGCGTCGGGCGATGGAGGCATTTCGATCGGCCATGGCAGCTCCGCTTACAACGAAAATAGCGCGGCGCTAGGCGCGCGTGCGGCCACCTCGCAGTTCAATGGTGATAGCACTGTCATTGGTGCGGACGCGCAGGCCAACGGCGTCGAC
>NZ_JFAQ01000306.1 GCF_001304695.1 Xanthomonas axonopodis
GGCTTCGCACGTCCCCTCATCCGCCCCTGCGGGGCACCTTCTCCCGGCGGGAGAAGGAAGCATCGGCTCGCGTGGTCGAGCTTGTGGTGGACGACAGCGACTCGCGCATGCAACGTCCCTGCTGGGCGAGAAGGCACCCCTTGTGTGCCATTGGCGCGCGTTTCTTGGAGCGCCCGCGCTGCCAGCGCGGGCGGGGGTGCGGGGCGGGGGGTACGCGCCGGCAACGCTGGGCGAATCCAGCAAGCCGTACATCACCCCCGTGTCAGAAGCATCCGCCGGTGGGGTGAGGGTACGCTTGCCCGGAAACGCCACTGATCGAAGTTGATGCCGCGCCAGATCGCTAGCGAGGTGGCCTCACTCCCCGTGTGCCGCCACCAAGCCGGCCACGTCCCAATCAAACAGCGCACACGCCTTGGCGAATTCTGCATCCAGCGGCGCGGTGACGCTGCTGCGCCGGCCATCGGCCGGATGCGGAAATTCCAGGCGTTCGGCGTGCAGCAACATGCGGTGGATGCCGAGCATGCGGAAACTGCGGTTGTGGCGGCCGTCGCCGATCATGTGATGCGACAGATGCTTCATGTGCCGGCGAATCTGCCGAAAGCGACCGGTCTGCGGCTGACAGCGCAGCAGTGCGTAGCGCGAGGTGGTGAACCCGGTGGAAGGAATTTCCAGTTCGCCGGTGACCAGACGCTGGAAATGCGTCACTGCCGGTTTCCTGACCGGCTTGCCCGGCCCGCCGTCCAGGTCATGGTCCAAGATGAAGCGCTCCTCGGCCGGCCAGCCGCGACAGACGGTGAGATAATGTTTCTCCACCTCGCCGGCCATCAAGGCCTTGCCCAGCGCACTGGCGCTGTCGCGATCGAAGGCCAGCAGCAGGCAGCCGCTGGTGGCGCGGTCGAGCCAGTGCACCAGAAAGATCGGCTTGCCCAGCTGCTCGCGCAGGCGGTCGGCCAGGAAGTCGTCCTCCCCACGCGCCAGCTTGCTGTCATGGACCATCAGGCCGGCCGGTTTGTCGACAACGGCCAGGACATCGTCCTGGTAGAGAATCTGCAGATGCTTGGGGGATATGCTCACCGGCGGATTATCCGCGTCGCCGACACCGCATGCCACTGCATCGCTGCGCTGCCGGCAGCGAACACAGCCACGGTGGCGTCGCCAGGCCATGCGCACCGCGCCATATGCGGATGTACCTATCGTAAGGTGCGGTTGCTGCGCGCTACCCACGCAGCTGATGCCTGCCCGCTGCGTGGGTGGCTGCTTTACGTCTCACTTGCCCGAACCACGCCAGCGTCAGAGCAGGCGGATGCGTGTTTCGCGGTGTGTTGCACCATCGTGCAACGCCAACAGATGGACCACCACCAGCGCGCTCAGTAGGGCGTGCCATCCTTGTGCCGGTACGCGCGCTGGCCGTCTGCCATGGAGACCAGCATCAGGTCATCGTCCGGATAGGTCACTCAATCACCGGCACTGCGGTCGCCCACTTCCAGGTACGTCACCACCGCCTGGCTGCGATTGATCAGGCAATGCGCATCGCCGTCACCGGCGCGGAAGCCCACGCACATGCCCTGCTGCAGCAACTGCTCGCCGGCGTTGGTGATCAGGCTGGGCGCGCCGCTGACGATGTAGACGAATTCATCCTGCTGCGAATGTCCATGCCGCAGCGCCGAGCGTGCGCCCGGCGCCAGCGTGGTCAGGTTGACGCCGACGTTGCGCAGCCCGGACACCTCGCCCAGTGCGCGCTTCTGGCGGCCGCCCATCTGCGCGGCGACCACCGGCGGATAGCTGGAGTGTTGCGTGCACGGCGGCGCATCCAGCGCAGCAATCGCCGCCACCGGTGTGCTTGCGTCGAAGGCAACGCTGATCAAGTTCCAAAGATGCGAGGATAAGTGCTTCGCAGCGATGGTGGTGCAAGCCGATGAAGCAGCGGACCTTGG
>NZ_JFAQ01000307.1 GCF_001304695.1 Xanthomonas axonopodis
GCCTTGCCGCGGCAAGGCTGATGCGGTGAACTTCCATGCTGCATCGTCGACGGCGTGTTACATCGTCTCGCGCAGCTGGGACCGCTGGGTTTGCCGGACTTGAAATCGAGCGCCAGCCAGCCACGCTGCTCGTGTGGCAAGATCGCGGCAGGCGCTTGCCGGTATGCCGCTGGCCTGGGAAGCAGTGCCATGCCACGGTAGCGATCGCATCGGCCAGTGCCTTGTCGCGTTACCCCCTCATCGCCTTGACGGCGCCTTGTTCCGGTGGTGCTTTGCATGCAGATACCCGACGCACCCGCGTTGAACCTGACCCACGCTACGTTGCTGCCAGGCGGCGTCAACGCCACGATCGGGGCGCGCCTGCCGGCCAACGAAGATGAGCGCGTGGAGGCACTGCATGCTTACCGCCTGCTGGACACCGCACCGGAGCCGAGCTACGACGCGTTCACGTCGATCGCAGCCGCAGTCTGCCGGATGCCGATGGCGCTGATTTCGCTGGTCGATACCCATCGGCAGTGGTTCAAATCCAGGATCGGCATGCAGCAGAGCGAGACGCCGCGTGAGCTGTCGTTTTGCGCGCACGCCATTCTCGAACCCGACCAGGTGATGGAAGTCGGCGACACCCACCTGGACGAGCGGTTTGTGGGCAACGCGCTGGTGACAGGCGAGCCGCAGATCCGCTTCTATGCAGGCGCGCCGTTGTTGACCCCGGACGGCATCGCACTGGGCACCCTGTGCGTGCTGGATCGCGTCCCGCGGCGCCTGTCGCTGGCCGAGCGCGACGCGCTGCAAGCATTGGCCAAGCAAGTCGTCAGCACCATCGAACTGCAACAGGCCGCGCGGCTGGTGGAACTGGATGCACTGCGCGATGCGCTTACCGGGCGATGGAACCGCGCC
>NZ_JFAQ01000308.1 GCF_001304695.1 Xanthomonas axonopodis
ACCCAATGTTGCATAAATACAGCATGAAGTACATAAGCCGCCAAAGAGACCGCTCGATCACCGGGATTGCCCTGAATGGGCAAAGCGATCTACGCGCCCCATCGTCTATGTGCATCCAACCTCCCGCGAAACGCGGGAACGGGGCTTGATCAGCGTTGCCCTAAAGGGAAACGTCAGGCAAGCACTGGACAAGCGGGGACGTTTCCGGGAGGTTCTAAGCCGCGGGTGTGATCCTACAGTCGATTCTATCCTGATCGAACTGCAGTACCGAATGGAAATAACCGGCGTAGAGCGACTGGTCACCTACTCAATCGAGATTGGCGAAGAGACCGGCACTCCCATCGTGCAAAGGGAGTTATTGCGTTACAAACGTGCGCGCTATGGCAGCCCCTATCATTTCTTAAATTTCTCCAAGGGTGAAGGTTATGCCATCACCAACGAAGAGGACTTCAAGAAACCGGACGAGGAACTGGACAGGGAAATTCAGAAAGTGTCTCCTGACACCCTAGCGATCAAGGGGCTTGGACAATTTGAGCGTTTCAAGGCTGCAAACGCTTTCCGACAATTAATCGAGAACTGGCACGTTTCTGATTTTCATATCAATGCAGCAAGAGGGCGCAAGGAAGCCACTGGCGATTCTGAACACTTGTCGGAAAGTGGCGACAACTTACCACTAGTTGCGCAATACATGAATGAACGTCATCCGCAAGTATTCCGGCGCATCCTCGACATCATGACACGACGTGTCCCCGGAGTGGCCTCAGTCGAACCTAAGAGCCGATAACAAAACCCTTGAATTTTGTTGAGTCGGCGGCAACATTGTCGGCATGACACGTCGCAACGAGATCCCTATTGCGCTGTGGAAGCGCATCGAGCCACTGATTCCGCAGGTCAAGCCTTCCCCCAAAGGTGGACGACCTCGTCTCAGTGATAAG
>NZ_JFAQ01000309.1 GCF_001304695.1 Xanthomonas axonopodis
TGCGCGCTTGCCAGCTGCCTGCTGCTCGGCGCCGCACCGGCCTTCGCACAGAGCACCGCTGCAACCATCCGCGGACAGGTCACCGTCGATGCCGCACCTGCCGCCCAGGCGCAGGTCACCGCCACCAATCTGGCCACCGGCCTGACCCGGACCGTGCAGGTCAGCAATGGCGGCTATTCGGTGGGCGGCCTGCCGCCGGGTTCCTACCGGATCGATGTCACCGCCAATGGTCAGACCAGCTCGCAGAACGTCACCGTGCAGGTCGGCCAGACGGCGACCCTGAACCTGGGCGTGGGTGGCGAACCGGCCACGGCCGCGGGTGGTAACGCCACCACGCTGGACGCGGTGCAGGTGAAGGCGCCGCCGGTGCTGGTGGAGACGCGCACCTCCGAAAACGCCACCTACATTTCCAACGTGCAGATCCAAAACCTGCCGCGCGCCACGCGCAACTTCCTGGAACTGGCCGACACCGTGCCCAACGTGCAGTTCACCCGCGAGGCCAACGGCACCACCAAGGTGCGCACCGGTGCCACCTCGGCCGAAGGCACCAATGTCTACATCGACGGCGTGAGCCAGAAGAACTACGTGCTGACCGGCGGCGTGAGCGGCCAGGATTCCAGCCGCGGCAACCCGTTCCCGCAGTCGGCGATCGGCGAATACAAGGTCATTACGTCCAATTACAAGGCCGAGTTCGACCAG
>NZ_JFAQ01000031.1 GCF_001304695.1 Xanthomonas axonopodis
CCGGCGCGGTGGCCGGAGGCTTCGTTGAAGTCGCCCGGGTACTCCACGCCCTGCGCCTGCGCACCGAACGCAGCAAGCGCATCGCGGAAGCCACGCAGGCGCTCGCGTGCATCGAAATTCAGCGCCGGGCCACCGATGAAGGCGATGCGGCGGTGCCCGGCGCGCAGCAGGTGCTCGGTCATGGCCATGGCGCCGGCGTGGTCATCGATGCTCAGCACCGGATAGCCGGCACCGGGCAGGTGCGCATTGATCAACACCGTCGGCAGCGATTGCGGCAGGTTGTCGGTGAGGAACCCCGGCTGCTCGGCGTAGGGCGAGAGCACCAGCAAGCCATCCACGCGCCCGCGCATCGAGCGCAGCGCCCTGCCCTGGGCTTCCGGGTCGCCGTGATAGCTGGACACCAGCAGGTGCTGGCCCGCCGCACGCGCCGCGCCATCGATGCCGCGAATCAATTCGGAGAAGAATTCGCCGTACAAGTCCGGCAGCACCACACCCAGCGTCTGCGACCGCCGGCTGCTCAGGCTGCGCGCGGCCGCATGCGGGCTGTAGCGCAGCCGCTCGGCCACTTCCAGCACCTGCTGCCGCACCGGTCCGGCAACGTTGTCGTGCCCATTGAGCGCACGCGACACCGTTGCGACGGAGACCTGCGCTTCCCGAGCGACATCTTTGATGGTGACCGCACCCTTGGCCATTCGTGTCGCCCTCCGCGACCGACTTCCCAAAACTGGCGCGGACTGTAAGCGTTTTCATACAGAGGCGTAAACCCCTATCTTCACACGCGTGAAAACGCTTACAGATCAACTAGCTGCAGGTGAGGGACGCGTGAAGTAATGTGCTGCGACGCAACAAATACGCACCCATGCATTCACAAGCGAAGCAGGATGCAGGTCACGATTCACAACCACCCGATCCGGTATTGGCAGGAGCCCAATCGCCCGGCACCTAACACCCACCTCGCCGGCTGCGTCCTGACGCTTGCTGGTGTGAAGGCAATCACCGCTGTGCCCCAGCGCTTCAGACCACCAGAAACGGTCTGGCATAACGGCCGTATTCCTGCCCAGCAACGTTCAGCCAACCTCACCCGGCGCGAAGGCCTCGATCGACAAGGCATGAATATCGGTCTGCATCATCTCGCCCACCGCGGCATACACCGCGCGGTGACGTGCCAGCGGCGGCTTGCCTGCAAATGCAGCGCTGACCACGCGCACGTTGAAGTGCCCGCGCCCGTCGCGCGCACCGGCATGGCCTGCATGCCGTGCGCTGTCGTCAACGACATCCAGCTCGGTGGGCGCCAGTGCAGCCTGCAACGCTTCGCGGATCTGCTCGACCCGGCTCATGGCAACACCCGGCGGAACGGGCGGACCTCGGTGCACGTGTACACACCCGCTTCCACGTAGGGGTCGGCATCTGCCCAGACGCGCGCATCGTCCAGCGCGTCGAACTCGGCAATCACGACGCTGCCGCTGAAACCGGCCGGACCCGGATCTTCGGCATCGATGGCCGGACAAGGGCCCGCCACCAGCAATCGTCCCGCGGCCGCAAGCGCCTGCAGACGCGCCAGATGCGCCGGCCGCGCCTGCTGCCGTGCCGCCAATGCGTCGGGCCGGTCATACCCCTCGATTACGTACCACACACGCCACCTCGCCTGAGACTTGAAGTTCACCAAGGAGATTCTAGCCGGCCCGGCGCTGGACACCGCCCCCGCGCACGCATTACCCTTGGCACCACTGCACACGCAACCGGACGCAGCGGCCCGTCGGCCCAGGCTCAACGCTCTTCCCGACGACCGATTCGCTGCCCACCGCCGGCCCGCGTAGACGACCTCCTCGCTGTTCCGTCGCCGCATGCCACGCAGCGCACGTTGTATGTGGATTTGTGGGATCGTGCCGGCACAGGCACGACATTGATCGCAGTAACTCAAGGCAAAGCCCTGCAGGCGGCGGCTCAGACCGCCGCCGGCGACCGTAAGACCGATGTCGACCTGATGAATTCCGAACTCGCGCACGTCGCGACTCCGCCAGCCACGAGCGCGCCGCCACAGCAGCAGGAAATGCCGCTGGCGGTGGTGCATGGGCAACCGGTGCTGCAGATCCCGCAGGATCTGTATATTCCGCCGGATGCGCTGGAAGTCATCCTGGATGCCTTCGAAGGCCCGCTGGACCTGCTGCTGTACCTGATCCGCCGCCAGAACCTGGACATCCTGGACATCCCCGTTGCCGAGATCACCCGGCAATATGTGGACTACATCAATGTGATGCAGGAGCTGCGCTTCGAACTGGCAGCCGAATATCTGGTGATGGCGGCGATCCTGGCCGAGATCAAATCGCGCATGCTGTTGCCGCGCCCCCCCAGCCAGGAGGGCGAAGAAGAAGATCCGCGCGCCGAGCTGGTCCGCCGGCTGCAGGAATACGAACGCTTCAAGCAGGCCGCCGAGGATCTGGACACCCTGCCCCGCATGGGCCGCGACAGCGCGCCGGTGCAGGCGCACCTGCCCGAGCGCGCCGCGGTCAAGCTGCCGCCGCCGGTGGAATTGAAAGAAATGCTGATGGCGCTGTACGACGTGCTCAAACGCGCCGAGCTGTTCACCGGCCATGCGATCAAGCGCGAGGCGCTGAGTGTGCGCCAGCGCATGGGCGATGTGCTGAGCCGCCTGGACGATGGCAAGTTCTACCGTTTCGAATCGCTGTTCACTGCCGAAGAAGGCAAGCTCGGCGTGCTGGTCACCTTCCTGGCGCTGCTCGAACTGGCCAAGGAGCAGTTGCTGGACATCGTGCAGGAAGCGCCGCTGGCGCCGATCTACGTGAAGTCGCTGGCGTTGGGCAATACCAATGCGCCGTTGCAATTCTCCAGCGAATTCGACGACAGCGATGCCGCCAACGAACCCCTCTGAAGCCGATCATCGAATGGATCAAGCGCTGATCACCCGCATTATCGAAGCCGCCCTGCTGGCGAGCAGCCAGCCGCTGACGCTGGCGCAGCTGCAGGGCCTGTTTCCGGAAGAAGAGCCGGCGCCGCCCGGCAGCGTGGAGCGCGCACTGGAACTGCTGCGTGAGGCCTGTGCCGACCGTGGCGTGGAACTGGTCGAGGTGGCCTCCGGCTTCCGCTTCCAGGTCAAGGCCGATGTGCATGGCTGGGTCGCCCGACTGTGGACCGAGCGCCGCACCAAGTACACCCGCGCCACGCTGGAGACCCTGGCACTGATCGCCTACCGCCAGCCGATCACGCGCGGCGAGATCGAGCAGGTGCGCGGCGTGGCAGTCAGCAGCAACATCATCCAGGCGCTGGAAGAACGCGAATGGATCCGCGTGGTGGGCCACCGCGACGTGCCCGGCAAGCCGGCCCTGTTCGGCACCACCAAGGGCTTTCTGGATTACTTCGGCCTCAAGCGATTGGACGAGCTGCCGCCATTGTCTGAGTTGAAGGACATCGCCGAGCTGGAACCGCAGCTGCCGCTGGACCGCGACGGGCAACTGGAAGGTGCAGTGCCGGCCTCGGCAGCGATGGACGCGGCGCAGGATCAGGCGGATGCGGGTGACGCTGAAGGCGGCGATTCGGATGCAGCGGCTCACGATGCTGGTACTGCGGACACGGATGCAGACGCCAAGGCTGGCGCCGAGCTCCACGACAGCACCGGCGGCGCCGGCGGTTCGCAAGATGCCCCGGATGCGGACGAGGCCGTCGCCTCGGCAAACCAGGCCAGCAACACCCACATAGCAAGCGATCACCAGGACGACGCCGAACGCGATCCTGAAAGCGAAACCGACATCGACAACGATGCCGACCAGCCTGCACAGGAATCAGTTGGCGATGCCGGGTTTGACCAGCAGCACCACGGTGTAGACGACGCATTCGATACGGAAGCGACTGACGCAGGAAGCGACCAGACACCGCAACACCCCGAGCATGGCCCGGCGCACGAGAACAACACGCAGGACCCAGACGACGCCCGTGAAGGCGACCCCGACACCGCGCCGGGAACGCGCGCGGATGCAGTGAACGAAGACGAAGACAACGCCGTCGCGACGACGACCGTGGCTGTTGACGAAGCCGATTCCGACCCAGAGGCCGACCCGCAACGCGGCGGCCGGAGCCAGACACATGAGTGACACCCCCCGCAAGCTGTCGTTGAACAAGCTTTCCCTCAAGCGCGACAGCGCGCCCGAAGCGCCGAAGCTGGAAGAGCGCCTGCACAAGGTGCTGGCCCAGGCCGGCCTGGGTTCGCGCCGCGCGCTGGAGCAGCGCATCGCCGACGGCCTGATCAAGGTCAATGGTGCCGTTGCGCAGACCGGCATGTCGGTGCGCAGCGGCGACAAGATCCAGTTGGACGGCCGCAGCTTCGTGGCCAGCGCGCTGACCGAACCCTCGCGCGTGTTGATCTACAACAAGCCCGAAGGCGAAGTGACCACGCGCGAAGATCCCGAAGGCCGCCCGACCGTGTTCGAGTCGCTGCCGGTTTTGAAGGGCTCGCGCTGGATCGCCATTGGCCGCCTGGACATCAACACCACCGGCCTGCTGCTGCTCACCACCGACGGCGAGCTGGCCAACGCGATGATGCACCCCTCCTACGAGGTCGAGCGCGAATATGTGGTGCGCGTGCGCGCGCCGGAAGGCGAAGAAAAAGTCTCCGATGCCATCATCGAGCGCCTGTCACGCGGTGTGCTGCTGGAAGACGGCGGCGCCAAGTTCGACGAGATCGAACGCATCGGCGGCACCGATTCGCACGACTGGTTCCGCGTGGTCGTCAAGGAAGGCCGCAACCGCGAAGTGCGCCGCCTGTGGGAATCGCAGGGTTGCCAGGTCAGCCGACTCAAGCGCAGCCGCTACGGCAAGATTTCCCTGCCACGCGAACTGCTGCGCGGGCACTCGGTGGAAGTGGCGCAGGACAAGGTCGACGCACTGCGCGCCGAACTCAAGCTGGAAGAAGGCGCACCGTCGGCGCTGACCCTGCAGCCGGTGATCGGCCAGCGTCGCGCCGCCAAGTCCACCGTGCACGTCTCGCGCGATGGCCGCAGCAATGCCTACGTCAACGGCCAGACCTCCGGCGCCGATGAAGGCCGCGAGCTGCGTCGTTTCGATAACTTGCGCGAAGATCGCGGCCGCGGAGGTTGCGGCAAGCCTGGCGGCTTCAGGGGCGGCCTGACGGTCAGCGGCGAAGCGGCCGCCAAGCAATCGCAGCAGCGCCCGTTCAAGCAGCGCGGCCCGGCCAAGGGCGACCGCGGCGCATTGCCGGACGGCAACCCGGCTGCGTTCCGCAGCTGGTATGTACCCGATGGCGTGAGCACCGGCCCGAGCGGTCACCGCAATGCCGGCCCGAGCGGCCCGGGTACCGGCCAGGCACGTCCGTATGCGAAAAAAGGACCGGGCGGCGCACGTCCCGGCGCGGGCGGTCCGGGTGGCGCGCGCTCGGGTGGTCCGGGACGCGGCGCTGGCTGCGGACAGGGTCAGTCGCAAGGCCAGGGGCAGCGCAAGCACCCGTATGGTCATCCGGGCAACGCACCGAGCTTCCCCTCCGATCACGCCAACCCGGGTTTCAGCCCGTATGGTGCTGCTCGCCCTGCTGGCCGCCCGAGCGGTGGGCGTCCGGGTCCGGGCGGTAATCGCGGCCCGGCGTCTGCCAACCGCGGCCCCGGCGGTCCGGGGGGCGGCGCTCGCGGTCCCGGCGGCCCAGGCGGCGCACCGCGCGGCCCGGGCGGCCGTCCGCCGGGCGGCGGCAATCGTCGTCCTTCAGGTGGTGGTAATCGGGATCGTTGAGCCTCAACCAATCCGCGCAATAAAAACGGCCCTGCAAAGGGCCGTTTTTATTGGTCGGCGGTGCAAGACATCTGCTGAGCAGAGACGTTGCCACGCATCCGGTCGTGCAGTCGTTTAGCGAAAGCACTCCCTGCAGCGTCATCGCGGTGCAATGGCCGCACGCACCGATGGGGCGAGCGCAACCTGGATGCTGCGACTTAGAGCGGCTAACAAAACTACTGCGCAGCCGCCAGACGGGCGCGGCCGGTGCTCGGAATCCTCATGTACCCCTCGTACACTCCGGTTCCTGTGCGCCGTCCACGCCCACCTGACGACCGCTCGCTACGTTTTGTTAGCCACTCTTAGACCGGCAGGACTACTGCGCAGCCGCCTGGCGAGCGCGCCCTGTGCCACACATCGACACGAGTCACGCGTTAGCGCCGGTTTTGGCGCGCCTTACACGCGACCTGAGAGCCGCCCGCTCGGTTTACCGCTCTTACTTGCGACGCTCGATCACGAAGTTACCGACGTTGACACCCAGGTCTACACCCTCGCCGGTGCCTGCCAGCGCAAGCGAGATATCGCCCTTGGTGACCACCTGTGCGGTACTGGACTTCACGACACCGGCATGGACTTCGGCAGCGGCATACGTTCCGAACAGGTCGTTGAGGCTGTAGGCACCGCTGAAGGTGCCGCGGCCGCCGACGATCTTGGACTTGCCGACGGTCAGGCCACCGCCCTTGCTGGAGATCTTGACCGGAATGACCGCACCGTTATCGCACTTGATGGTGCCGGTGCCGCTGGCGGTCTTGTAGAACACCGACCAACCGGACAAGTTGAACGACAGCTGGCAATCGATGTTGCCCGCAGCCTGTGCCTGCGGAGCCAGCGTGGCGGCGCCAAGCAGCGCGATGAGCGAAAGTGACTTGATCATGTGAGCAGTGCCAGTGGTGGACGTGGCGCGAGACTAGCAGCGCCGATGTGGCAGGCGCGACAAGATGCCAGCGCGACGCATGGTTTTGTTCAGCGAGGTTTTTGCTAGCCTCAAGATGGCAACAGAACTGCCGCCTGCAGTGGTGACATGGGATGATTGCCGCATGCCACGCACCGTCTACAGCCTGCTCGTCAGCGCACTGCTGCTGCCCACCCTCGCCCATTGCGGCGAGGCGATTCCCACCCAGGGCTACACCGTCGTCAGGACCTATCCGCACGACACCGCCGCCTTTACCGAAGGCCTGTTCTATCTGGACGGGCATCTCTACGAGAGCACCGGCGAGCTGGACCAGTCCAGCGTGCGCAAGGTCGACCTGGACAGCGGCAACGTCCTGCAGCAGGCCAACACGCCGCCGCCTTTCTATGGCGAAGGCATCGCGGCCTGGAAGGACCGCCTGATCCAGCTGACCTGGCGCAATCAGCGCGGCTTCGTCTACGACCTGGCCACGCTGGCACCGCGCACGCAATTCAGCTATTCCGGCGAGGGCTGGGCGCTGACCAGCGACGACCGCCAGCTGTACATGAGCGACGGAACCGCCAACATCCGCCGCCTGGATCCGCAGAGCTTGAAACAAATCGGCACCATCAAGGTCACCGCCCGCGGCAAGCCGTTGGACAACCTCAACGAGCTGGAATGGGTCAACGGCCAGTTGCTGGCCAACGTCTGGCTGACCACCCGCATCGCACGGATCGACCCGGCCAGCGGCAAGGTCATCGCCTGGATCGAGCTCAAGGCGCTGGTGCCAGATCCAGACACGTTGACCGATCCCACCAACGATGTCCTCAACGGCATCGCCTACGACGCCGAGCACGATCGCTTGTTCGTCACCGGAAAGCGCTGGCCGAAGATCTACGAGATCAAGCTGGCTCAGTAGCCGGGATTGGGGATTCGAAATTGGGGATTGGCAACCGCGGGCGCGCTGGCACCTGCGCGGCAGTGGCTTGCGCCAATCCCGAATCCCGAATCCCGAATCACGAATCCCGGATCTCAAAGTGATCGGCATCCAGCATCGCGGGAAAACGGGCGCGGTGCTCGGCCAGCGCTGTGGCGCTGATGGTGGTGGTGACCACCTGCTCGCGTTCGCGGATTTCCACCTGCGGCTGGCCGAGGAAATCGATCACCGCGCTGTCGCCGGCGTAATGCAGTTGGTTGCCATCGATGCCAATGCGGTTGACCGCCGCCACAAAGCACAGGTTTTCGATTGCGCGTGCGCGCAGCAACGTCTTCCACGCATAGGCGCGGGCGCACGGCCAGTTGGCGACGAACAGTTGCAGATCGAAATCCAGCTGCCCCGGGCGTTCCACATCGAAGCGGTTGCGGCAGAACACCGGGAAACGCAGGTCGTAGCAGACCTGCGGATTGATCCGCCAGCCCTTCCATTCCACTGTCAGCCGCTCGCGCCCGGCCGCGTAGCGCAGATGCTCGTTACCGAAGCGGAACAGGTGACGCTTGTCGTAATACTGCAGCGCCCCGTCGGGCGTGGCCCACAGCAGCCGGTTGAACACACCGGCCTCGGTGCGCAACTGCACGCTGCCGGTGACCGCTGCACCCAGGCGTGCGGCTTGCGCGCGCACCCACGCCACGGTCGGCCCGTCCATCCCTTCGGCCTTGTCGATGGCGTCGTTGGAGAACCCGCTGGTGAAGGTCTCCGGCAGGATCACCAGATCGGTCTGCCCGGCCAACGGCTCCAGCAACACGCCGTAATAGTCGCGATTGCCGGCCGGGTCATGCCAGCGGGTGTCGCCTTGGATCAGGGAGATGCGCAGGTCGTGCATTGGAAGCTCGGGATTCGGGAGTGGGGATTTGGGATTCGAACGACGGGTCTCGGGTGGCTTCCTGTCATCAGCATTCTGCGAACTCGTCAACAAACGACCAATCCGCCGTTACGGATCCCCAATCCCGATTCCCGAATCCCGGCTCGTCAGAGCTTCTGCAAACGCTCGATCGCCGCATCCAGCGTCGCAGCGTTCTTGGCGAAGCACAGCCGCGCCAGGCGCTGACCAGCCGGGGCATTCTCGTAGAACGGCGACAACGGAATCGCGGCCACGCCCTTCTCGATCGTCAGCCACTTCACGAATTCGGTATCGGGCAAATCGCTGATCGCCGAGTAATCCACCAGCTGGAAGTAGCCGCCGGGCACGGGCAATGGTTTTAGACGGGTGGTCAGCAGCTGCTCGCGGAAGCGGTCGCGCTTGGCCTGGTAGAACGCGCCCAACTGCTCGTCGTGCTCGGGTTCGTCGCGGACCATTGCAGCGAAGGCGTGCTGGGCCGGACCGAAGCTGGTGAAGGTGTTGTACTGGTGCACCTTGCGAAATTCGGCCGTGAGCGCCGGCGGTGCGATGGCGTAGCCGATCTTCCAGCCGGTGCAGTGGTAGGTCTTGCCGAAGCTGGAAATCACGAATGCGCGCTCGCGCAATTCCGGCCAGAGCAACACCGATTCATGCCTGCGGCTGTCGAAGACGATGTGTTCGTACACCTCATCCGACAACAAAAAGATCTCGGTGCCGCGCAGCAGCTCGGTCAGCGTCTGCAGGTCGGCGGCCGACAGCATCGCGCCGGACGGGTTGTGCGGGGAATTGATCATCAACAGGCGCGTTTTGGGCGTGATCGCTGCACGCAGCGCATCCCAGTCGACCGCGAAGGTCTGCGGGTCAAGTGCCACATGCACCGCTCGTGCGCCGGCCAGATCGATCGCCGGTTCGTAGCAGTCGTAGGCCGGGTCCAGCACGATGACCGCTTCGCCGGCGCGCACCACGGCGTGGATGGCATTGAAGATGGCCTCGGTGGCACCGCTGGTGACGGTGATCTCGGTGTCGGCATCGACCTGCGCGCCATAGCAGCGCTGGGCCTTGCCGGCGATGGCCTGGCGCAACGCGGCCACGCCGGTCATCGGCGGGTACTGGTTGTGGCCGGCCGCCATGGCCTTGCTGAGTTCGTCGACCAGCCGCTGCGGCACCGCGAAATCGGGAAAGCCCTGGCCCAGATTGACCGCGCCGTGCTCGGCCGCCAGCTGCGACATGACGGTGAAGATGGTGGTACCCACCTTGGGCAGCTTGGTCGTGAGGGGCATGGCGCCTGTCCGGACAAGAAACGGGGGACCGCGAGTGTACGCAAAGCCGCCAGGCGGTTGCGCCCGGACATTGCAAAACAGCGTTCCCCGACCCATCGCGGCGCCCGCAGCGCTGCCGCACCCGTCCCCGGCGTGCCACCATCGTCGCTACAATGCGCGCCCGGTCCGGCGCGTGCCCTGCCCCGGCCTTTCCCCATGCCGTCCTGCGACCCGAGCCTGCTGCACCGATGATCGAACCGCTGCACACCGCAGCGCCGCTGCTGGCGGCGCACGCCCTGGCCTTCAGCCGCAACGAGGAGCCGGTGTTCGGCCCGCTGGATTTCCATGTCGATGCCGGCGAGGCGCTGCTGGTGCAAGGCGACAACGGCGCCGGCAAGACCACGTTGCTGCGCGTGCTGGCTGGCCTGCTGCATGTGGAGCGCGGGCAGATCCAGATCGATGGCAAGACCGCCAAGCGCGGCGACCGCAGCCGCTTCATGGCCTACCTCGGCCACCTGCCCGGCCTGAAGGCCGACCTCAGCACGCTGGAAAACCTGCATTTTCTGTGCGGTCTGCACGGCCGGCGCGCCAAGCAGATGCCCGGCAGCGCGCTGGCAATCGTGGGCCTGGCCGGTTACGAAGATGCGCTGGTACGGCAGTTGTCGGCGGGCCAGCGCAAGCGGCTGGCGCTGGCACGGCTATGGCTGTCGCCGGCGCCGCTCTGGTTGCTGGATGAGCCGTACGCCAACCTGGACCTGGATGGCATCACCCTGGTTAACCGAATGATCTCCGCGCATCTGCGCGGCGGTGGCGCGGCGCTGGTCACCACGCACGGTGCGTATGCAGCACCGCCGGTGCGCACCCGTATGCTCACGCTGGAGGCTGCGGCATGAGCACGCATTCGCCGCAACCCTCGCTCTGGCAGGCCGCCCGCGCCCTGCTTGCCCGCGACCTGCACCTGCTGTGGCGGCGCCGCAGCGATGCGTTGCAGCCGGCACTGTTCGCCTTGCTGATCGTGGTGTTGTTCGCGTTGGGACTGGGCGGACGCCCGGACCTGCTCGTGCAGGCCGCGCCGGCGGTGTTGTGGCTGTCGGTATTGCTGGCTGGCCTGTTGTCCCTGGACGCCTTGTTCCGCAGCGATGTGGAAGACGGCTCCATGGAGCAGTGGTTGCTGGCGCCGGTACCGCTGGCCTGGTTGATCGCGGTGCGCGTGCTGCTGCATTGGGCGACCAGTGCATTGCCGCTGATTGCAGTGACGCCGCTGCTGGGCGAATTGCTGCACCTGCCGCATGACCAATTGCCGGTGCTGCTGGCATCGTTGGCGCTGGGAACGCCGCTCCTGAGCCTGCTCGGCGCTGTGGTGGCGGCACTGACGGTGACGATGAAACGCTCTGGTATTCTCGTGGCGTTGCTGGCGTTGCCGCTGTACGTGCCGGTGCTGGTGTTCGGCGCCGGCAGCGTGGCAGCCAGCGGACAAGGTCAGGATGCGGTGGGTGCATTGTTGTTGCTGGGCGCCGGACTGGTGATCGGTGTGGTCCTGGCACCGCTGGCTGCGGCGGCCGCGATCCGCATTTCGTTGAGTTGAGCGCTGCACTCGATGCATTGTCGATAGCACGCCCCGCACAACGCGTTGTTGCTGTTTCGAGAGCCAATGCCATTCCAAAGGCTACTGCCATCGCATGAACGTCGTCGCCCGCTGGTTCCACCAACTCGCATCGCCGCCGATCTTCGACCGTTTCACCGCACGCTGGGCGCCGTGGTGTTACGCACTGGCCGCGTTGCTGTTGGGCGTGGGCATCTGGCAGGCCTTGTTCGCAGTGCCGGCCGATTACCAGCAAGGCGACAGCTTTCGTATTCTCTATATCCATGTGCCGAGCGCGTGGATGAGCCTGTTCGTGTTCGGGCTGATGGCGCTGTATGCGGCCATCGCGTTGATCTGGCGCATCAAGATCTGCGAGATTCTGGCGATGGCCTGCGCGCCGATCGGCGCTGCGTTTACCGTGATCACCCTGCTGACCGGCAGCATCTGGGGCAAGCCGATGTGGGGCGCCTGGTGGGACTGGGACCCGCGCCTGACCACCGAACTGATTCTGCTGTTTTTGTATCTGGGCGTGATCGGCCTGTACCGCGCTATCGACGACCGCCGTCAGGCGGCGCGCGCGGCGGCGTTGCTGGCCATCGTCGGGGTGGCGCTGCTGCCAGTGATCCGCTATTCGGTGGTGTGGTGGAATTCGCTGCATCAGGGCCAGAGCATTCGCCTGCTGGGGCCGTCCACGATCGATGCAAGCATGCTGCTGCCGCTGTTGTTGATGGTGATCGGCACCAAGTTCTGGTTTGTCGGCTCGCTGTTGACGCGCGCGCGCGCCGACAACCTGCGCCGCGAGGCGGGCAAGGCCTGGATCGTGCGCGATGCGCAGGAGAGTGCGGCATGAACTACCTGCCCTACGTCATCGCCGCATATGCGGTGTTCGTGCTGCTGCTGCTGGGGGACCTGATCGCCGGCCGTTGGCAGGTGCGTCGCGCCCTGAAGACCGCCCAGGCGCGCCGCCTGCGCGAGCGCAAGCGCGCCGTGCCCAGCGATGCGGAGCTGATCCGGTGAACCCACAACGTCGCCGCCGCCTGTGGCTGGTGCTGGCCTTGGCGCTGGCCGGCGGGCTGGCAACCACGCTGGTGGCCATGGCCTTGCAGCGCAATGTGGCCTACCTGTACACGCCCTCGGAAGTACTGCATGGCGATGCCGGCGCGGATTCACGCTTCCGGCTTGGCGGCATGGTCGAAAAAGGCTCCTTCAAACGCGCCTCCGGCTCGTTGGAAGCGCACTTCCGCGTGACCGATGGCGATGCACAATTGCCCGTGAGTTACGACCGCATCCTGCCGGACCTGTTTCGCGAAGGGCAGGCAGTGGTGGCCACCGGCCGCATGCAGAACGGCACCTTCGTCGCCGAAGATGTGCTGGCCAAGCACGACGAAACCTATATGCCGAAGGAAGTCGCCGACAAGATGGGCAGCGCGCATCGCAAGCACGATGTGCCAGCCGCGGCGGATCAGGTTGGAGAGCGGCATTGATGGCGTGCATCAGGACTTCGGCATGCCTGCTGGCGGGTAGCTTGCGCGGGAGGGAAGCGGCTAACGACGTCGCCGTGCGTGGGCAAGCAGATGCCAACGCTGCAGGAATGCCGGCGCTGCAGTGCACCTGCCGTCCTTGCACCGGCCCAGGCTCGACAACGCGTCGCCCCGATGCTTCCTGAACTCGGGACGTTCCTGCTGGTGCTGGCCCTGCTGGTGGCGCTGGTGCAGGCCGTGGTGCCGCTGGCCGGCGCGCAGCGCGGGCGCAGCAGCTGGATGGCCGTGGCGCGGCCGGCAGCGCTGGTGCAGCTGGCGTTGATCGGATCGGCCTTTGCGGTGTTGACGCACGCCTTTTTGGTGCAGGATTTTTCGGTGCGCTACGTCGCCGAGAATTCCAACAGCCTGCTGCCGCTGATGTATCGCTATTCGGCGGTGTGGGGCGCGCACGAAGGCTCGCTGCTGCTGTGGACGCTGGTACTGGCGTTATGGACCGGCGCGGTGGCGATCTGGTCGCGGCAACTGCCCGCGCATGTGATCGCACGCGTGCTCGGCGTCATGGCGCTGGTGAGCATTGGGTTTCTGGCGTTCCTGCTGTTCACCTCCAACCCGTTTGCGCGGCTGTTTCCGGTGCCGCCGGAAGGTGGCGACCTCAATCCGCTGCTGCAGGATCCGGGGCTGATCGTCCATCCGCCGATGCTGTACTGCGGCTACGTCGGCTTTGCGGTGCCGTTCGCGTTCGCCATCGCCGCACTGCTGGAAGGCCGCATGGATGCGCGCTGGCTGCGTTGGACGCGGCCGTGGACCAATGTCGCCTGGTCGATGCTCACTGTCGGCATCGCGCTTGGCAGCTGGTGGGCGTATTACGAGCTGGGCTGGGGTGGCTGGTGGTTCTGGGACCCGGTGGAGAACGCCAGTTTCATGCCGTGGCTGGTGGGCACCGCGCTGCTGCATTCGCAGGCGGTGACCGAAAAGCGCGGCAGCTTCGCCAGCTGGACCTTGTTGCTGGCAATCGCCGCCTTCGCGCTGTCGCTACTGGGCACCTTCCTGGTGCGTTCGGGCGTGCTGACCAGCGTGCATTCGTTCGCCGCCGACCCGTCGCGCGGGCTGTTCATTCTGGTCTTCCTGCTGGCCGTGGTCGGTGGTTCGTTACTGCTGTACGCACTGCGCGCGCCGCTGTTGTCGGTGGCGGACGATCCGCGTCGCGCATTCGCCGGCAGCTCGCGCGAAACCTTGTTGCTGTTGAACAACCTGCTGCTCACCTGCGCCTGCGCCATGGTGTTGCTGGGTACGTTGTATCCGCTGCTCGCCGACGCCTTGGGGCTGGGCAAGTTGTCGGTTGGCCCGCCCTATTTCGGCACCTTGTTCGTGGTGTTGATGGCACCGCTGGTGGCACTGCTACCCTTCGGCCCGCTCACCCGCTGGCAGCGCGAACAGGCCTCGCGGCCGGTGGCGATGCTGGTGCCGTGGGCAGGTCTGGCGTTGGCGGCCGGCGTGCTTGCCTGGTTTGCCGCACCGCAGGGACAGTTGAAAGCCGCCTTCGGTGTCGCCGGTGCAGCCTGGGTGCTGCTGGGCACCGCGCGCTTCCTGTGGACGCGGCGCGCTGCCAAGGGGCGCAAACTTACCGCCGAGATGCTGGGCATGGTGCTGGCGCACCTGGGCGTTGCGGTGTTCCTGTCCGGTGCCATGCTGGTGGAGGGATTGAACCTGCAGCGCGAAGTGGCGCTGGCGCCCGGGCAACAGGTACAGATCGGCCGCTATGCACTGCATTTCGACGGGCTGGAAGAACTGCGCGGGCCCAATTACGTGTCCGACCGTGCCAACCTGCAGGTATTCAAGGACGATGCCCCGGTGGGCGCGCTGCATGCCGAAAAGCGCCGCTACGCCAGTGGCGGCCAGACGTTGACCGAGGCGGCGATTCGCCCTGGCCCGTTTGGCGACCTGTATGTCGCCCTTGGCGAACCGCTGGGCAATCAGGCCTGGGCAGTGCGTGTCCACCTCAAACCGTTCGTCCGCTGGATCTGGCTGGGAGCGTTGCTGATGGCGCTTGGCGGCCTGGTGACCGCGGCCGACCGGCGTTTTCGTCGTTCTCCGGAGATCCAAGATGGTTGAGTCACGTTCCCCCCGCCTGCCCACTGCGGTTCTCGTGGGCGCCATCGTGCTGCTGCTCGCCCTGGCAGCGCTGCTGGTCTATGCGGTGGTGCGCTCCGGTCAGGACGATCGCGATGCCCTGCCCTCTGCGCTGATCGGCAAACCAGCGCCGGAATTCGCGCTGCCGTTACTGCACGACCCCAACATCGTGGTGCATGCGCGCGAACTGCGCGGCGCGCCGTACATCATCAACGTGTGGGGCAGCTGGTGCCCTGCCTGCCGCGAGGAACACCCGGTACTGAGCCGCTTCGCATTGACCAAGCGCGTGCGCGTGATCGGCTACAACTGGAAGGACGAGCACAACGATGCGTTACGCTGGCTCGAACAACTCGGCAACCCGTATCTGTTGGTAGTCGCCGATCAGGATGGCCGCACCGCCATCGATTTCGGCATTGCCGCCGCGCCGGAAACCTTCTTGGTGGACGGGCGTGGCGTGGTGCGCTGGAAGTACAGCGGCATGCTCACTCAATCCATCATCGACACCCAGTTGATTCCGGTGCTGAGCAAGATCGAACGTTCTCCCACCGCTGCACCGGACCTGCACGCCAAACAATGACGCGCGCCTGGCTACTCCTGCTGCTGTTGCTACCCTGGCTGGCCTTCGCCCAGCCGGTCGGCGACCCGGCGCCGCTGCGCTATGCATCGGCCGAAGAGGAAGCGCGTTTTCACGCACTCACCGCCGAGTTGCGCTGCGTGCAATGCCAGAACCAGTCGCTGGCCGATTCCAACGCGCAGATTGCGCAGGATCTGCGCCGCGAGGTGCTTGCGCTGATGCACCAAGGCCGCAGCGATGCGCAGATCCGCCAGTTTCTGGTCGCGCGCTATGGCGAGTTCGTGCTGTATCGCCCTCGTGTGGAGTCGCGCACCTGGCTGCTATGGTTCGGTCCGTTGCTGGTGTTGCTGCTGGGCGCGGGCGTCGTGGTGCTGGTGGTACGCAAACGCAGCGTAGCCGCGCCTGCCGTGCCTGCCGATGAGCAGGAGTGGTGATGGCCGGCTTTGTCATCGCGGTGATCGTGATTGCGCTGCTGGCGTTCGGCCTGGTATTGCGCCCGCTGTGGCGCGAAGCACGCGGTTTGGCCGCAACCGTGACGTTGTTGCTGCTAGCCGCGAGTGCGGCGTTGTACTGGCTGGTGGGAACGCCAGGCGCCATTACCCAGCCGACCAATCGCCCGGCCACGCCACGTTCGCTGGATGAAGCCATCGTGCAGCTGCGCGCGGCGCTGGCCAGCAACCCCGAACAGGCCGAAGGCTGGGTCTTGCTGGGGCGCTCACTGTCCAGCCAGCAGAAATTTGCCGAAGCGCGCGATGCCTTCGCACGCGCGGTCGCACTGCGTCCGGACGAGGCGGACGTGCTGGTCGCCGCGGCGCAGGCGCGCATGCTTGCCGACGACAGCGGTCGCCCGGACCCGGAAGCCATGCGCTTGCTCGAACACGCGCTGGCGGTGCAACCGGGCCATCAACGCGCACGCTGGTTCCTGGGCGTGGTACAGCGCCAGGCCGGTGAACCGGCCAAAGCCAGTGCGACATGGGAGCCGCTATTGCGCGTGGTCGATGCCGCAACCCGCCCCGGCCTGCTCGAACAGATCAATGCCGCCCGACAGGACGCCAGACTCGAGCCGATCCAGGCACAGGCCGGGGCAGCCGCAGATACGAGTGGCAAACGCATCCAGGTGCGCGTGACGCTGGATGCCGAATTCGCCAAGCGCGCCGGATTGCCTGGCGATACCAGCGTGTTCGTGATCGCGCGCGCTGCCGATACGCCGATGCCGGTGGCGGTGGCGGTGGAAAAACACGCGCTGAGCGAGCTTCCATTGACCATCACGCTGGACGATGGCGACAGCCCGATGCCGACCCGCACGCTGTCGTCGCTGGACAAGGTACAGCTGCTGGCACGGCTGTCGCGCAGCGGCAATGCAATGCGCCAGGCCGATGACGTGGAGAGCGCACCGGTGACGGTCGCATTGCCTGCCGCCGCGCCGGCGGAACTAGTGATCGGTCGCTGATTGCTTGCTACGTCGCATTGCCACGCTTCGGAGCAGTGCTGCATGAGAATGCCGAACACCATCCGCGCCAGCCTGACGGCTGCGCAGGAGTTCTGTTTGTCGCTCCTGGTCGGTTGCGTTGTGGAAACCATCTGAAGCAACTATCTCGACTGGCTCTTACCCGCTCACCGTCGCGGCACCTTACGCGGCATGGATGTCGCTTAAGAGCTGACAAGGACGCACTTGCAGCGTGTTCCGCGCCAGTGGGCAGGCAAGGGCCCTGCAGCCAAACCGCAGATCTGCCGTTCTGCAAAGTGGCATCACACAGCGCATGGCCTCAAACCAATTTCCGATTTTCCATTCCCATCCTGCACATCGGCGCATGCCATGGCAGATAGAATTGGCCCATGACTGAATTCATCCCCGCCGGCACGCTGTACCACGCACTGCCCTCGCCGTTTCCGATGAAACGCGGTGGCGTGCTGCATCAGGCACGCGTGGCGTACGAGACCTGGGGCACGCTGGCGGCAGACCGCAGCAACGCGATCCTGATCGTCACCGGCCTGTCGCCCAATGCCCACGCAGCGGCAAACCAGGGCAACCCCGAGCCGGGCTGGTGGGAGGCCATGGTCGGACCGGGCAAGCCGATCGATACCGCACACTGGTTCGTGGTCTGCGTCAATTCGTTGGGCAGTTGCAAGGGCTCGACCGGGCCGGCCTCGGTGAACCCTGCAACCGGCGCGCTGTACCGCCTCACCTTTCCGGATTTGTCGATCGAAGATGTGGCTGACGCCGCGGCCAGTGTGGTGCGCGCGCTGGGCATCGCGCAGCTGGCCTGCTTGATCGGCAACTCGATGGGCGGCATGACCGCGCTGGCGCTGTTGCTGCGTCATCCCGGCATCGCGCGCAGCCACATCAATATCTCCGGCAGCGCGCAGGCATTGCCATTTTCCATCGCAATCCGCTCGTTGCAACGCGAGGCGATTCGGCTGGATCCGCATTGGAACGGCGGCCACTACGACGATGCCCGCTACCCCGAATCGGGCATGCGCATGGCGCGCAAACTCGGCGTGATCACCTATCGCTCGGCGCTGGAATGGGACGGCCGCTTCGGCCGCGTGCGGCTGGATTCCGAACAGGCGGCAGATGATCCCTTCGGGCTGGAATTCCAGGTGGAAAGCTATCTGGAAGGCCACGCGCGCCGTTTCGTGCGCTTCTTCGACCCAAACTGCTATCTGTACCTGAGCCGATCGATGGACTGGTTCGACCTGGCTGAGTATGTCGACGAAAAACCCGCTGCCGACGCTGCCATCGGCCACGCCCATGCAGATGCCCTGCCCGCTTCCGCCAAGCCGCAGACCGGTGTCTCGACCGCCGACACGGTGCTTGCCGGCCTGGCGCGTATCCGTATCGCGCGTGCGCTGGCGATCGGTGCCAATACCGACATCCTGTTCCCGGTGCAGCAGCAGGAACAGATCGCCGACGGCCTGCGCGCCGGCGGCGCCGACGCGCACTTCATCGGTCTGGATTCGCCGCAAGGCCACGACGCGTTCCTGGTTGATTTCGCCCGGTTCGGCCCAGCGGTAAGCGACTTCCTGCAGGGCTGTTGAGCTCCTTGACGTCGCCCTGCGCTGCCGAATATCGCCCACTGTTGCCGGAATATGGCGACCATCACCGCCGTTTTCCGGCTGAGTAATTGATGCCCTATACGCCTGCAGACCGCACCTGCAACCCACACCCTCTAACAGAGCAAGGCGAATGCGCTACCAGGGACGTCTCAGCGACTGGAATGATCACAAAGGTTTGGGCTTTGTCACGCCCAATGGTGGTGGCGACCGCGCATTCGTCCATATCAGCGCATTCGCACAGCAGACCCGTCGCCCGTGCGATGGAGAGATCATCACCTACGCAATCGAACGCGATGCGCACAAGCGCCTCAATGCCACGCAAGTGCGTTGGGCAGATCGCACTACCGCCGCCAGAGCCGAACAGCGTCGCAGCGGGTTGCCACTCAAAACGCTGGCTGCGGTGTTGATGCTCGCCTTGACGGCGGCCACGATGATGCACCTGTTACCGGCAATCGTCCCGCTCTGGTACGCGGCAGCCAGCCTGGTCACGCTGCTGATCTATGTGATGGACAAATCGGCCGCACAACGCAATCAATGGCGCACACCCGAATCCAGCTTGCACCTGCTGGCGCTGATCGGTGGCTGGCCAGGTGCGTTGCTGGCGCAGGAAATCTGCCGGCACAAATGCAGCAAGGCGGCGTTTCAGATGACGTTCTGGATCACGGTTGCGTTAAATATCAGCGCACTGGTCCTGGCGGTGACCGAGACCGATCTGATGGCCTCGCTTCCGGCGCTATTCGATTGAATGCCACTCACAACGTGCGGCCAGGTGATCAGCTCGTCCCGTGACCACGTTCGAGGAACGCAGCGAGTGGCTATGCGTTCTGATCGAGCAACTCCAGCTTTCCCTCACGCATCCGGTAATGCCGCTGCACCACGCCGGGCGGTAGCGCGTCGTGGGTGATCATCACCAGCGAGCGTTCGCCGAGTGCGGCGGCCAGGTCTAGCAGCAGCGCGTCGGCGGTATCCACGTCCAGACCATCGGTGGGCTCGTCGAGCAATAGGATCGGGGCCTCGCGCAGCAGTGCCCGCGCGAGGGCGAGCCGGCGCGCCTGGCCGGCTGACAGCGTGGCGCCGTTTTCGCCAACCCAGGTGTCCAGGCCGTTGTTCGCGCTGGCCCACGCGCCCAGGCGCACCTGTTCGAGTACCTGCCACAACGCGGCATCGTCGGCAGCGGCGTCGCCGATGAGCAGGTTGTCGCGCACGCTGCCGGCAAATACCGGCGCATTCTGCGGCAGCCAGGCGATACGCTGGTGCCATTGCGCCTGTGCGACGTGGCGCAGGTCGATGCCTGCATAGTGCAGCTGCCCGGCCTGCGGATCCCACAGGCGCAGCAACAACGCCGACAGTGTGCTTTTACCGCTGCCGCTATCGCCGCTGATGGCAATGCGCTCGCCCGGCGCCAATGTCAGATCAAGCGCGTGCAGCACCGACCGCACGCTACCGGGCCAGGCAAACGACACCTGCTGCAATTGCAGCGTGCCAGTGCGCGGCACATCGATCACGCGCGCCGGATCGCTGACCGACGGCGCTTGATCGACGATGGCCTGCAGGCGCCCGGCGGCAACGCGCGCACTTTGCAGCGCCTGCAAGGCCAGCCCGGCACCGGCCCAGACTTCCAGCAACGCCATGGTCAAAAACACCAACCCTGCTGCAAGCTCGGCCGCGATCAGCCCGCGTTCGGCCGCGCCGAGTGCCAGCCACAGCATGCTGGCCAGCCCCAGCCCGCCACAGAGCGCGTGCAGCAGGTTGCCGGTGATCAGCCGTCTGCGCTGGATGCGATCGCCACCGGTCACGGCGGCGGCCGCGGTGTCGCTGCGCTGCAGCCAGGCCCCGTGCGCGTCGACCGCGGCAAGGTCGGCCGCACCCTCCAGGCCTTCGAAGGCTTGCGTACGCAAGTCGGTGCGCTGCTGCGCACGCAACTGCTCGCACTGCGCGCCCCCGCGTGCCACCTGCCACGACACCAGTCCGCCGATGAGCACGCCAAGCGCCAGCAACAACCATGCAGCGGGAAGATAGATCAGTGCAGCGGCGACCACACCGCCTAACCAGATACCGAGCAACGCGGCCAGCGGTGCCAATGCGCGCACGCTGAGGCCGTCGACCTCGCCGATGTCGGACATCAGCCGCGCCAGCAGATCACCGGTCCGGGTAGCCGACAATCTCCCGGGCGCCAGCGGCAAGGCGCGACGAAAGAACCACACCCGCAGATCGCGGGCGATGCGCAAGGTGGCGTCGTGCCCGATCAACTTTTCGCCGTAGCGCGACACGATACGCGCGAATGTCAAGGCGCGAATGCCGGCCGACGGCGAGAAGAAATTGAAGCCGGTCCCCATGCCGGCGACGCCTGCCAGCGCAGCGGCGGTCAGGAAGCTGCCGGACAAGCCCAGCAGGCCGACACCGGCAAGCATGGTGACCAGCAGCAGCCCTGCCGACAACAGCAGACGCCAGGCATGCCGATGAAAGACATCGCGCAAACGATCGGGCTGGGCGGGGCTCATGGTGCCTCCACCGTGACTGGCGCGCCGCGCAGATCGACCACAGTATCGGCCCAACGCATCACCGTAGCGCTGTGCGTCGCCAGAACGACCGCACGGCCGCGGGCGAAGATGCCCAGCGTACGCAGCAATTCCGCTTCGGTGTCCGGGTCGAGAAAGGCGGTGGGCTCGTCCAGCAGCAACACATCCGGCTCGCGCAACAACAGCCGCGCCAACGCCACGCGGCGGGCTTCGCCACCGGACAAACCAAAGCCACGCTCGCCGATCACCGTGTTCAGGCCCGCCGGCAACTGCGCTGTAAAGCGCAGCACTTGGGCCGCCTCGGCCACTGCGTGCAGGCGCGCATCACTGGCCTGCGGGTCGGCCAGGCGCAGGTTGTCGGCAATGCTGGCGTGAAACAGGTAGGGCCGCTGCGTGGCGTACCCAATGCGCGCACCTGGGCGCACGGCCACACTGCCTGCCTCGGGTGCAAGCCAACCGGCCAGCCCTTCCAGCAACGTGCTCTTGCCGCTGCCGCTGGCACCGATCACTGCCACGCGCTGCCCTGGCTCCAGCGTCAACGCAAACTCCTTAATCACCAGCTGCGGAGCGCCGGCAGGACGCAGCGCCAGTCCACGTGCCTGCAACAAAGGCGCATACGCTTGTGCAGGCTCCAGGGCACGTGCGGGGGGCACAGCGGTGTGCGCAGCGGCAGACGGCTGGAAACCCTGCAGCAACCGCTGGGCCTCGGCCACTGCAGCCAAGGCGTTTGCGCGGTCATGGTAATGCGCGGCCAGGCGCCGCAGTGGCGCGAAGAACTCCGGCGCCAGCAAGAGGCAGAACATGCCCGCACCCAGCGACGGCATACCGTGCAGATAGAGCATGCCCAGATAACTCAAACCAAAGTACAGCGCCACGATCGCCACGCTGACGGAGGCAAAAAATTCCAGCACGGTCGACGACAGGAATGCGATGCGCAAAACGTTCAGCGAGCGCTCGCGCACGCCCTCGGCAGCGGCGGCAATGCCCTGTAATTCGGCCTGGCCGCGGCCGTATACGCGCAGCAATCCCAAGCCTTTGAGCCGATCGGCAAAGTGCCCGCACATGCGCGCCAGCTCGCCAAGTTGCCCACGCCCCGCGGCCTCGGCGCCCCACCCCACCAGCATCATGAAGAACGGAATCAGCGGCGCGGTGAGCAGCAGCACCAGCCCGACCACCCAATCGACCGAAAACACCGCGATCAGGATCAACGGCGGCACCAGCAACATTTCGATGCGTGCGAGCTGGTAGCCGACGAAATAGCCTTCCAGCGCATCGGTATGCGCCAGGCTTAATTCGCCCAGTTCGCCGCTGCGCTGCCGGCGCAGCCATAGCGGCCCGTGCTGTACCAGGCGTCGCGCAATGCGCGCGCGCAGTTCGCGTTTGGCCACGTCGGCCACTTCACCGGTCAGCGATTGCGCCCAGGCGTTGAGGAGCGCGCGCCCGATCAGCGCAACCAGCAACCCCGCGCCCACGTTGCGAAATTGCGCCAATGCCAGGTGCTGCACCAGCACCGCCTGTACCAGCCAGGCGATCGCGGCCGATTGCACAAGCAGCAACACACCCGACAACGCCACCGCCACGCCGGCAAGCCGCCGCGCGCGCGTGGCCGATGCGGCCAGCGCGTCCAGCCAGTGTCCGCGTTGACGGCGCTGGGCGGGCGTTTCGCTGGCTTGCACGCTGGGCTGGCTCACGTCGCTCTTCTGAAGACTGCGCATTGCACGCGATTGTAAGTCGCCGCCTCCCGGTGGGCGATAGACAGTGTGACGCACCTGTTCAGCGCCGCATTGATTTGGATCAACGCGGCCGGCGCGATAGCGGCAGATGATCACCACATTCCTTACCGAACCTCAACCAGGCCCACCCGCCATGATCGACTCGACAGTCGTCGAACTGTCGCGGCTGCAGTTCGCAGTCACCGCGATGTACCACTTCATCATTTCCGCCGCTCACCATGGGTCTGTCGTTCCTGCTGGGCATCATGGAAAGTGTCTACGTCATGACCGGCAAGCAGGTCTGGCGGCGCATGACCATGTTCTGGGGTGTGCTGTTCGGCATCAACTTCGCCATGGGCGTCGGTACCGGCATCGTGATGGAGTTCGAGTTCGGCATGAACTGGGCGTACTACAGCCATTACGTGGGCGACATCTTCGGTGCACCGCTGGCGATCGAAGGACTGATGGCGTTCTTTCTGGAAGCCACCTTTTTGGGACTGTTCTTTCTTGGCTGGAATCGCCTGAGCAAGGTGCAGCACCTGATCACCACCTGGCTGGTGGCGCTGGGCAGCAACTTCTCCGCGCTATGGATCCTGATCGCCAACGGCTGGATGCAGAATCCGGCCGGCGCGGTGTTCAACCCGGACACCATGCGCATGGAAGTGGTGGATTTCGTGGCAGTGCTGTTCAACCCGGTGGCGCAAGCCAAGTTCGTGCATACAGCCAGTGCCGGCTACGTGCGGGGCGCGGTATTCGTGATGTCGATCAGTGCGTTTTACCTGTTGCGCGGCAAGCATATTGAAATGGCACGGCGTTCGTTTGTGGTGGCTGCGGCGTTCGGTCTACTGTCGTCGCTGTCGGTGGTGGTGCTGGGCGACGAGAGCGGCTACGCCGCCAGCGAACACCAGAAGATGAAACTGGCGGCCATCGAAGCGATGTGGGAAACCGAAGCTGCACCGGCCGACTTCACTGCGTTCGGCATTCCGAACCAGACCACCCATCGCAACGATTACGCCATCAAGATTCCGTACCTGATGGGCTTGATCGCCATGCGTTCGCTGGATGAGCCAATTCCGGGCATTCTCGCATTGGTCGGCCGTGCCGAACACCGCATCCGCGGTGGTCAAATCGCCTACGGCGCACTACAACGCATCCGCGCCGACAAGAACGATGCCCAAGCGCGCAAGGTCTTCGATACGCATTGGCAGGACTTGGGCCACGGCCTGCTGCTCAAGCGCTACCGCGACGATATCGGCAATGCCACACCGGAGCAGATTGCGCAGGCTGCGATGGACACGGTGCCGCGCGTGCTGCCGCTGTTCTGGACCTTCCGCATCATGGCCGCGATCGGCATGTATCTCATCGTCTTTCCGGCGCTGATCATGGGCGTGGTGGTCGGCAACGTGCTGCTGGGGGTGCCGTTCCATTTCGACGACAGCATGCGCACGTTCTACACCGGCAACCTGTTGGGGCTGCTGACGCCGTTCGCATTGCTCGCCGGTTTGCTCAGCGTGGCCATGCTGCTCGCGCATGGCGCCGCGATGCTGGTGCTCAAGACCGAGGGAACGGTGGCCGAGCGGGCGGCGCGTTTTGGCAGCATCGCCGCGCTATGTGCGCTGGCACTGTTTGCAGCAGGCGGTGCGTGGGTGGCGCTGGGTCTGCCCGGCTATGCGGTGACCTCGGTGCTGGCGACCGACGCGCCGACCAACCCGCTTGGCAAGACCGCTGCGTTCACCGCCGCGGGCGGCTGGTTGCACAACTACAGCAGCATGCCGGCCACATTGATGGCGCCGCTGGTGGGCCTGGTCGGGCTTGCAATGAGCGCGGTGCTCTTACGCATGCGGCGCGGTGGCCTGGCCTTCATTGCCTCCGGCAGCGCCATCGTCGGCATCGTGTTCACGGTGGGCTTTGCGTTGTTCCCGTTCCTGTTGCCCTCTTCCACCGCGCCGAGCGCGAGCCTGACAGTGTGGGATGCATCCAGCAGCCGTCTTACGTTGTGGATCATGTTGTTGGCCACTGCCGTATTCATGCCGATCGTGCTGGCGTACACCAGCTGGGTGTATCGCGTGCTCAAGGGCAAGGTCACCGACGATGCGGTCACGGCCAATCCCAACGCGTACTGAGCGCCGCGGTAGCGGTAGCGGCAGTGCCTGCGCTGCCGCTACCGCATCGCGCGTCACCATCGTCCTGTTCAACGATTCGAGGAGCACACCAATGTGGTATTTCGCATGGATACTTGGCACCGGCCTGGCGGCATTGGCCGCGGTGCTCAACGGCATGTGGTTCGAAGCACGCGAGCCCGAGCGTGGTGAGCCGCCTCAGTAACATAATTTCATCAGATGCTTGCCGATTCCCCATTCCCTATGTAACATACGCGGCTCCTTCGGGGTGTAGCTCAGTCTGGTAGAGCGCTACGTTCGGGACGTAGAGGTCGCAGGTTCGAATCCTGTCTCCCCGACCAGTTTCAAAACACAAACCGGCCTCGTGCCGGTTTTGTGTTTTCAGGCGTCGTTGCACGCACGTGCGCGACGCGGATGGTCTGTCATGTCTGTTGTCACTGCCGCGTCTTCTTCGTCCGCCCAGTTGCGTGGTCGCGGCCTGGTGCTGGCCGCGATTTTGCTGTCCGCATTCAACTTGCGCACTGCGGTGACGTCGCTGACGCCGCTACTGGAACGCATTGCCGACGAGTACGCCTTCGGCGCGCCTACCATGGGTGCGCTCGGCATGTTGCCGACCGCAGCGTTCGCACTCACCGGCGTGGGGACGCCCGCGTTGCTGCGCCGTTTCGGCTTGCTGCGCGTGGCCCTGTTGTCGATGGCGCTGGCCACGTTTGGCTTGGTGTTGCGCCCGCTGCTGCCGGGCACCGCCGGGTTGCTGGTCGGCTCGCTGGTGGCGTTGGCCGGCATGGGCATGGGCAACGTGGTGCTGCCACCGCTGGTGAAGCGCTACTTCGGCGACCGCGTGAGCCGTGTCAGCACGCTGTACATCACCGTGCTGCAGGTCGGCACGCTGCTGCCGGCGCTGCTGGCAGTACCGGTGGCCGATGCGCTGGGGTGGCGCAGTTCGATGGTGGTATGGGTGCTGCCAGCCCTGCTGGCGTCGGCCGCGTGGGCACTGGTGCATGCCAGCCAGGGGCGCCTGCGCGCCACCGGCCCGGCACCGGTGACCCCGACGCCCGAAGCCGAAGGCCGCGTCGCCCGCACTGCGCTAGGGTGGAGCATGGCGGTAACCTTCGGCATGACCTCGCTGGTGACCTATTCCATGTTCACCTGGCTGCCGACGCTGCTGCGCGAAGCCGGTGCATCGCCTGCGTTCGGCGGCACCATGGTGGCGTTGTTCGCGGCATTGGGCATGGTCGGGGCGCTGACCATGCCGGCACTGGCGGTGCGCATGCGTAACCCGTTTCCGATCGTGCTGCTCTGCGCGGCCTGCCACCTTGTCGCGTTTGCCGGGCTGTGGTGGGCGCCGCTGGCCGCACCGGTCCTGTGGGTGACCCTGCTTGGTCTGGGGCCGAGCACGTTTCCGCTGGCATTGGTGTTGGTGAATCAGCGCAGCCGCACGGCGGCCGGTTCGGCCGCACTGTCCGGCTTCTCGCAGGGCGTGGGCTATGCGGTGAGCTGCCTGGGGCCATTCCTGTTCGGCTGGCTGCACGCACACAGTGGCGGCTGGACCTCCCCGTTCGTGTTCCTGGTCATCTGCCTGCTGGTGCAGCTGGCCGCCGCCTGGGTGGTCTGCCGCCCGCAGTTGCTGGAAGATGCGTGGGCGCCGCCGGCACGCGGCGCCCGCGCGCTCAACGTACCGGCAGACTGATGTAGCTGGGCTGCTCGGGTGACACGTACACCCGCTGCGTGGCCTTCTGATAATCGCCGGGCTTGGCGAAGAAGATGTTGGGCACGTAGGTCTGCGGATTGCGGTCGTACAGCGGGAACAGGCTGGACTGCACCTGCACCATCACCCGGTGGCCCGGCTGGAAGGTGTGGTTGGCGGTCGGCAAGCCGAACTGGAATGCCAGCGGCTGATTGGACGCCAAGGGTTTGGGCGTGCTGAAACTCTCGCGGTAGCCGGCCGCGGAAGATCGCCAACGACACCGGCAACTCGTAGCCGCCCATCTTCGGGTTCGACGCCATCTCCTCCGGATACACGTCGATCAGCTTCACCACCCAATCGCTGTCACTGCCGCTGGTGGAGGCCTGCAGATGCACTTCGGGCGCACCGGCGATCTGCAGTGGCTCGGTCAGCGGCTCGGTGACGAAGGTCAGCACATCCGGGCGGCCATCTACAAAGCGCTGGTCGTGCACCAGCCAGATGGTCCACATCGCGCGGTCGGCAAAATCCACCGGGCGCGGCACGAACGGCACCGGCTTGGCCGGGTCGGACACGTACTCTTCAAACCCCGCCTGCCCGGCCACCGGCTGCTGGAACGACAACTTGCCGCCGGCCTGCAGATACAGCGGCTTGCTGGCCGAGACGCAGCCCTTGTCGCAACTGCGCGGCCACGCCTTGAGGCGGTCCCAATGGTTCTCCCCGGTGTTGTAGATGAACACCGGCGGCGTGTCTGCCTTGGGCGCGCCATCGACCAGGTACTGGTCGAAGAACGGGCGCAGCACCTCGGAACGGAACTGGCGCGCGGTGTCGCCTTCGAAATTCAGCGCACCCAAGGTGCTGCCGTCGTAGTTCACCTGACTGTGGCGCCACGGGCCCATCACCAGGTAGTTGAGGGTATTGCTCTTATCGCGCGGCTCCATCGCCGCGTAGCTGTGGATCGCACCCCACATGTCTTCCTGATCCCACAGACCTTGCAGCCACATCGTGGGCACCTTCAGCGGCGTGCGCGCTATCACCTTGTCCAGCGCCTGCTCCTGCCAGAACGCGTCATAGGCGGCGTGTTCGGTGAGCTTATGCCACCACGGCAACTGCTCCAGGCCTGCGGCCTTGGCGAAGTCGCCGGCCGAGCCGGCCTGCAGGAAATTGCTGTAATCGTCGTGCCCCTGGCGCGCGATGCCGGCGCCCTTGCCGCGCTTGCTGAGCTGGCCGGTGAAGTAATCGAAATTGACCTGGCGGAACGCGCCGTAGTTGAACCAGTCATCGCCCATCCAGCCGTCGATCATCGGGCTTTCCGGCACCGCCACCTTCAACGCAGGATGCGGGTGGGTCAGCGCCATCACCACGGTGAATCCTTCGTAGGACGAGCCGACCATGCCGACCTTTCCGTTGGATTCCTTGACGTTCTTGACCAGCCAATCGATGGTGTCCCAGGCATCGGTGGCATGGTCGACCTCGCTGGAATTGAGCGGCCCACGCAGCGGGCGGGTCATCACGTAGTCGCCTTCGGAACCGTATTTGCCGCGCACGTCCTGAAACACACGGATGTAGCCGCCTTCCACGAAGACATCGTCGCCGGCAGACAGCAGGTCCTTCATATGCGGCGAGGCCAGCCGTTCGGTGCGGCCACTGGCATCGTAAGGCGTGCGCGTCAGCACGATCGGTGCGTTCCTGGCGCCCTTGGGCAGCACGATCACCGTGTGCAGCTTGACCCCATCGCGCATCGGAATCATCACCTCGCGCTTGATGTAGTCGTTGCTGGCATCGGCAGCCACGAACGGCTTGCCGGTGATGTCCGGCGTCATCGGCGAGGTTTGCGTCATCGCGGTGCCGGTGGCGGCGGCAATGGCGGTGGCGAGCAGGCAGGCGGCAAGGCGGCGCATGGAATCTCCGGCAGCAACGGTGGGCAGGACGAACAACTGCGGCAGCGTAGACACAGACAACTGGCTTGCGGGAGTGTCGAAGGTACCGGGTCGGCCAGGCTACGGCGAGCACGCGCTGCGGATCGGCTGCAAGGCGACGACATTTCTGTTGTCCTGAAATGACCACGCCGTGCGTGCATACCTTGCCCGTCAGTTTTCGATCGGTGCGCGATAACGGCCTGCGCGATGCCGCAGCGCTGCGCGTGCATAGCGATAGTGGCAGGCTCGAAACAGGCGACGGCATCCTGCGGTTTCATGACTGCAGTGGGCTGACCATCGTGTTGTGCGGCGACACCGACTACGCCGCCGATGGCGCACGCGGCTGGCGCGACGCCACGCGCGACCCGCTCGCACTGGCGCGCAACCGCGCACAGGCCGCTGCTGCAGTGCCTGCGGCGCTGTTGCTGGACACCCATGTTGCCGATCACCGTGCGCTGTTCGACACGTTGCAGGTGGAGCTTGCCAGTCCAGCGACACGCAACGCGGCCTGGAGACCTGGTAGCGGATCCAGGCCCGCGACGCCGCGCCCGCGCTCCCCGACCCGGAACTGGAGGTGGCCTATCTGCAATTTGGCCGCTATCTCACCATCGCCGCCTCGCGCGATGGATTGCCCACCAACCTGCCCTGTGGCTGGAAAACAACGATCCGCCATGGATGAGCGACTACCACAGCGACATCAATCTGCAGATGAACTACTGGCTAGCGGACCCGTCCGGCCTGGGCGCCTGCGTTGACGCGCTGACACGCTATTGTCTGGCGCAGTTGCCGTCCTGGACACGCATCACCCAGACCCACTTCAACGACCCGCGCAATCGTTTCCGCAACACCTCCGGCAAGATCGCCGGCTGGACCGTGGCCATTTCCACCAATCCGTTCGGCGGCCATGGCTGGTACTGGCACCCGGCAGGCAACGCGTGGTTATGCGACAGCCTGTGGCAGCACTACGCGTTCACCCAGAACCGGGATGACCTCACGCGCATCTACCCGCTGCTCAAGGGCGCCTGGTCGCCCGAGCATGGCCCAGAAAATGCGCGTGGGATTGCCTATGCGCAGGAACTGGTGTCGGCGCTGTTCGGGCAATACCGCCAGGCCAGCGCCCTGCTTGGCCGCGACGCCACCTACGCCGCGACCATCGCCACGCTGCAGCAGCGTCTGTACCTACCGGAAATCAGTCCGCTCAGCGGCCAATTGCAGGAATGGATGTCCCCCACCCAATTGGGTGAAACCCATCACCGGCAGCTGTCGCCACTGATGGGTTTATTCCCCGGCCATCGCCTGCACCCGGATCTGGCGCCGCCTGCGCAGGTGGAAGCAGCGCGCAAGCTGCTGGAAGCGCGCGGCATGCAGAGCTTTGGCTGGGCCTGCGCATGGCGGGCGCTGTGCTGGGCAAGACTGGGCGATGCAGAACGTGCTTATGCGTTGGTGCTGACCAATCTGAAACCCTCGATCGGTCACAGCAACGGCACCGCGCCGAACCTGTTCGATATCTACGATCTCAGCCAGCATGGCGACCCCACCCTTGGAGGGGTGTTCCAGATCGATGCCAACGTCGGCACCCCGTCCGCAATGCTGGAAATGCTGCTGTATTCGCGCCCTGGCCAGATCACGCTGCTGCCGGCACTGCCCAAGGCCTGGGCCGCGCAAGGCCGGGGGACCGGCCTGGGCGCACGCGGCGGGTTCGTGGTCGACATGGCATGGCGCAACGGCGTGCCGACGCAGATCAGCGTGCGCAGCGTCGGCGGCACCCGCACCCGCATTGCCTGGGGCACTCAGGCGCACGACGTTACGCTTGCACGCGGCCAAGTGCAGCGCGTGCTGTGAACCAGTGCCACGTGCCGGCAGCGCTTGAAGCGTGACGCGGTTGCAAGCGCGGCAAGGCGTCTGCGCGTTGGCCGGCGATTCGCTGCCCGCGGCATGGCCCCGGCCTAGAGTCACCGAGCCACGTCGCATTGCGCACGCAATGTGTTGTGGAAGGCAGGTGCATCCGGGTAGCATCCAATGAGGCAGCGACTGCATTGCCGATCGCTCAGCGATGCAAGCAGCCACCGTTGATGGCGCGCGCTGCAGTTGTCCAGCCTTGCCTAATGCCGCACCTGACCTTCGCCGCGCACTACGAAGCGCTCCACGGTCAGCGCTTCCAGGCCCATCGGACCATAGGAATGCAGACGCGTGGTGGAGATGCCGATCTCCGCGCCCAGGCCCAGCTCACCGCCATCGGAAAAGCGCGAGGAGGCGTTCACCATCACCACCGCCGAGCGTAGCGACTGCACGAACCGCTCGGCGTTGTCGGCATCCTGCGTGGCGATGACTTCGGTGTGGTCCGAGCCGTACTGGCGGATGTGCGCCAGCGCCGTGTCCAGATCCGGTACCACGCGCATGGCCAGGATCAGGTCGAGAAATTCCGCGGCGTAGTCGTCGTCGCTGGCAGGCGCGATCTCGGGCAGCACCGCGCGCGTTGCCGCATCGCCGCGCAGTTCCACACTGCGTTCGCGCAATGCCTGCGCAGCAAGCGGCAGAAAGCGCTCGGCGATGTCTGCATGCACCAGCAAGGTCTCCAGCGAATTACAGGCTGCCGGCCGGGTCGCCTTGCCATCGATCAACAACCGCAGCGCAAGCTCCACATCGGCCGACGCGTCCACAAACAGATGGCACACGCCCTTGTAGTGCTTGATCACCGGCACGCGTGCGTGCTCGGCGACAAACTGGATCAAGCCTTCGCCGCCGCGCGGGATCGCCAGGTCGACGATATCGTTGAGCTGCAGCAGTTCCAGCATGGTCTCGCGGCGCAAATCCTCGACCAGGGTCAGCGCCGCTTCCGGCACATTGGCCTCGCGCAAGGCCCGCTGCAGTGCGCGCGCAATGGCGGCATTGGAATGGATCGCCTCCGAGCCACCGCGCAAGATCACGCCGTTGCCGGCCTTGATGCACAGCGCGGCGGCGTCGGCCGTGACGTTGGGCCGCGCCTCGTAAATCATCGCGATCACGCCCAGCGGCACACGCACCTTCTGCACGCGAATCCCGTTGGGCCGCACATCTTGGCGGGTGATCTGGCCCACCGGGTCGGGCAACTGCGCCACTTCGCGCAATGCGGCAGCGATACCGGCCAGGCGCTTGTCGTCCAGCGCCAGCCGATCGAGCATGGCACCGCCGGTGCCCTTGGCGCGCGCAGCCTCCAGATCGCGCGCATTGGCGGCCAGAATCGCTGCGGCATCGGCTTCCAGCGCGGCAGCCATCGCCTCCAGCAAGGCGTACTTGGCCTGTGCAGACAATTGCGACACCACCTGCGCGGCGTCACGGCATTGCAGAGCGAGCGTTTTGATGGTCATTTGGGGGCCGGGATTTGGGAGTCGGGATTGGAGATTGGCAAAAGCAGGCAATATCGTTTTATCACCACAACGGACTCAGTCATTGGAACAAAGCGGCAACAGGTGAAACGCGCAGTACACATGCTTTTGCGAATCCCCAATCTCAAATCTCGAATCTCCGCTACAGCACCACCAGATCATCGCGATGCACCACGTTTTCGCCATAACTGTAGCCGAGCACGTTCTCGATCTCGCGCGAGTGGCGACCTGCGATACGACGGATATCCAGGGCCGAGTACTGACTCACGCCGCGTGCCAGACAATGTTCGCCCGCGGTATCGCGCCGACGGATCTCCACCATGTCGCCGCGACGGAAATCGCCCTGCGCGCCGGCAACCCCGCCTGGCAACAGCGAGGCGCCCTTGCCGGTCAAGGCCGCCGCAGCGCCGTCGTCGATGAGGATCGCGCCCGCTTCCACCGGTGCGTGCCGCAGCCAGTATTTTCGCGCAGCGATGCGCGTGCGTGCGGCATGGATGCGCGTGCCACGCAGGCGGTCCTGCGCCAGGGCGCGCACCACCTCGCCAATTCGGCCGTTGAATAGATAGGTTTCGATGCCGGCCGCACCGGCCTTCGCCGCGGCTTCCAGCTTGGTGCGCATGCCACCGGTCCCCACGTTGCTGCCGCTGCCGCCGGCCATTGCCAGCACCTCTGGGGTGAGCTCGGGCACATCGTCGAGCGGGCGCGCCAATGGGTTGCTGCGTGGGTCGGCGCTATACAAGCCATCGATATCGGTGGCGATAAACAACGCGTCGGCATCGACCAGCGCCGCCACGATCGCGGCCAGGTTGTCGTTATCGCCCAGCTTCAACTCATCCACCGAGACGGTGTCGTTTTCGTTGATCACCGGCAGTGCGCCCAACCGCAGCAGCTCACCCAAGGTGGCACGCGCGTTGAGATAGCGGCGACGGTTGCGCAGGTCGTCATGCGTGAGCAGTACCTGTGCCACCGGCCGCTCGAAAAAGCGCTGCCACAACGCAATCAACTGCGCCTGGCCCAAGGCGGCCAGCGCCTGACGTGCCGCGATCGGCGCGCCGACATCCACCGCTTTGGGCAGGATGGCGCGGCCAGCGGCCACCGCGCCAGAGGACACAATCACCAGCTCGCGCCCGGCTGCCAGATTGGCGGAAACAAACTGTGCCAGACCCAGCGCGAAGCGCGGGGACAAGCCGCCACCATCGGCGGCGAGCAGGCTGCTGCCGACCTTGAGCACCGCACGGCGCCACGGCGGCAGCGCCTGCTCGGTAAACGGCGACAACGTGCTGGCAAGCGTGCTCATGGCAATGGCGTCCTCAGTGCGTGTTCCACTCATACACGGTCAATGCAGAGGCGTTGCGCAGCACCAGCGGGTCGCGCGCAACGATCTGCTGCGCGTCTTCGAGTGTGGCCACGTTGACCAGCACATATGCGCCACCGCTGCGATCGCTGAAACCACCAGTCAACTCAAGCTGCCCGGCGGCGCGCAATGCATCAAGAAAGTCCAGATGCGGCTGCACCACGTCGGCAGCAACCCCCGGCTTGCGCAGCGCAAGCACCAGATAGCGGGTCGTCATGCGCGCAGCGCCTGCCAGCGCGTCTGCAACACATCCAGCTGCAGGTCGGCTGCAGCACCGGGCGACACGCGCGCAGCCAGGCTACCTTCCGGTGTGCGTCCCTGCCCCGCGGTATCGGAGGCTTGCGCTGCGGCCTTGTAGGCCTCGCGGAACGGCACGCCAGCCACTGCGGCTTCCACTGCCACATCGGTGGCGTACATGCCCGAATCGATGGCTGCGCGCAGTTTGTCCGGGCGCCACTCCAGATTGGCCAGCAAGGCCGGCAACAGTTCCAGCGCTGCAAGTCCGCGGCCAAAGCCGTGCACGATCGCGCCCTTGCTGCTCTGCAGATCGCGGTGATAACCCGACGGCAGCGACAGCAGCTGTTCGATCTTGGTGCGCGCTGCCGCCACGCTGGCATGCGTTGCGCGCATCAACTCGATCACGTCCGGGTTGCGCTTATTCGGCATGATCGAACTGCCGGTGGTGTACTGCACCGGCAACGCGACAAACGCAAATTCGCCGCTGGTGAACAGCGACAGATCCCAGGCGATGCGGCGCAGATCCAGCGTGGCGCTACCCAGCGCTTCGAGCGCGGCCAGTTCGTATTTGCCGCGCGAGAGCTGGGCGTAGATCGGCGAGACCAACAGGCGTGCAAAGCCCAGTTCGGCGGTGGTATGCGCACGGTCCAGTGGCAAATTCACGCCATAGCCTGCAGCGGTGCCGAGCGGGTTGCTGTCGACCAGGCGGAAGGTGTCGTCGGCGCGCATGGCGTTGTCGATGAAGGCTTCCGCCCAACCCGCCCACCACATGCCGGCCGACGACACCACCGCCCGTTGGATGTGCGTATAACCGGGCACCGGCAGCTCGGCCTCGGCCTGCGCGCGGTCTATCGCCACCTTTGCGATCTCTGCGCTGAGCGTGGCCACGCACTGCAGCTTGTCCTTCAGCCACAAGCGGGTGGCAACCAGGATCTGGTCGTTGCGGCTGCGACCGGTGTGGATCTTGCGGCCGGCATCGCCCAGGCGCTCGGTCAATCGTGCTTCGATGGCGGAGTGGCAATCTTCATATTGTGCATCGAGCACGAAGGCGCCGCTGCGAAAATCGGCGGCCAGCAGGTCGAGCTGTTCGCTCAAGCCATCAAGCTCCTGCAACGACAAGATGCCGATGTGCTGCAGCCCCTGCGCATGCGCCTTGCTGGCAGCGATGTCGTACAGGAAGAATTCGCGATCCAGGATCACATCATCGCCAGCCAGGAAACTCTGGATCTTGGCGTCCACGGCAACGCCGGGTTTTTGCCACAACAGATTGGTCATTGGGGGTCCTTTGTGCGGGACTGGAGACCCGGGACCGGAGACCCGGGAAGGCAGGAGCGTTTGCCCTTGCTCTTCCCCGGTCCCCGGTTCCGGGTCCCGGATATCAGACTGGGATAGAGATCAACTCGTCCCAGCCCAGCGCCAGGTTGAGGTTTTGCATCGCCTGCGTTGCCGCACCCTTGAGCAGATTGTCCAGCGTTGCCACCACCACCACGCGCTTGTTGCCGGGCGCCAGCGTTACCCCGCCGATCTGCACACCGTGCTTGCCGGCGATGCGGCTCACCCAAGGCGCCTCGTCGACCATCTCGATCAACGGCTCGTCGGCATAACGCTTTGCATAGCGCGCCTGGATCTGCTCGCGCGTCAGCGGCTGCCGCAGCCATAGATTGACGGTCATGGTGATGCCGCGAAAATGCGGCGCCACATGCGGCATGAACTCCACCGGCGCGCCCAGCTGTGCAGACACCTCGCGCTCGTGCATGTGGTTGGTCAGCGCATACGGCATCAAGTTATTGGAGAGCAACTCAGGGTTATTCTTGTCCGAAGGCGTGGTCCCCGCGCCCGAGTACCCGGACACGCCAAAACACTGCGGCGGCCCGGCCAACTGGTCGAGCAGCGGCGCGATGGTCAGTTGCATCGCGGTGGCATAGCAGCCCGGGTTGCTGATGCGTTTTTGCCCCGCGTAGCTGCCGCGCGTCAGCTCAGGCAAGCCGTAGTACCAGGCCGGATCGAAGCGATAGTCTGCAGAAAGATCAATCACCAGCGTCTGCGGGGCTGCTGCGTCGATCGCGGCGACGTAGGGCTCTGCCTTGCCATTGGGCAGCGCCAGGATCACCACGTCGGCTGCCTTGGCGGCCACTGCGTCGGCATCCAGGCTCTCATAACGCAACTCGCCCTGGTAGACATCGTTATGCTCGGCCACGCGCTGCCCGGCCAACTCGCGCGAGGACACGAAGCTCAATTGCAGCTGCGGGTGCGCCACCACCAGTTTGATCAGTTCCGAGCCGGTATGCCCGCGGGCGCCGACAATGCCGATGGTTTTTTGTTGAACAGTCATGCGTTTGCTTCCAGGCGGAACTGCAGGTGGCGTTTGACCCCGGCCCATTCCGTATCGATGATGGAAAACACCACGGTATCGCGCGGCGTACCGTCGGCGTGGCGGGTGTGGTTGCGCAGCACGCCGTCCTGTTTTGCGCCCAGCCGCGCGATCGCCGCACGCGAGGTGTGGTTGAACCAGCTGGTTTCGAACACCACGCTCAAGCACCCCAATGTTTCGAAGGCATATTGCAGCAACATCAGCTTGGTTTCGGTGTTGACGCCGCTGCGCTGCACGCGCGGCGCGTACCAGGTGTAGCCAATCGACAGCCGGGGCGCTGCTGCATCCGGCGCGTAGTAGCGCGTGCAACCCACGATGTTGCCGGCCGCATCGCGCACTGCAAATGGCAGCGCCGCGCCATCGGCGCAGGCGGCCAAGGCTGCAGCGATATACGCGTCGACCTGTTCCGGTGCGGGCACGCTGGTGTACCACAGCCGCGACAGCGCGCCGTCGCCCAGTGCCTCGCGCAACCCATCGGCATGCGTTGCCTGTAACGGCTCCAGGCTCGCGTGCTGTCCACGCAGGCTGAGCTGTTCGTGCCAAAGGGGTGGCAAGTCGACGACGCTCATCGCAGTCAGCCCAGCAAGGTCGGCTGACGCGTCGCGCAGTGCGCAACGCAATGCTGGATCTGCTCGAAATTTTCCAGCCCGTACCAGAACACCTTCCACTTCTCCTGCTTGATGCAACCGTCGGATTCGGCGTAGTAGAAGATATTGACCTGGTTGTTATGGCGCGAACGCCAGAACAGCTGCGGTGTCTGTTCGCGCATCACGTTCCACACCGCCCGGCCAAGACCTTCGCCCTGCGCATCGTCGAGCACGGCAAACTTGTCCAGATAGGTCAACCTGCCCGCACCGAACTGGCCTTCGTCGGTCAGGATCACCGCCGCGCGGTAGTTTTCGCTGACGTACGCGCGTAGCAGCTTGGTGGTGTCGAAATACTCCGGCACCAGCGTGCGGCCGAAGCTGGATTCGATCAGCGACCTGAGCCGCGGCAGATCCAGCTCGTCCCAGGCAGTTGCGCGCAACACGCGCTCGCCGCGCCGCACCAACGTACCCGAGCCCTTGTGGGTGAACAGCTCCTTGGCAAGGTCCGCCGGCCGGGTGATCGACACCGACGACTCCAGCGGCAGGCGATCGAGCAAGTCCTTGATCTGCTCGATCTTCACCCGCATGCCGCCGTTGATCCACGGCTGCTGCATCAGGTGATCGAACTCGGTAGACAGGTTGATCGAATCGATCAACTTGCCATCGGCATCCAGCAGGCCGCCGGTGCCGGTGAGAAAAATGATCTTGTACGGCTGCAGCTCCTGCACCAACTCGTTGGCGGCAAAGTCCGCGTTGACGTTGAGGATCTGCCCGCTGGGCGTTTCGCCCAGGCTGGTGATCACTGGGATGGAACCGGCCTGCAGGCTGGCTTCGATCGGCGCCAGATTCACCGCCTTGACCTCACCGACCAGACCATAGGTGTCGCGATCCAGATACTCGGCCTCGAACACGCCGCCGGTGATCGAGGTCGCACGCGCACCGTTCTGCTGCAGCGCTTCCACCAGCTTGAGGTTGGAGGCCTGGAATACCTTGCGCACGATCGCCAAGGCTTCCGGCGAGGTCACGCGCAGTCCGTTGACGGTGTGCTTTTCGATGCCGGCTGCCGACAGCTCTGCATCCAGCAGCGGGCCGGCGCCATGCAGCACGATCGGGGTCAGCCCCACTTCCTGCAGGAACGACAGCGACGAAGTCAGCGCGTCCAGATCGTCGCGCAACACCGCGCCCCCCACCTTGACCACTGCGAAGCGCTTGGCGTCGAGCTGCGAAAACCGCTTGAGGTACTGGCTGATTTCCTTCGCGCTGGCCATGCTGGAGAGCAGGCGCACGATGGTCTGGCGGGTTTGTTTGTGGGGCTGTGCGGAAGGGGACATTGCCGTGTTCGAAAAAGGAAAGGGAGCGCCAGGCGCGTGTCGGTTCAGCGGGAAACGTTGATGATGCGATGGACCGATTCGGCGTAACGCTGCAGCTGCGCCAGCGTCACGAATTCGTCCGCGGTGTGCGCCTGGGCGATGTCGCCCGGGCCATAGACCAGCGCTGTGTAGCCACCGGCCGAAAACAGCGAGGCCTCGGTCCAGAAGTCCACTGCGTTGCCGATCGGCAGGTCCAGCGCATCGGCCACATCGCGTGCGGCCAGGCGGCGCTCTTCCGCACGTGCGATGTCACCCGATGGCAGGCTCGGCCCGCGGAAGGTTTCTTCGAAATGCGCTGCCGCCGGTTCGGCGAATCCGGCGAAGGTTGCCAGCAATCCATCCACGTCCATCGACGGCAGCGGACGAAAGCCGAAGCGCACTTCGGCTGCCGGCGCGATCATGTTGGCCTTGATGCCGCCCTCGACGCGGCCGATATTGAACCGCAATCCGGTCAAACCGCCGAAGCGCGCATGCGCCAGCGATTCGACATGGTCCAGGGCTTTTCCGCCCCAGCGCATTGCCTGATGGAGCGCGCTGGCCGAGGGGTCCTGCTTGCCAGAAGCATGGCCTGCGCGCCCGATAAACCGCATCAACACCGAGCTGATGCCGCGGTGCGCCAGCACCGCTTCGCCCATGGTCGGCTCGGCCACCAACACGGCCTCATACGGAACACCACGCGCAAGAAACGCGGCGATACAGCGCGGGTCGTTGGCTTCTTCGTCAGAAGAAAACAGGAAGGCGGCATCGCCATCGCCGGCATTGGCCGCGGCAACCAGCGCCGCCGCCGCCCCCTTGATATCGCACACGCCCAGGCCCACCACGCGATCGTCCAGGCGCCGCATCACGTGCGGGTCGGCGCTCCAGTGTGGCGAATCCGGCACGGTATCCAGATGCACATTGAACAGATATTTCGGCGCACCTCGCACCGCGTACAAGCTCAACGCCCCGGCACCGTGATCGACCACCTCGACCTGGAACCCCGGCAGCTGCGCGCGCAGATAATCGAAGATGCCGCCTTCGGCGGCAATCGCACGCGGCGGATTGCGGGTGTCGAACGCCACCAGCGCCTGCAGGTGGTCGAGCGTGGAGGTGAGCAGGTCAGTCATGGGTGTCAGGCAGCCGTGGTGGTGGTGCAGTAGAGATCGGGATAGGCGATTTCCATCAACGCCTGCGGCCGCGCCGGCGCGGC
>NZ_JFAQ01000310.1 GCF_001304695.1 Xanthomonas axonopodis
GCACGAACAGCACGAACAGCATCTGCAGTTGTTGATCAATGAGCTCAACCATCGGGTCAAGAATTCGTTGGTCATGGTGCAATCGTTGGCGCGACAGTCGTTCACCAACGCCACCAGCCTTGCCGACGCACAGGAAAAGCTCGATGCCCGCTTACTGGCCCTGTCGCGGGCGCACGACACGCTGACGCGCGAGAACTGGATCAGTGCCGACATCCAGGAGCTGACCCGCGATGCTGCTGCGCTGTATGAGTTGCACGACAGTCAGCGCTTCACACTGCAGGGCGGGCCCTGTCATCTGGATCCGCGGCGCGCACTGGCGCTGTCGATGGCGTTGCACGAGCTGTGTACCAATGCGCTCAAGCACGGGGCATTATCGGCGCTGGCTGGGAATGTGCTGGTTTCCTGGAGGCGCAGCACACGCGGGGAGCAGGAGTTGCTTGAGCTCATCTGGCAAGAGGCTGGTGGGCCGCCCGTGCAGCCGCCCACGCGCAAGGGGTTCGGCACGCGTCTTCTGGAGCGTGGCTTGAAGCACGACCTCAAGGGCGAGGTGGATCTGTCCTTCGACCCGGCCGGCGTGTGCTTCCGCATCTCCA
>NZ_JFAQ01000311.1 GCF_001304695.1 Xanthomonas axonopodis
CATTCCCCATTCCCCATTCCCTATTCCCTATTCCTCACCCTTGGCCACCAAGGTCGTCAGCGCCAGATCCCCGGTCACGTTCAGCGCCGTGCGGCACATGTCCAGGAAGTGGTTGACGCCCAGGATCATGCCGATACCCACCGGGTTGACCCCGACCATCGCGCAGATCAGCGCCACCACCGGCAGCGAGCCGGACGGCGCGTCGGCGGTGCCGATCCCGCCCAGGATGCAGACCAGCATCACCATGAACTGCTGGCCCAGGCCCAGGTCCACGTTGAAAAACTGCGCCAGGAAGATCACCGTGACGCCTTCGAAAAGTGCGGTGCCGTTCTGGTTGGCGGTGGCACCCACGGTCAGTACGAAACGCGACACCCGCGGCGGCAGGCCCATCTCGTCGGCCACGCGCAAGGCCGTTGGCAGGGTCGCGTTGCTGGAGGCGGTCGAGAACGCCATCACCGTCGCTTCCTGGGTCTGGCGGAAAAAGCCCAGCGGCGAGCGTCCGGCGAATTTCACCGCAATGCCGTAACTGATCACCATGTGCAGGCCCAGCGCCAGCACCACCACGCCCACGTAGGCGCCCAGGCGAATCAGCAGATCGAAGCCGAACAGCGCGGCCAGGTTGAACATGAAACACGCCACCACAGAGGGCGCCAGACGGATCCCGATCAAGGTCATCGAGATCTCGAAGACCCCCTCGATGCCGCGCCGCAACGTGGCGACCTTTTCGTCTTCGGTCAGCACCATGCCCACGCCGAACATCACCGCAAAAAACATCAGCGACAGAATTGCACCATTGCTCGCCGCGGCGGCAATCACGTTGCTGGGAACGATCGACAGCAGCATGTCCATGCCCTGCGGCTGGGTGCCGGAGCTGGAAATGATCTCGCGGGTGCGCTCGGCGTTTTCCTGGATCAGCTGATTGGCCAGTCGCGGGGCCACGCCCGCGCCGGGCTTGAGCACGTTGACCAGCACCAGCCCCAGCAACACCGCCACACCGGACAGCACCACGGTATAGCCCGGGGTGCGCCACCCCACCCGCCCGAGCGCGCGGATGTCGCCCATTTCGGAAATACCCATGACCAGCGCCGAAAACAGCAGCGGCACGATCAGCATGAAGATCAGATTGAGGAAGACCTGCGAAAACGGCGTGGTGACGTACTTGGTTGCCAGACGCACCCAACCGGCGTCGCTGCCGGCCAGGTAATAGACAGCCAGACCCAACAACAGGCCCACGGCAAAGCCAATTCCCATCTTCCAATGCAGGGGCAGGCCAGGGCGGCGCGTGGCCGGGGATGCTGTCATCTGGTCAGGCCTTGGTGGACACAAAGACCGGAGCTTGGAGCGGCTAACAAAACTACTGCGCAGCCGCCAGGCGGGCGCGGCCGGTGCTCGGAATCCTCATGTACCCCTCGTACACTCCGGTTCCTGTGCGCCGTCCACGCCCACCTGACGACCGCTCGCTACGTTTTGTTAGCCACTCTTAACAAGCGCCATGGATGCGGCCACCTACCCGGGATGCTCCTGCGCACCTGCTGCGGGTAGGTGGGGTTCTCGATATCGGGTGAGGCAAGCGTTTTGCGGCTGGCTGTAGGCTTCGCTTTTTAGCTACGAAGACAGTGCAGCCGGCATTTCGAATCGTCGCGACGGCTCAGTGTCATCCGATGCTGTTCGTCGCAGCATGGTCTATCGAGTGCGCGCTGCCTCGCCGCTTGCGGGACACGCCGTGAACCGGTCCCTAAGGGCGCGTTGGCGGCATCCATGTCGCAAGCGGTCCCGCAATTGGCGGGCACACCGCACCAGCACGCTGTTCGGTCACTCAGTAAATGCTTAGCGTCAAGGTTGCGCCGGCTTAGTGGTGCAAGTCGCAGAACACATGCGCGCTAGCTGTTCAGTCCCGGCA
>NZ_JFAQ01000312.1 GCF_001304695.1 Xanthomonas axonopodis
TTGATCAGCGTTGCCTTAGTTTCCTTGTGAACGTGGCATTCGATCAGCAGTTCACCTTGTCATAGAACCAAAGCCCAATTGGACTCGCTCGGCGTGACGATGCCCGCTGTCTCAACAGCCTGCTTGAATTCTCGGTCGCAGAAGACACCTCTGTGGAAAGGCAGTCTGAAAACGTGTGCCGAACCCAGAACATCTCGCTTAAAAGCCAGCCTAATATCTCCTGTTAGATTGTAGTATTTGCCCGCTTCGAAGTCGTCACTGATTTCAATCGTGAGTTGTGAGGCTTCCTCATCCAGGGCGTCTACCATTCGGATCACATCACACAGGAAGATTCTTGGTCCCTTCGAGCCGTCAGCTAGGCGATAATCGGCCTCGGCAAATACGGACGAGCCAGGGTCTACCGATTCCATTACCTGACGAAGCCGATTGGACACCAGCCAATAACCACTCAAGCCGCCTTCGAGGTCCTGTGGCGGAACACCTTCATTGGGGTTGTAGACTAAGAGCAGCTAACAAAACTACTGCGCAG
>NZ_JFAQ01000313.1 GCF_001304695.1 Xanthomonas axonopodis
GCACGACGATCAGATCGTGCGGGCACCGGTGGTGTCTGCCTTCGATCTGTTGTATCGCGAATACGATCAATCCCTAGCGCGGTTGAATGCCCGCTTGCGGCCCGAGGATTCGCGTTACAAGTCCGAGCAGAACGCGGCGCAGGTGCTACGTCAGGTCCTGTCTACGTCGGGGTGTCATGCCTTGATGGTCCACCACCAGGTCAAGCTGAATCAGGTTGCATCGCCGAATACCCCGGGCTTGACGGACCGCGAGCGGGCCTTCATGGCGCGTGCCAGTTGCGACTTCGTCATCTATTTCCGGGTAGGAAAGATTCCGGTGGGGGTGATCGAAGTCGATGGCGGCTCTCACGACCGGCCCGATCAGGCGGCGCGGGATGCTCTGAAGAACGGCATCCTGGCCAAAAGCGGCATCCTTACCCTGCGCCTGCGCACCGTCGAAAGCCGCATCGAAGAACGGGTTGCCGAGTTCATTGCCCAATGGGCGAGCCCGACGCAAGACGAGTAAGTTGGCGCAGCGAGACGGACGTGGGCACGCCAGAGGGCTTTGACCTGATTCAGCCATTTCACGCATCACCGGTTGCCATCGTCCTCTCGGTCTACATAGACGAAATAACGCCGGAAGTGGCAGTGCGTGTGTACGGGGCTCAGCAGGATGGCCGAAACGCAGCCTCAATGGCTGTGTAAAGAGGCATCGCCAAAGCACCTCTCCCATTGCAGATCGCCGAGATAGCGCTGCGCCATGCGGCCTGCGTCGTCCAGGGCGAACAGATGCAGCCAGCGATTGTCGAACAGCGCGCGGACCTGCGGGTGACGTTCGAGGATGTTGGCGATCGCTTCGGACGGTGCTTCGATCAGCACCGAGAGCCGCAGCGGTTCGTGGGTCAGGCGTTCGCCGTCATGCACCGATTGCCACGGCAAACCGGTGCGCAGGGTTCCGCCG
>NZ_JFAQ01000314.1 GCF_001304695.1 Xanthomonas axonopodis
GCTGTCGCTGGTGCAGGTGCAGTGCCGGTTCGACGATCTGGGCTTGGTGCATGCAGCACTGGCGGCCTTCCATGCCGACAAACTGGACGAACATTTCGACGCCAATGGTGCTGCGTTGCGCGTGCAACTGCCTGCGGATCAGCTCGCCGGCTTGAAAACCCACCTGTGCGACGCCACTCGCAATCGTGTCCACCTCTCACCCTCGGAAGCCGCATGACCCAGCCAGCCGCTGCACGTCCCAACCCGTTGCGGAAGCTGGGCAGCCTGCGCACCTTGTGGCCATTCGTCCAACGCCAGCGTGGCCTGTTCGTTGCCTGGCTGGTCGCGCTGACGATTTCCGCTGCGGCCACACTGAGCCTGCCGGCAGCGGTCAAGCGCATGATCGATCAAGGCTTCTCCGGCGACGCGCAGATCAACCAGGCGTTCGCGCTGTTGTTCGCAGTCTCGGTGGTGCTGGCGGTGGCGACCGCTGCCCGCTTCTATTTCGTCGCACTGCTGGGCGAAAAAGTGGTCGCCGACCTGCGCGGCCGGCTGTACGCCCACCTGATCGGCCTGGACGCCGGATTTCATGATCGCAGCCGCAGCGGCGAACTGGTGTCGCGCCTGTCGGCCGACAGCGAATTGTTGCGTGGGCTGATCGGCAGCACCATGTCGGTGGCCTTGCGTAGCGTGGCCACGGTGATTGGCAGCGTGGTCATGTTGTTCGTCACCAGCCCGCGTCTGGCCGGCTTCACTTTGATCGGCATCCCGCTGGCGGTGCTGCCGATCGTGCTGGGCGCACGCCGCCTGCAGAAGATTTCGCGTGCAAGCCAGGACCGTGTGGCCGATGCCAATACGCTGGCGGCCGAAACCCTGGGCGCAGTGCGCACCGTGCAGGCGCATGCGCGCGAGCGTTACGAAAGCCAACGTTTCAGTACTGCGCTGTTTGCCGCCATCGATACTGCGAAGGTGCGCATCCGCACCCAGGCCACCGTGACTGCGGTGGCGATCATGCTGATCTTCGGCGCGATCGTCGCGGTGTTGTGGCTGGGCGCGCACGATGTGGTGTCTGGCCGCATGACGCCCGGCACGTTAGGCCAGTTCGTGTTGTACGCGATGATCGGCGGCG
>NZ_JFAQ01000315.1 GCF_001304695.1 Xanthomonas axonopodis
GGGGGGGGCGACGAAGGCCAGTTCGCGCGTTTCTGAGAGAGCGACCAATGACCGCACCGACGCTTGATGTGATGCCCGGCGACGCCGATGTCGCCGCGCAATATCTGACCTTTCAACTGTATGGCGAAACCTTCGCCACCAGCATTCTCGGCATTCGCCAGATCATTCAATACCGCGCTCCCACGCCGGTGCCGTCGATGCCCGATTGCGTGCGCGGGGTGATCAATCTACGCGGCGCGGTGGTGCCGGTGGTGGACCTGCAATCACGGCTGGGGCGCGCGGACAGCTCGATCGGCAAACGCAGCTGCATCGTGATTCTGGCCACCGAGCAGGCACAGGGCACGCAGGTGATTGGCGTGCTGGTGGATGCGGTCAATGCAGTGATCGAACTGGCCGATCAGGACATCGAAGCGGCGCCGTCGTTCGGCACGCATATCCGCCGCGATCTGCTGCGCGGCATGGGCAAGGTGGGCGAGCGCTTTGTGGTACTGCTGGAGATGGAGCAGGTGCTGCAGGTGGACCAGATCGCCGGAAACACCGATGCACTGGCGGCCTGAGCGGCAGCAGGCCGATCGGCGCAGGCTGCGTCGATCAGGCCCGTAGGTGCCAACCGTCGAAGCGGTGCACTCGGTTGCGGCCATCGCCACGCGCCTGTTGCAACGCATGCCGCGCCCGGGCCAGCAAGGTCGTGCTGTCGAGCGCGGTTGGCGTGGCAACGTCCACCAGCCCCATGCTGAGCGTCAACGGGCCGATGGGCCAGTGCGTGTCTTCCACGGCCTTGCGCAAGGG
>NZ_JFAQ01000316.1 GCF_001304695.1 Xanthomonas axonopodis
CCACGCTGCCGGCAATGGCCGGTGCCGGTCTGGTGCCGGGGCAAACCGTGCACGCCCGCCTGGTGGATGCAGGCGATGCGCCGATCGAACTGCGTCTGCGCAGTGTTTCCAGCCGCCTGGACAATGCCACGACGGTACAGGCGTTGCTGGAACCGCTCGCCGCCGCGCCGTCGCTGCGCAGCGGCGACAGCGTGATGCTGACGCTGCCCACTTCTGCCGCTTCCACGCCGAGCGTGCCGCTGTTGGCGGTATTGCCCCGGCTCAACCGGCAACAGGCCAGCGTGTTCGTCTACCAGCCGGCAAAGCGGGCCGTGATCGAACGCGCGGTTGACCTGGGAACGATCGTCGGCGAGCGTGTGCAGATTTTGCGCGGATTGCGTGCAGGCGAGCAGGTGGTGAGCGCCGGGGTGGGGTTCTTGGTGAACGGCCAGCCGGTGACACCACTGCAGGCACAGACGCAGCTGAGCGGGGGGCGCACGCCATGAAGCTGACCCAGATGGCGATGCGCTCGAGCCGGCTGACGTTGTTTGCGGCAGCGATGGTCCTGATCGGCGGCATCGTGGCGTTTCTCGGCTTCCCATCGCAGGAAGAACCGTCGGTGACCGTGCGCGACACGCTGGTGTCGGTGGCCTATCCGGGCATGCCCAGCGAGCAGGTGGAAAACCTGCTGGCGCGCCCGGTGGAAGAGCGCTTGCGCGAGTTGGCCGGCATCAAGCGCATCGTCACCACGGTGCATCCGGGCAGCGCGATCGTGCAGCTGACCGCCTATGACGATGTGCAGGATCTACCGGCGCTGTGGCAGCGCGTGCGCGCCAAGGCCGCAGAGGCCGGCGCAGGATTGCCTGCGGGCACCCTTGGTCCCTTCGTCGACGACGACTTCGGTCGCGTGTCGGTGGCCTCGATTGCGGTGACCGCACCGGGCTTTTGGATGAGCGAAATGCGCGGCCCGTTGCGGCGCATGCGCGAGCAGCTGTACGCCTTGCCCGGCGTGGAGCAGGTGAAGTTGTATGGCCTGCAGGACGAGGCGGTGTATGTGTCGTTCGATCGTGCGCGGTTGCTGGCCAGCGGCTTGACGCCGTCCAGCGTGATGGCGCAGTTGCGCGCTCAGAATGTGGTGGGCTCCGGTGGGCAGGTCGCGGTGTCCGGGCTGGCGCTGACCGTGGCCACGTCCGGCGAAATTCGCACGCCCGAGCAACTGCGCGGCGTGCTGCTGAGCGTGCCAGGCGCGCCTGCAGGCAGT
>NZ_JFAQ01000317.1 GCF_001304695.1 Xanthomonas axonopodis
ATCCCGAATGCCGAATCCCGGATTTTGACCGCCGGCGTCGACGAAGCCGGCCGCGGCCCACTGGCCGGGCCGGTGGCCGTGGCCGCAGTGGTGTTCGATCCCGGCAAGCCGCGCATCAACGGGCTGGACGATTCCAAGCAGCTCACGGCCGAGCGGCGCGAGCAGCTGTATGCGCGCATCGTCGATCGGGCGCTGGCGTGGTCGGTGGTGTTGATCGACAGCGAAGAGATCGATCGCATCAATATCTACCAGGCGACCATGCTCGGCATGCGGCGCGCGGTGGAAGGCGTGGCGCATGTGGCCGGGTTCGCGCGCATCGATGGCAACCGCGTGCCCAAGGGGCTGCCCTGCCCGGCCGAGGCATTGATCGGCGGCGACGCGCTCGACCGCGCCATCATGGCCGCCTCGATCGTGGCCAAGGTGACGCGCGACCGCCTGATGCACGAACTGCACGCGCGGCACCCGGAATACCGCTTCGACCAGCACAAGGGCTACAGCACGCCGCTGCATCTGGCCGCGTTGCAGACCCACGGGCCATGCCCGCAGCATCGGCGCA
>NZ_JFAQ01000318.1 GCF_001304695.1 Xanthomonas axonopodis
TGATCAGCGTTGCCCTAGGCCAGAGAACCAGCTCACGCTGGCCACGCACGCGCCCAGCGCGAATGCCCAGCGCAACGCGCCGGGGTAATGCGTGGCCAGACTGCCGGGCAAGAGCATCGTATCGAGATAGACGTGCGGGTTGAGGAAGGTAAACGCCAGGCAGGTGACCACGGCGCGTTGCCAGCGGTCTTCGCCCTGCTCCGCCGGCGGCATTGCGCCATCCCCGCGCCAGGCCCGGCGTGCCGCCGTCCACCCATACGCCGCCAAAAACGCGGCCCCCGCGTAGCGCAACAGCTGCAGCAGGCCCGACCATTGCTGCGCCAACACGCCGATTCCAGCGAAGCCGAGCAGGATCAGCGCGATATCTCCAAGTGCACAGATCGCCACCACCAGTCCCAAGTGCTGGCGCTTGAGCCCTTGCCGCAGCACGAATGCATTCTGCGCGCCGATAGCGACGATGAGACCGGCGCCGGCAAGAAAACCGGCCACTGTTGCTTGAACGATCATGGTGTTGTCTCCGAGGCAGGCGTGCATCGTTGGCCCTGCCATCGGATTAGGAAAACTAAATAATCTGTATGCTGATTAGCATTTCTGATGCTGGTGAACGCATGGATCTTCTGCATCCGCAATTGGCCGCCTTCGCGGCCGTTCTGGACGAAGGCAGCTTCGACGCCGCCGCGCAGCGTCTTGCACTGACGCCTTCGGCAATCTCGCAACGCATCAAGGCGCTCGAAGACCGACTCGGGCAGGTACTGGTCATGCGCACGGCGCCTTGCCGGCCCACGCCCGCCGGCGAACGGCTGCTGCGCCGGCTCAAGCCCATGCAGGTTCTCGAAGCCGAGGCGATCGCCGACTTCCTGCCTGGCGATGGCATCGCCGGGCATCCACGTACCCTTGCCATCGCGGTCAATGACGACTCGTTACAAACCTGGTTTCTGCAGGCGTTGTCTTCTCTGCACCAGGCACACGGCTTCTTGTTCGATGTGCAGATGGACGACCAGGACCACACCCTGGAATTGCTGCGCGCTGGCAGCGTGCTGGGCGCGGTCACCTCCGAGCGCGCGCCATTGCAGGGTTGCAACGTCCAGGCATTGGGCGTGATGCGTTACCACGCGATCGCATCGGCGGCGTTCGTCGCTGCGTACTTCCAGGACGGCTTCACCGCCGATGCGCTGGGGAAGGCGCCGATGCTGGTGTTCAATCGCAAGGACGCCTTGCAGGCGCGTTTCGTCAGGCGCATCACGCGTAGCCGGCTGAGCCCGCCCACGCATTACCTGCCCACCTCCACCGGCTTTGTCGAAGCCGCTGCGCGCGGGCTGGGCTGGTGCCTGGCGCCCGAAGCGATGGTGCTGCCTGCGGTGCGCAACAAGCAGGTCGTCATCATCGACTCCACCCACTGGCTCGATGTTCCGCTGTACTGGCAATACGCCGCTGTGCGCTCGAACGCCTTGCAGCAACTCGGTCAGGCACTGCGCGAGGCGGCTGCCACCAGCTTGCGTGGCAGCAGACAGACATTACCGCCACCGATCTGACCGCCTGCCCATCGCCGGACGGCCATGCATCTGCACCGCTCCGAATCCGGTCCCCATCGCCACGTTGGCATCGCTTGCCACGTTAGCCGGGCACTCGGTGCGCTGGTACGCCCAAGCGCTGAGTCCAGCCACTATCCGCGCCCATTGAATGCACGCGGTGCGATGCACGCCGGGGCACTGTGGCATTCAGCAACATCGAACTTCCGCCGCCGCCCCATGTCGTTCAACTGCAGCAGGACCCGTGCTGGATCACTCGGCGCTGCGCTGCTGCGACAGCGCATGTTTTAGGGCAACGCTGATCAAGTTCCAAAGATGCGAGGATAAGTGCTTCGCAGCGATGGTGGTGCAAGCCGATGAAGCAGCGGACCTTGG
>NZ_JFAQ01000319.1 GCF_001304695.1 Xanthomonas axonopodis
GCCGTGCTCAACGCGCTGGTGGTCACCGGCAAGAAGATCGAAGAGGTCAAGCTGGCCACCACCGGCATGGGCGCGGCGGGCATTTCCTGCGTCAACATGCTGGTCTCGCTGGGCCTGAAGCCGGAGAACATCCTGGCGCTGGACCGCGACGGCGTGATCCACACCGGCCGCACCGATCTGGACCCGGACAAGCAGCGCTACGCCCGTGACACCGACAAGCGCACCCTGGCCGAGATCGTCGAAGGCGCCGATATTTTCCTGGGCCTGTCGGCCGCGGGCATCCTCAAGCCGGAGATGGTCGCCAGCATGGCGCGCCAGCCGGTGATCTTCGCGCTGGCCAACCCCAATCCGGAAATCACCCCGGAAGTGGCCAAGGCCGTGCGCCCGGATTGCATCATCGGCACCGGTCGGTCGGACTATCCGAACCAGATCAACAACGTGCTGTGTTTCCCCTATCTGTTCCGCGGTGCGCTGGACGTAGGCGCCACCGGCATCAACGAGGAAATGAAGATCGCCTGCGTCAAGGCGATCGCGGCGATGGCGCGGCGCGAGGCCTCCGACCTGGGTGCGGCCTACGGTGGCGAGA
>NZ_JFAQ01000032.1 GCF_001304695.1 Xanthomonas axonopodis
GCGCCAGCCAGCATTCCACTTTGGACATGGTGTAGTGCTCGGCGGTTTCCAGTTCCCAGAAGCCGGCGTCCTTGCGCATCCATGTGTCTGCGCATTCGTTGCTGAGCTCGAACAACTGGCGTGCGGTTTGCTGGTCCAGGATGTGTCCGGCATCGAGGAAGCGCGCGGCCATTTCGAAGATATCGCCGTACAGGCACAGCTGCAGCTGGTTGTTGGCGGTGTTGCCCACGCGCACCGGGCGCGTGTCGCGGTAGCCGGGAATGTCGATCACGCGCTCGTCGGGCACCAACGCGCCATCCAGGGTGTAACAGGGGCGCACGCCGGGCCGATGCTGGCGGATGGTGCGCATCAACCAGCTAAACGCGGCCTTGGCGTCGGCCAAGGCGCCCACGCGCAGGAACGCCTTGGTGGTGTAGGCGGCATCGCGAACCCATGCGTAGCGATAGTCCCAATTGCCGTGTGCGCCGATCTGCTCGGGCAATGAGGTGGTGACCGCAGCAGCGATGGCGCCCGTAGGTGAGAACCACAGGAACTTGAGCGCCAGCGCAGAGCGCACCATCGCATCGTGGTAGCTGTTTCCGTAGGCCAGGTTGCCGCTCCATTCGCGCCACTCCTGGTCGCTGCGCCCGATGCGCCCGCCGATGTCTTCCAGCGCGGGCACCGGTAGCGCATCTTCTTCGGCGGCCAGCAATGCGACAACCTGGGTGTCGCCTGCATGGATCGCCAGCGTGGCATGCACGCCGCGGTCGTCGCACCGCAACAGCTGCGCTGCATCCATGTCGTGCCGCAGCATGGTCATGAGCGGGCCGACGTGATGCACACGGCCGTTGGGTGTTTCGCTTTGCCAGGGTGTGGCTTCTCCGGCACGTGTGCCGGGCCGGTAGATCAGGTCGAAGACAACGCGGCCTTCGATGCCTTCGATGCGGCGCGCAAGTTCCGACCATGGCAGCCGTCCGGCTTCGCCACTGTTGAGCGACTCGGTCACACGTGCGCTGCCGGTTGCGGTGCTGAAGGTCGTTTCGAGAATGTTGCTGCCGTCGCGATAGCGGCGTTGCACGTGCTGCAGCTGTTGCGGTGTGAGGGCGAAATAGCCGCCATCGCCTGCATCGAGCAGGCGGTCGAACAATGGCGGCGAGTCCATCTTCGGCACGCACCACCAATCGATGCTGCCGTCTGCAGCGCATAACGCCACCGAGCGCCCATCGCCAATCGCCGCATAGGCGGCGATCGGCAAGGCGCCGGTGGCATCGCGTTGAAACTCGGCGCCGGGGTGGCTCAAGACAGCAGCAGGCCGCCGGTGGCACCGAAGACTTCGCCAGTGACGTAGCTCGATTCTTGCGACGCCAGAATCACATACAGCGGCGCCATCTCCACTGGCTGGCCAGCGCGCTTGAGCGGGGTCTCAGAGCCGAAATCGGGAATCTTTTCCGGCGGCTGGCCACCGCTGGGCTGCAGCGGCGTCCACACCGGGCCAGGCGCGACCGCATTGACGCGAATCCCCTTCTCTGCGATCTGCTGCGCCAGGCCCTTGGTGAAGTTGACGATGGCCGCCTTGGTGGAGGCGTAGTCGAGCAGGGTAGGCGAGGGTTGATACGACTGGATCGAACCGGTGTTGATGATGGAGGCACCCGGCGGCAAATGCGCAATAGCGGCCTTGCACAGCCAGAACATCGCATAGACGTTGGTCTTGTAGGTGGCGTCGAACTGCTCGGTCGTGATGTCTGCGATATCTTTCACGGCAGTCTGTTTGCCGGCAATATTGACCAGTACATCCAGGCCGCCGAGCTCTTTCACCGCCCGATCCACGAGTTGGGTGCAAAACGCTTCGTTCTTGAGGTCGCCCGGAATGCTGATGGCTTTACGGCCTTCTGCCTGGATCAGTTGCACGACTTCGGCTGCGTCCTGTTCTTCTTCCGGCAGGTAATTGAGCACGATATCCGCACCTTCGCGTGCAAATGCGATGGCGGTGGCGCGCCCGATGCCGGAATCCGCGCCGGTGATCAGCGCCTTGCGGCCCTGCAGACGACCGAACCCCTTGTAGCTCTGCTCGCCGTGGTCCGCCTTGGGCTGCAGCTCATGGATGGTGCCTGGCGCTTGCTGGGTTTGTTCCGGGAATTGCGGCTGCGGAAACTGGGTCAGCGGGTTCTGCATTTCGTACTGGTTCTTGGTGCTGGACATGCACGCTCTCCTGCATTGGGGCAAGGGCAGGCACGCACTAACCGTGCGTACCGATGGCGGCCAGTGTCGAAAGCGGGGCGATGCGTAACGGTGAACGAAAGTTGTGCATCGTGTGAATGCGTGACGGCGGTGCATGCAAGGCAAGCCACTCGGCATCGAGGACGTCACAACAGAACCTGACGGGGACAAGCGCATGCGTTGTGCAGGAATCGACGGCGCCCGCACCGCTGGCAGCCTGCCAGCGGTGGTGGAACGCGATGCATGCGGCTTGCGCATGTGGATCTGCGACTGGGGCAGGACGCGAAGCCACTGCCAGGGGCTGTTAACGAAACGTAGCGGGCATTTGGGTTAAAGGTGCGCGTCGCCCTCATTTCCGGCGGGCTTGCAGCCCTACAGGATCACCCAGGGGCTACACCTCGCAATGGCTTCGGATCATTGCACCTGCGTCGACATCGAATACGGCCGCTGTGTCGGGTCGGTGGCCCATTGCGGATTCGGTGTCGCCTGCATGCGGAAACGCAGCCCGCCGCCGGCCTGGACTTCCTCGTGTGTCACGTAAGCGCGGGTCAGCGGTTTGCCGTTGAGCGTGGCGCTGCCGACGTAGCTGCGTGCATCGCTCAAGCCTTCGGCGATGATCGAGAAACGTTTGCCATTGGGCAGGTTGAGCGTGGCGTGCGGCAGGAACGGGCGGCCGATGATGTACTGGTTGCTGCCGGGCGCCACCGGGTAGAAGCCCAGCGTGGTGAACACGTACCAGGCCGACATCTGGCCGAGGTCGTCGTTACCGGCCAGGCGTTGCGGGCCGGCATGATACTGGCTGCGCATGATCTGGGTCAGGCGCGCCTGCGTGCGCCACGGTTGGCCTGCGTATGCGTAGAGATAGGCGACGTGGTGGCTGGGTTCGTTGCCGTGTGCGTACCAGCCGATCAGGCCGGTGATGTCTTCCATGTGCTCGAAGATCTTCGGGTCCACCTTGGCATCGAACACCGCATCCAGACGGGCAAGCAATTTGTCGTCGCCGCCATGCGCGGCAGCCAGCCCGGCCACGTCCTGCGGCACGTACCAGGAGTATTGCCACGCATTGCCTTCGGTGTAGTCGCTGCCGTAGCCGCTGGCGGAGGGATCGAACGGTTCGCGAAAGTTGCCGGCGCGGGTGCGCGCGCGCATGTAGCCGGTGGCCGGGTCGAAGGCATGCTTCCAGTTGACGGCGCGCTTGTTGAATTCTGCGGCGATGGCGAGCTTGCCGAGCTTGTCGGCCATGCGCGCGATGGTCCAGTCGTCGAAGGCATATTCCAGCGTCTTGGAGGCAGCTTCCCCTTCTTCGTCGATAGGCACGTAGCCCAGCTCGCGGTATTGCGCAATGCCATCGTATGGGCCGTAGTTGGCGCTGGCGACCATGGCCTGCAGGGCTTCGTCTGCATCGAAGCCGCCGATGCCTTTCATGTACGCGTCGGCAATTACCGGTAGCGCGTGGTAGCCGATCATGCACCAGGTTTCCAGGCCGTGGAAGGCCCATATCGGCAGGATGCCGTAGGCGCTTTCGCGACGCGAGGCGAGCAGGGAACTGACGACATCGCTGCTGCGTTGCGCTGGCTGCACCAAGGTGAGTAGCGGATGCAAGGCGTGGTAGGTGTCCCACAGCGAAAAGGTGGAGTAGTTGGTCCAGCCACTGGCTTGTTGGCGCAGCCAGCGCCGCGAAATGTACGACCGGGTGGTGGACGTGCCGCGCCTGCCGGCCTCGTATCGGTTGGATGACGCATTGGCCTGCGGGATTGCCGCTGCAGCGCTTGCTCGATGCGGTGCAGGCGGTGCTCCCGGCGCCGTACAACGCGGTGGGCTTGAATCTGTACCGCGATGGGCGCGACAGCGTGGCAATGCATCACGACGCGCTGCACACGCTGGTGGCGCCGCAGCCGATCGCGCTGCTGTCGCTGGGGGCACCGCGCCGGATGCAACTGCGCGCCAAGGACGGCAGCACGCGGGCGGTTGCGCTCGAGCTGGCACCTGGGAGCCTGCTGGCGATGAGCCACGCCTCGCAACACACGCACGCGCACGGCATTGCCAAGAACACGCGCGCGGTGGGCGAGCGCATCAGCGTGGTGTTTCGCGTGCGCCCGGCCCAGCGCATGGCGGCCGGGCAGCATGGCTCACATTGGGAGCCTGTGCAGTCGTAGGGCACAGGCTTGGGCTCGATTGATCGGGCAGCTCACAAAACGCTTGTGAAGCCGCCAGACACCCACGGTCGTTCCTCCATGCGGAATGCACCACGCCTAGCTTCGTTTGCCATACGCGGTTCGCCCCCGGCCTGACGATTGCTCGCTAAGTTATTCGCGCGCTGGATGTCCTCACGCCGAACGCGTGCAGTCTTCAATCAGCCGCATGCGACTGAAAGGCCACAGCACTCGCTCGCGTACGCTTGCCTGGCGTCTGCACGCTGTCGCGGCGATGCGTGACCATTTCGGGTGATTGCCATTGCCATCACCACTGCCCATGCTTGCATGTGATCCCCTAGCTGCGTCGCCCCTCCATGTCTTTGGACCAGACCCGCCACCATCAGATGTTTCCCGAGCTGGACGCGGGCCAGCTGTCGATCACCCGGCGCTTCGCGAGCGGGCCGGCGCAACGGTTCGGCGCGGGCGACCCCGTGTTCGAGGTCGGCGACGCCCACGCGCCGGTGTGGGTAGTGCTGGAGGGCGCCATCGAGGTGGTGCGTCGCGACGGATTGGGCAACGAAAAGCCGATCACCCGGCACACGCCCGGCCAGTTCACCGGCGAGGTGAGTCAGCTGGCCGGGCGCGCGTCGCTGGCGGCCGGACGTGCCGGGCCTGACGGCTGCCTGGCGCTGCCCTTCGATACCGCGCATCTGCGGGCGCTGATGATCAGTTCGGCCGAAGTGGGCGACGTGATGATGCGCGCGTTGATCCTGCGCCGCGTCGGGCTGATCGAGGGCGATGCGTCCGGTTCGGTGCTGATCGGCGCGCCGGACGACCCGCATCTGACCCGTTTGCAGGGTTTTTTGACCCGCAACGGCTATCCCAACACGGTGATGGATGTCTCCGACGAGGAAGGCCGCGCGTTGGTGGAGCGCCTGGGCATCCAGGAGCACGATCTACCGGTGATGGTGTGCCCGAGCGGGCGCGTGCTGCGTCAGCCCAGCGATGCCGAAGCCGCGCATTGCCTGGGCATGACGCCGGACATCGACCCGGACAAACGCTACGACGTGGCGATTGTGGGCGCAGGCCCTGCCGGCCTGGCGACGGCGGTGTATGCCGCATCCGAAGGCTTGTCGGTACTGGTGCTGGACCAGCGCGCCATCGGCGGGCAGGCCGGTGCTTCGGCGCGGATCGAAAATTATCTCGGCTTTCCCACCGGCATTTCCGGGCAGGCGCTGGCCGGGCGCGCGTACAACCAGGCGCTGAAATTCGGCGCGGAACTGGCGATTCCGATCGAAGCGGCCACGCTGGAATGCGGCCGCGACGATGGCGCGCTGAAGCTGGACCTTGCCGATGGCAAACAGTTGCTGGCCAGCACGGTGGTGATCGCCTCCGGTGCCCGTTACCGGCGCCCGCAGATCGAGGGGCTGGATCGCTTCGAAGGCCACGGTGTCTCGTACTGGGCCTCGCCGGTGGAGGCACGCCTGTGCGAAGGCGGCGTGGTGACGCTGGTGGGCGGCGGCAACTCCGCAGGGCAGGCGGTGGCGTTCCTGGCGCCGCGGGTCAAGGAACTGCACCTGATCATTCGTGGCGATGGGCTGGAAGCCTCGATGTCGCAATACCTCATCGAACGCATCGCCGCGTTGCCGAACGTGCACCTGCACACCGGCACCGAAGTGGCCGCGCTGGAAGGCGACCCCGAGCGCGGCCTGCAGGCTGCGGTGTTGCGCACGCGCAAGGACGGTGCAACTGCGCGCGTGGAGCTGCGGCACCTGTTCCTGTTCCTGTTCGTCGGCGCAGACCCCAACACCGGTTGGCTGCAGGACTGCGTGGACACCGACAAGCGCGGCTTTGTCATGACCGGCACCGCGCGTGGCGACGGCGTGCCGGCGTGCCTGCCGCTGGAAACCAATCGCCCTGGCGTGTTCGCCATCGGTGACGTGCGTGCGCACTCGGTCAAGCGCGTGGCCGCTGCAGTGGGCGAGGGCGCCGCCGTGGTCGCGCAGATCCATCAGTACCTCGCACATCAGGCCAACCCGGTGCCGGTCTCCGAACTTGCCAGCGCCACCCAGGAGTCGACCAGCGCATGAGCCAGCACTGCCGCCATACCGATCAAATCAAGGAGGTCACGCCAAGTGCGCGCGGCTGCGAAGAATGCCTGGCCATCGATAGCGCATGGGTGCATCTGCGCCTGTGCCGCAGTTGCGGCCATGTCGGGTGTTGCGACGACTCGCCCAACCGCCACGCCACCGCGCATCACCACGCCACCGGCCACCCCATCATCGAAGGCTACGACCCGCCCGAAGGCTGGGGCTGGTGCTATGTGGACGACGTGGAAGTGGAGCTGCCGGATCAGACGCCGCAGTTGGGGCCGATTCCGCGGTATGTGTGAGCGGCGCCGCGTGGTGTTCGGCGGTCACTGCTGGCTTGCGAGGCGGCGCCGGGAATCGGGAATCGGAGTTGGGGAATCGTTAGGAGCGGTTTCCGCGCGTTCGATTTCTTCTACGTTGGGACATTGTGCGTTTGCGACTGCGCGTTGTGCCCGCTGAGTAAGTTGCGTGCGCACCCAGGTTATACGCTTGCGCGCTATTCACTGCGGCCAGTGCACCTGCGGTAGCACGCCGATCTGCGGTCTGGCGAACAGATAGCCTTGCTGCAGGTGGATGCCCAGGTCGCGCAGGGTGCGGTATTCGTCGGCTTGTTCGATGCCTTCGGCAATGACGGCGATGCCCAGTTCTTCGCACATGCGGGTGACATGGCGGACGATGGCCTGGCGGCTGCGGTCGGTGTCGATACCGCGGACCAGGGCGATGTCCAGCTTGAGCAGATCCGGCTGGAACTCGGCCAGCAGGCCGAGCCCGGCATAGCCGGCGCCGAAGTCGTCGATGGCGGTTTTCATGCCGCGCGCCTGGTAGGTGCGCAGGATGCCGAGCAGATGCGTCGGGTCGGTGAGATGTTCCTGCTCGCTGACCTCGAAGATGATGGCGTTGAGCGGCCAGCCGTATTGCGCGGTGGCCGACAGCGTGGCGCGCAGGCAATGCTCGGGGTTATAGACCGCGTTGGGCATGAAGTTGATCGACAGCAGCGCCGGCAAGGCGATCTGCGCAGCGCATTCGATGGCCTTGATGCGGCAGGCCTGGTCGAATGCGTAGCGATTGCGCTCATCCACTGCGGCCAGGATGCTGCCGGCCGACTCGCCGTTGATGCCGCGCACCAGTGCCTCGCCTGCGTAGATGCTGCGAGTGGACACGTCCACGATCGGCTGGAAGGCCATGGTGATCGCGGTGGGGAAGTCCTGGCCATCGCGGCAGGCGTTGCAGACAGGAAGCGTGGTCATGGCGTTGGGTCATCGAATGGCGTAGGTGCAGCCTAGACCTATCGGCCGCGATCGCGCAGCATTTACGCCTGAATCACTCATGGCGGTGTCCTCACCTGTCGGCAGTCGGGCTCGGCGATACTAGCCCCATCGCTCGCATCGGATGCCCCATGACCGCTCTCACCGAACGCTACGCCCTGGCCGTGGACTACGCGCGCATCGCGCACGCCGGCCAGGTGCGCAAGGGCACGCAGGTCCCCTACCTGAGTCATGTGCTGGGCGTCTCGACGCTGGTGCTGGAATGTGGCGGCGATGAGGAGCAAGCCATCGCCGGCCTGCTGCACGATGTGGTGGAAGACTGCGGTGGCGGGCACGAGGCCTCGATCCGTGCGCAGTTCGGCGATGCGGTGGCCGATATCGTCATGGCTTGCACCGATGCCACTGCCGAAAACAAGGCCGAGGTGGACAACAGCCAGCGCGCACGCAAGCGCGATTGGCGCGAGCGCAAGCAGACCTATCTTGCGCACCTGCGCAAAACGCCCGAGCGCGCGCTGCTGGTGTCCGGTTGCGACAAGCTCTATAACGCGCGCAGCATCGTGCAGGACCTGGAAAACCCTGCCGTCGGTCAGGACATCTTCAATGTGTTCACTGCCGGGCGCGAAGGCACCCTGTGGTATTACGCCGCGCTGGAAGAGGTCTTCCGTACGCGCAATGCCGCCACCGCGCGGCTGTTCAGTGGCGTGGTGATGCGCATGCATGCCCTGGCCGACACCGGCGAGCACGTGGCGCCGGCGCATGCGCTGGGCTGAGCAGCGCTGAGAAACGGCTGCACACCCGGGAGGGCGGGGCGGCCTACGCGCGGCAGCGGCAGGTACCACGCAAAGAGGTGGCTGCGTGCTGTCACATCCATCTGACGCACGCGTGTCGCGTGCGGCTCGTCACGCAAGGCGACCTGTAGCGCCGGGTCCACCAGGTGTTGCCTGCGCTCGATCACCATCGCTGACACCGGCTGCATGTTGCGCGCGCTAGGCTGGCGCCTTGTCGATCTCTGATTTCGGTAGTCATGTCAAACGCGACGTCTTCCACTGGCCTGGTGTGCGTGCGCGGCGCACGCGAGCACAATCTCAAGAACGTGGACGTGGATATCCCGCGCGATGCGTTGGTGGTGTTCACCGGCGTTTCCGGCTCGGGCAAATCGTCGTTGGCGTTCGGCACCATCTTTGCCGAGGCGCAGCGGCGCTATCTGGATTCGATCTCGCCGTATGCGTGGCGCCTGATCGACCAGGTCGGCGTGCCGGAGGTGGATTCCATCGATGGGCTCCCACCGGCGGTGGCCTTGCAGCAGGCGCGCGGCGCGCCCAGCGCACGCTCGTCGGTGGGCAGCGTCACCACCATCTCCAACGCATTGCGCATGCTCTATTCGCGTGCGGGCCAGTACCCGCCGGGGCAGGAGATCATCTACGCCGACGGTTTTTCGCCGAACACGCCTGCGGGGGCATGCCCGACCTGCCACGGGCTGGGGCGCATCTATGACGCCACCGAAGCGACCATGGTACTGGATCGCAGCCTGAGCATTCGCGACCGCGCGGTCGCCGCCTGGCCGGGCGCATGGCATGGGCAGAACCAGCGCGACATCCTCACCACGCTGGGCCATGACGTGGATGTGCCATGGCATACGTTGCCGAAGAAGATCCGCGACTGGATCCTGTTTACCGACGCACAGCCGGTGGTGCCGGTCTACGCTGGTTACAACCTGGACGAAGTAAAACGCGCCCTCAAGCGCAAGGAGGAGCCCAGCTACATGGGCACCTTTACCAGTGCGCGGCGTTATGTGCTGCACACCTTTGCCACCACGCAGAGCGCGCAGATGAAAAAGCGCGTGGCGCAGTATTTGCTCAGCACGCAATGCCCGCAGTGCGACGGCAAGCGCCTGCGCCGCGAGGCCTTGTCTGTCACCTTCGCCGGGCTGGATATCGGTGAGCTGTCGCGCCGCCCGCTGGACGACGTGGTCGAGCTGTTGCGCCCCGCCGCCGAAGCCGCGCCATCCAAAAATACGTGCAAGGGTGTGCGCCAACATCCGGAACAAGTGATCGCTGCGCAACGCATCGCTGCGGATTTGCGCGCGCGTATCGCTGTCGTACAGGCGCTGGGTCTGGGCTACCTCAGCCTGGAGCGCAGCACGCCCACCTTGTCGCCGGGCGAGTTGCAACGGCTGCGGCTGGCCACGCAGATCCGCTCGCAGTTGTTCGGCGTGGTGTACGTGATGGACGAACCATCGGCCGGCTTGCATCCCGCCGATGCGCAGGCGCTGCTGGGTGCGTTGGATCAACTCAAGGCGGCGGGCAATTCGGTCTTCGTGGTCGAACACGAAGTGGACGTGATCCGCCATGCAGACTGGATCGTGGATGTCGGCCCGGCAGCCGGCGTGCAGGGCGGGCAGGTGCTTTACAGCGGCCCGCCCGCAGGACTGGAGCAGGTGCGGGCCTCGTCCACACGGCGCTATCTGTTCGGTACACCGCCACAGGTGCACGGCCATGCGCGCGCGGCAAGCGGTCGGCTGCAGCTGCGCGGCATCACCCGCAACAACGTCCGCGCGCTGGATGTGGATCTGCCATTGGGTGTCTTCACCACCGTGACCGGCGTGTCCGGCTCGGGCAAATCGTCGTTGGTGAGCCAGGCGTTGGTAGAGCTGCTGGCCGCCCATCTGGGCCAAGCACAGGCAGAGGATGAAGAAGCCTTGGATCCGCTGGAGCGCGGCACGCAGGTACCGTTGGGCGGCGCGATTGTCGCCGGGTTGGATCAGGTACGCCGGCTCGTGCGCGTGGATCAAAAACCCATCGGCCGCACGCCGCGCTCCAACCTGGCCACCTATACCGGGCTGTTCGATCCGGTGCGCAAGCTGTTTGCGGCCACGCCGGCCGCACGTCGGCGTCGCTACGACCCGGGGCAGTTCTCCTTCAACGTCGCCAAGGGCCGCTGTGCCACCTGCGAGGGCGAAGGCTCGGTGTATGTGGAATTGCTGTTCATGCCCAGCGTCTACGCACCGTGCCCCACCTGTCACGGCGCCCGCTATAACGCCAAGACGCTGGAGATCGAACTGCGCGGTCGCAACATCGCGCAGGTGCTGGAAATGACGGTGGATCAGGCAGCCAGTTTCTTCGCCGACGATGCCAGCGTGCTGCGCCCGTTGCAGGTGTTGCGCGAAGTGGGGCTGGGCTACCTGCGTCTTGGCCAGCCGGCCACCGAACTGTCCGGTGGCGAAGCGCAGCGCATCAAGCTGGCGACCGAACTGCAACGCGCGCAGCGACGCGACACCGTTTACGTGCTCGACGAACCGACCACCGGCCTGCATCCGTCCGACGTGGACACCTTGATGGCCCAGTTGCAAGGGCTGGTCGATGCAGGCAACACGGTGATCGTGGTCGAACACGATATGCGCGTGGCCGCCAGCAGCGACTGGGTGCTGGATATGGGGCCGGGCGCGTGTGACGCTGGCGGCAACGTGGTTGTCGCAGGCACGCCGGCGGCGGTGGCTCAACACGTCAAGAGCCGAACAGCTGCATTTCTTGCGCCGTTGATCGTTTAGGCGACGCAGGTCGCAACTGATCGATACGGTCGGAATTCGAGTGCGCCACGTTTCGCCATTGCGCGCGGCGCTTCGCATTCGACATTCCGAGCGATGCTCAGCGCACTACCTTAAGAGGAGAGCAGCGGGACGTTGGATGGCCGACGTGTCCGCAACGATACATCCTGACGGATGTCATTTCTTCTGGGAGGGAGGACGACATGCGCTTAATCACAGCAAGGCAACAGCGTCACGCTCGGGGCGTGAGCGTCTTCAATTGCGTGTACACCCTGAGGTTGCCAGCGCCCGCGTGAGTTCGCGTCTCTGGCGGGCTCGCCGTCTGGCCTGAACTAGCCATGCGTCAGTGCGCCAATTGAGGGCCTGGGCGTTGCCCGCGCCATTGAGTTTTGCCGATCAAGCCGAATGGATTGCCTACGCATGCTTCGCGCACTCTCAGGCATCCATGTGCGTGCCTGATCGGAACGCACATCTGTGTGACTTCACACTGAGTGAGACGTCGCCCTACAGACGTCGCGCCGAGCATCCCATCTTTTTTGGATATTTCGATGACCACATCACACTCCATCGCTTCCTCAAGTGCGTCTCGGTCGCTGCCGGCACCAGATTCGGCCGACGCGTCAGTGCCGACCACAGTCTCACCGCGGCCGCCTTTCCCTGAGCCTCCGGCGCATGCGCTCGGCGCCTTGTCGGTAAGGCGAGGCGCATCCAGCACCTCAACCACCGCGGTCCGCCTGCGCAGTTCCCCGTCGCAGCACGGCCGACGTGCCGGCGTGCAGCTCGACGGCGCCTCCGCGTCGGATAGCGAGGTCGCTCGCATGATTGACGCTTGTCTTGCGCGGCGGCCGGCGGTCCAGAGCGAATCGCCGCTAGGCGGCGGTGGACGTCTGCTGCGCTATGTGGCCGATCCCAAGGACCCGCGGATGCCACGCAACGAGGCGTTCTTCACCACAACGCCAGGTTTACTGATCGCGGGGCTGACCGTGCATCCGGACGTCGAACGCCGCACCGGCACAGCGCCGACCGCCGACCAGATCGCCAGCCAGCTTGCCGAGCCGCCGATTGGCCTGCTGACCGGTATCTGGCAGGCGACCGATGGTCAGTGTTTCACCTGTCGTGCCAACCAGCTGCATCGCGCCGATGCGCGTGGGCGCTGGGTACCGGTTCCGCTGCCTGCCGCGTGCGGTGCAGCTGCCGATATCCGCATGCTCGGCCTGCAGGCCGATGGCGCTGTGTATCTGCAGGCGGGTGCTCACTGCTGGCGCGCCGGCAGTGATCAGATATCCGTCAGCGTCGGAGATCTACCGGACGGCGCCGTGCTTCGTTTCGATGCCGATGGCAGGCCATGCCTGCTGCATGATGGCCTGTTCCGGCGTTGCGATGAGGATATGCCCGACCGGGTGGTGGAGTTGTTGCGTCCGGTGCCTGGCGACCCAGCCTTCGAGCCGACGCCTGCGGTGCCGGTCGATGTGTTGCCGCTGCCGCATCCTGACGCCGGCATCGCGCTGATGCTCGATGACAAGGGGCGCGTGTATGAGGCGGATCTGCGCGGAACCGGGCCGATCGCTGCACGGCGCCTGACCCTGCCGGATCGGCTGGAGCGCTCACAGGGATGGGCGGTCACGTCCATCGGGCTTGCCACCGACAACGGTGTGCATCTTGTGCTGGAAGACAGCACCGGGCACCGCATCGCGTTGCAACGGCCGGCAGGACAAGCGAGATTCCAGCCGGCGTTCATGCTCGACCGCCCGCTTCTGCTGATGCGCAGCGAAGGGCTGCAGCTGCTCGCCGATGAGGCGATACAGTCGCCGGTGGTGCTGGATGGACATGCCCGGCTGGGGCATCTGGACGGGGTGCTGCACTACTCGCCTGCGCCAGACCAGCCATGGGAGCGGCTAAAGCTTGCCGATGGCGCTCCACTCACCGGCGTTGTCTCGTTGCATACCGGAGCGCGTGGCTTCGTCGACCGTCGGCCGGTGTTTGCGTTGCTGGCTGCGCCGCCGCAACTGGTCGACATCACGCTTCCCGGGCGGACCACCTGGCTGGCGGCCGATGCGGTGCCCACCACGCCTTCCGGTGGGCCGCTCATCGTGGTGCCGGATGTGGTGGAGGTGCGCTGCAAGCCAATCGCCCGTTTTGACGAAGAGATCGTCCAGGCGGCAGTGCATGCAGATCGCAGCGCGGTAGTGATGACGGCTTCGGGAACGTTGCTCAAGGTGGATGCGGAAGGCAACCGCGGCAGCATCCCCCCGCTGCAATGCCCGCTGGCAATCGCGGTCGGGTTGGACGATGTGCTGTATGCGTTAGACCACCCTCATAAAGGGCCTGTGCAGCTATACCGGCTTGCAGAACACGGGCAGTGGGATGCGGTGCAGATCACCTTGCCACAGACGCTACCGCCACCGCGTGGGCTGCGCAGTACGCGTACCGGGCGACTTCAGGTGCAGCTGGGCGCGCGTTGGCACGCCGTGTTGCCAGCAATGACGGCTGCAGATGGCACCCTCCTGGCGGCACGCGTTGCCGCGTCTCCGTCACCCGAGGAAGTCGCCGCTGCCAGTACCCAGTCCGGTACCAATGCCCACATAAACCAGCAGCAGGCAAGTCGGATCAGTACGCCCGACCACGACGCGGCGATCAGCACGACCTTGCTGGGCACGACGTCCACTGATCCGTTAAGTTTGAGCTCGAATGCGCAGGTCCTGGTCGAGAGTGGTCGCGCTCAGGCCACCGCGCTCGCGCAAGTGATGACAGACATGGTCGGAGGTGCTGTGCGCACGCTGGCCGGATGGACCGGCGTGAGACAGCCATCCACTCCGCAGCAACAGCGGCTTGCCGGCTTCCGCCAGGAGGCGATGCAGGCCCAGTCGCTTGCGCTGGAACTGTTCGACAGCTTGCCTGTCCTGGCCGAGGTGCGTATTGCCGCTGCGGCGTCTCCGCGCCAACCGGTTGATGGGCTTTCGCCTGAACAGAATGCGCGCCTGCTGGCCTTGCGCGAAACGGCCTTGGCCGGGCTGTTGCGCGATCTGCGCAAGATCGGATTCCGCGATGGCGCGCTGGCCGCCGATTTTTCCATGGCGGACGGTGCCTCCATCCAGCGGACAAGTTCGAATCCCAGCTATCGCGTCGCCGAACTTTGGCGGCGGGTGCATTCCGCGGCTAGGCGCGTGAGGCCCCGGCAAGCCCACGATTTGCTGCCCGCAGTTGACCGTTGCATCGCTGCGCTAGCTGGTGGCGCATCGTTACATCCGCAGGCATTGAGCGACATCGAGCATGCGCTGCTTGCCGAGTTGCGTGAGGTCGTCCATCGGCTCAAGACCGCCCAGGTCGCCTTGCCGGCCCAACAGGATCAAGCCGGCAACGCAGCAGATGTGCCGAATGCGCTGCGCAGCGCCTGCCTGCTCGCAGGCTTGGTTGAGTACGATGCGCTGCTGCGCGTCGCCGACGCGCAGGCGCTGGAGGCAGCCGACGCCAGGCGGCAGCAGTCAGGGCTGCATGCGCTGGCCAAGTTGGGGTTGTCGTCCTGGCACGAACTAGAGGCATTCGATGATGTGGTGTCGACCTTTCGGGCGGAGGTCACTACGCCCGGCAGCGCCCGCCAGCTGCAGTTGCTCAAGAGTCTTGGCCTGCCGCCGGGGAGCGCCCCGGATGAAATGGCGTCGCGCATGATCGATGTGCTGCAGGATCTGTTCAATCGCAGCACCTTCTTCTCAACTCGGGTGCGCTCGGCCGAGCTGCGCGGCTCGCTGGGGTCGGTGCAATGGATGCATGTAAATCCGATCAATGTCGGTATGGGGGGGGAGGCCATCCACGCGCTGGGCGTCGAGCGCATCGGCGATTCGAAGGACGGCGACGCGGGCTTGGTGGCCTTCTTCGTGCGCCACGCAAAAGCTACCGCGTCCGCAACCGCAGGCCTGAGCATCGATCTTGAACCGGGCCCGGTGACCGGCGGACATGTGTATGTGGACGCCCCGGGGCCAACAGTGTCTGCAACCTGGGGCGGCGCGGCCAATCTCGGCGTGGGGGGAACCTATCAACATGGCGTTGGCGCGGCAGTCATCCTGTCGCCGGACACCATCCCCGAATTTGCCAGACTGTTGTTCGACCGGTACGCCGGCGATACCACCCGCCTGTTGCGCGCAGGCGTGAATGATGGGGCGATCGGCCTGGATCTGTTCGAAACCAACATCAACGCGTCGCTCAACTTCAACGTCAACGTGGCTGTGCATCCACTGGCGGTCAGGCATCCCTTCGGTGCGAAGCAGCCCACCGCACAGGGCGCAGCCACCGGCAGTCCGCGCAGCGCGATTGCGGTATCGGTGCCGTTCGGCATGACGGCGCAGATCGGTGTGCAATGGAGCCAGATGGAATTGCATCTGGACCACGCCTGGCAAGACATCATCGGCCTGGAATTTCAGGGTCGCATCGGCATCAATGCCGAGGTCAATGCCGGCATCAATTTAGGTGGCGCATTCACTTCGGTACTGGGACGCAATTTCAAACGGCTGGTCAATGCCGTCACCGGTGCCGGCACGCTGCAGCTGGCCGGTATGCGGATGGCGTCTAGCGACGTGCAGTTGCCAACCGACGCAATACTGGACGATACGCGCACCGGTCCGTTATTGGGCACTGCCAGCTACAAGCGCACCCTGGATACGCATGCCGCGCAGCCAGTGACGCGGCATCGATGGGACACGTTGCGCGCACGTCTCAAGGCCGTTTTTCCAGAAAGCAGCGCCGAACTGGGCGCGATGGAGTATCCGTCCACGCCGGAAGAGCGCAGTGTGCTGCTGCGCAAGGCGCTCGAACGTATCCAGGGTCCCGGCGCGCTGGCCATCGAAGCTGGCGCAGCACTCGGCGGAGCAGCCCTGGCGCGACAGCGGACGCTCGCCGCGCAAGCGACTGGTGCAGCGGCGGTATCGCTATGGAAAGGCGGTACGGCGGCCGAGCGCGCGGCAGTGGTCGACATGCTGCATCAGCTGCGGCAGGAGGATGCTGCAGCCATCCAGCAGCGGGCGCGCGTGATTCCCGGCGCCCGCGTAGAGATCAACATGTTCGGACGCGAATCGCTCGACGCGGTAATCAGTCATGCCATCGGCCACCGCGCGCTGGGCGAGAAGATGCGCGACGTTGCCGAGATACGACGCAAGATTCCCGGGCTGGATGAGGTGTTGCGCAGATTCAAGGACATCCCGTATGTCAATCAGGTTCGTTTCGTGTTTGAGATGCGGCCGCAGGCGATGGTGGCGATCAACGACGCGCTGGCCGCCAGGCAGCATGCGCAGGCCGCAGTGGCACTGGGATTGCCGGCGTCCAGCGACGGGATGTCCTGGCAGGACGTTCTCGTTGCTGCGCAGCAATCGCCGGATCTGTACCGGCTTGCGGCCATCGCCGTTCATAATACCGACGAAAATCCGGTCACCAGCCGTATCGGTCTGCCGCTGCTCAATGTGGCGTCGACTGCGGTCGCCTCGCACCAGTTGTTCGAGGCGGAGATTCAGTTCCGTTACGGGTTGTACGACCGCATCGAAGGGGCGGAAGTCCTCGAAGCCGGTGCGCGTGCGCTGCGCCGCCCGCTGGACCGCCTGCAGCAGGCCGGCGTGCAGGCGCTTGGGCAACCTGAGCGGGCGCAAGTGCCGCAACCGGGCACGGTCTCTCCGCGGGGCGAGCGCCCAGGGTTACAGGAGGCGCGCGAGCTTGCATTTGAACGGTATCTGCAGACGGGCACGCTGCCGGAGGGCCCACATCTACGCGCGCTGACGCGCGAATTGGCACGCCTGGAAGAACAAACGCTTGGAGTTGATGCGCAGCGCCGCAACTGCGCTGCGTTGATGGAGGCAGTGGAGCTCGCACAGGCCAAGGCAGGCGAACGCATCGACCGCTTGCTGGCCAGACTTGCGCCAACAGGCGAGGACATCACCGAAGCGGCGATCGCGCCGTGGAGCTTGCGCCAAGCGCTTGGGTCGTTGCACGCCTGCAGGGAGGTGGTGACACAGGCCGAGCACGCGCTTGACCAAGCGCACGGTCGCCTAAGTCAGCTGATGGCCGGGCGCAGCGCAATGGAGGAGATTGCGGTAGCTCAGCATGGGTTCGAATTACTGCGGCAGGCTGCACAAAGCGAGTCGTCCTTGATTGCAGCGATCGACTACCTTCTGCGTCACACCGCGGAGGCGTATGACGCGCAAGAGGCGCAACTGCAGGACCTGGACGACAGGTTGGACGACCTGTTGCAGCGTCTGGAGGATCTGCAGCGCGTGTCTGAGCTAGGGCGTCAGTCTGTCGAAGATGCCGAGCGCGATGCCGACATCCGACGCCAAGCGCTGAGTGTATTGCAAATGCAGGCCACGAGCACCGATGCGTCGGCGAACGACACCGCCAGCGAGGATGAGGCGGTACGGGCAATCGAAGAGGCGCAAACGAAGCTGAACAGGATCCAGCAGCAATCGGCAGAGACACGCGATCGCATCGGTGCGCTGGTGTCGTTAGCGCACGGCGTGCGCGCCAGGCTGGCTGAAGAAGCCGATGCGTTAGGCGACATCGATGCACAGACACGTGCAGCACGGCAAACCATGACACGTGCGCACGACCTCGGTGAGGAGGCGCGGGCTGCCATGCTGGCAATGTTGAGCGCACGCTCCGGCGACGATGCCGCGCCAGCGGCCGATGCTGGCGATGACATCACCTTGGCCGATAAGCAATGAGCCTGGTGCGCCGGGCACGCCTGAATGCCGTCCTGACCGCGCAGGCGTACATGCGATGCGCGGGTGTGCTGCATGACAGGAGGGCGCGAGACCAGCGGCGGGGCGCCGCGGGTTGGAGTGTCAATCAGGCGCGTGTAGCCGAGGGTGATCGCGACGTAGCGACCACATAGACGGACCGTGCCGACGGCCCGCGCAGCACGCTGGTCATCGCAGCGTGCATCAGGTCAGCTGTTCAAAACTGGCCGACACAACCGGTAGCGTCGGTCGACTGTGCCACCCACCCATCGAACAGGCCTCGCTCCAAGGTCGGCGTTGTGGCCGGAATAGCTCAGCGGCTCACCGGGCGCCAGCAGCGCCACGTCGGCACTGCGCGCGGCTGCTACCTGTGGTCTGCAGCGCTTGGATAGCGGGTGATCGAAGGCGCAGCGCTCCACGACCTGCGGCAGGCTGGGGTTTGTCATTCGGCGGCGTTCTTCGCCACTGGTCGCGCGACAGCGGAACTGATAAGTGGCCGAAACCGCGTGCGCGACACATAGGACCTGCAGACCGAACTACGACATCTGTTCGATATATGGGTGGTTGAAGCCGTAGCGGCGGTGGTCGATTCGGAAAACGGCACTGGTCAGCAATTGCGGCGTGCATGCGCCCGAAGCATTGGATGCGCTTTACCAGCAGCTGGAAGACACGCTGGTGCAGCTGTTGCGCCCGCATGTGTGCAGAGGCAGCGTAATGTCGGCCGAAGATCTCGACCAAATCCTGCCGCTTGCGACCAACCAGCCTGAAAGCGTCGGCCAACAACGAGTCGGTCTTGAGGCGGCTGTTGCCGGCCAGATCACCATGGCCGTGGCCACGGTGCGCATAGGTGCTGGCGAGGCATCAGGCAAGAAGAAGTCCGCGCGACGCTGATGCGGCGACTGGCATTTACAGCACCGCTCACACTCGACGCTGCACCGCTGCGATAACACGATGGGCCCAGTGCACCGAATGCATTGGGCCCATCGTCGTGACCAATGAGAGAAGCGGCACGTTTTCGTAAGCTATCTTATCGCTGCGCCATGCATCCATACAGGCGCAACGTGCCACGCAGGTCAGTCCGCCATCACCTTGTCCGGCGTCATCGGCGTGCTGCGGATGCGCTTGCCGGTGGCGTGGAAAATGGCGTTGCAGATGGCCGCCGAAACACCGACCAGGCCAATTTCGCCGACACCTTTCGCCCCCAGGCTGCTCACGACGAGGTCGTCTTCGTCCGCGAAGATCACATCGATGTCGTGGATGTCGGCGTTGGCGGAGACGTGATACAGCGCCAGGTCGTGATTCATGAAACGGCCGAAGCGATGGTCCGATTGGGTGTGCTCGTGCAGCGCCTGGCCAATGCCCCAGACCACGCCGCCAACGATCTGGCTGCGTGCGGTGATCGGATTGAGGATGCGCCCGGCGGCAATTGCGCTGACCACGCGGGTGACCCGCACTGTGCCAAGCTCCTCATCCACCCGGACTTCCACAAACACGGCGCCATGCGTGGCACGGGTGTACTTGCGTTGCTTGAGTACGTTCGGCAGCAGCAGGAATTTGTCTTCGATCTGCTCCAGCCCTGCGGTGCGCAGCAAGTCGGTCAAGGCGATGGCGCTGCCGGCATCGGCCCGCAATGCGAGCTTGCCGTCGGCAAAGACCACATCGTCTGGTTTGGCCTTGGCGAAACGCGACTCCGGCAGGGCCTGTGCCAGCCGTAGCAACCGGCCACGCAGCTTGCCGCACACGCCATCCACTGCCGAGCCCACCGTGGTGACATGCGAGGAGCCGCCTTCGATCGGCGCAACCGGCAAGGTGGAGTCGCCAAGTTGAAACCTCACCTGTTCCAGCGGCAGACCCAAGGCCTCGGCAGCGATCATCGCCATCACCGTATAGGTGCCGGTGCCGATATCGCTGGCCGCGCTGCTGACCACCAAACGGCCGTCGGCATGCAGTACCGCATGTGCGCGCGCGAACATCTGCATCGCATCCCATTGCCCGGTGGCCATGCCCCAGCCCAGCCATTCGCTGCCTTCCTTGCGCGCGCGCGGTTGCAAGGGACGTTGCGCCCAACCGAAGCGCTCGGCGCCTTGCTCGTAACACTGGCGCAGCGCCTTGGTGGAGTAGGGCTTGTGGTCGGCCGGATTGACCTCGGCGTAGTTCTTCAGGCGTAGCGCCAACGGATCGATGCCGACCTCATAGGACAGCTCGTCCATCGCCACTTCCAGCGCGTGCACCCCATGCGCGGCGCCGGGCGCTCGCATGTCGATCGGACTGTATTGGTCCAGACTCACCAGCTTGTAGCCCAGGTGCACGTTGTCGCAGGCGTACAACTGGCCGCTCCAGTTGACCACTACCTCCACATAGTCTTCGATGCGCGAGGTTTCGGCGATCGCTTCATGCCAGATGGAGCGCAAGGTGCCATCGCGGTCTGCGCCGAGCTTGAGCCGCTGCAGCGTTTCCGGGCGGTGGCCGAAGGTGAACATCTGTTGCCGCGTCAGCACCACACGCACCGAGCGATCCAGCAGGATCGACGCCATCACCGCCAGCGGCAGTTGATACTGCGGGCGCAGCCCGGAGCCGAACGCGCCGCCCACGTACGGGTTGCGCACCGTCACCTTGCGCTTGCTCAGCCCAAACACATGCGAGACATACCAACGGCTGTTCTGCGAGCCCTGGGTTTTGTCGTAAATGGTGAAGTGGCCGTCGGTATCGCGGATGACGGTGGACGCAAACAACTCCATCGGGTTGTGATGCTCCACGCCGCTGCAGTAGTCGGCCTGTACCTGGCAGGCAGCATTGTCGAACGCGTTCTGCGGATCGCCCTTGTCCTTGGGCGGCGGCGAAAATCCGGCCTTCAGCGGCTTGGGCGTATGTGCACGGTCCAGGTTGGTCATCAGATTGGTGTCGTGCGGGTCCTGCAACAACTCCACTTCCACCAGATGCGCGGTGTGGCGCGCCGCTTCGAAGGTCTCGGCAACCACCAGCGCGATGGGCTGGCCGCTGTACAGGATCTTATTGTCGTACAAGGGACGGAAGGGCGAGCCGGCCGGTGCCGTCATGTCCTTGTAGAACAGGTCCATGCCGCGCATGTGCGGGCGGTTTTCGTGGGTGACGATCTCCAGCACGCCGGGGACTGCACGCGCTGCATCCAGATGGAAGGCAACGATCTCACCCTTGGCAATGCTGCTGTTGACCACCACGCCATAGGCCAGATCCGGCACCGGCCATTCGGCGGCATAACGGGCCTGGCCGGTGACTTTTGCGCGTCCGTCGATGCGCGTGACGCCGGTGCCGGTAGGGCGATAGCCGGTGCCGCTGTCGGCAACAGATGGGGTCAGCTCGCTGTCGGACAGGTCGGGGCTGCGTGCGTTCATGGCGATTCCTCCAGCGCACTGGTGCGCCCGCGGTTGTCGATGGTGCCCTCGCGCGCAACGCTCAATGCGCGCACGATGGCGCGGCGTGCCAGCGGCAGCTTGAAGGCGTTTTCGCCCTGCGGTTGCGCGCCCTGCAGCAGCGCATCGGCCAGGCGGCCGAAGGTGTCGGCATTGGCCGGCTGGCCGACCAGCTGTGCCTCTGCCTCGGCATTGCGCCAGGGTTTGTGCGCCACGCTGCCCAGGGCAACGCGCACCTCTCGGATGCTGCCGTCTTCGGCCAGATCCAACGCGGCCGCCACCGACACCAGCGCGAACGCGTAGGAGAGGCGCTCGCGGATCTTGAGATAGGCGCTGTGCGCAACGAAGCGCTGCGCATCGGGAAGATCGATATGCACGATCAGTTCGTCCGGCGCCAAGGTGCTATCCAGTTCCGGGTGATCGCCAGGCAGGCGGTGGAACTGCGCGAACGCAATGTCGCGTGTGCCCTTGGCGCCCTGCACATGCACCACTGCATCCAGCGCGGCCAATGCTACGCACATATCCGATGGGTGCGTGGCGATGCAATGCGCGCTGGTGCCGAGAATGGCGTTGTATTTGGTCAGCCCGCCAATGGCCGAACAGCCGGCGCCCGGGTCGCGTTTGTTGCAGGGGGTGGCATGGTCGTAGAAATACATGCAGCGCGTGCGCTGCAGCATGTTGCCGCCATTGCTGGCCATGTTGCGGATCTGCGGCGAAGCGCCGGCCAGAATCGCCGCGCTCAACAAGGGGTAACGCGTCTCCACCTCCGGGTGATACGCGGTGTCGGCATTGCGCGCCAGCGCACCTAAGCGCAGGCCGCCGTCGGGTTGGGTGCTGATGCTGTCCAGCGGTAGCCGATTGATGTCGACCAGGCTGCTGGGTCGCATCAGCTGCAGTTTCATCAGGTCGGTCAGATTGGTGCCGCCGGCGATGAAGCGTACCGGTGCCTCGGAGGGCACCGGCTGCGCGTCGCCGCTGCGCACTGCAATAGCGCCGAGTGCGGCATCGACGGTGTCCGGGCGTGTGTAGGTGAGCGGAATCATGCCGGCACCGTCCCGGGTGTCCACGGAGTGGCCGCGCTGTCGCTGCTGTCGCTGGGCTTGCCCAGCACTTCCATCACGGCATCGGTAATCTGCGGATAAGCACCGCAACGGCAGATATTGCCGCTCATCAGTTCACGCACCTGGTCGCGGTCGTGCGCCTTGCCTTCATTGATCAAGCCCACCGCCGAGCACAACTGCCCCGGGGTGCAATAGCCGCACTGAAATGCGTCGTTGGCGATGAAGGCGCGTTGCAGCGGATGCAGTGCGTCGCCGTCGGCCAGCCCTTCGACGGTGGTGATGTCGGCACCGTCCTGCATGACGGCCAGAGTCAGGCAGCTGTTGATGCGGCGGCCATCGACCAGCACCGTGCAAGCGCCGCATTGGCCATGGTCGCAACCCTTCTTGGTGCCGGTGAGGTCGAGGCGGTCGCGTAGCAGGTCGAGCAGGCTCACCCAGGCTTCGAGTTGCAAGTGATAAGGCTGACCGTTGATGCGCAGGTTGACCGGGTAGGTCGGCGCACTGATGGTGGCAGTGGCCGGCGTCGTGTCATGGGCAGTGGCGGGTGTGGCAGTCACGCGAACCCCGTGGCGATGGCTGAGGAGAAGGACCACCACCTTGACGGCGCTGTGGTCAACGCAAAGTGACCACGGCTGCGACTGGCGCCAAGGCTGAATTCGTCAGCTTTCCGCACGCGTTAGCGCGTTTGTGTCCCAGCTGTTGCGACGTGCCGACGTTATCCTGCCCGCATGGACAAAAGGTGGCAGCAATGAGCCGGCGTGGTGGCAGTGCGGATCTTCCCTTGCATGGCGGTCGCGTTCCGCATTGGTTGGCTGAGCGGATGACGCGGCTTGGCGCAGTGATGTGCGAGGCGATCGTGCACAGCTATGGGCGCGATGAATTGTTGCGGCGGCTTGCACATCCGTTCTGGTTTCAGTCGTTCGGTGCGGTCATGGGCATGGACTGGCATTCGTCCGGCATTACCACCAGCGTGATCGGCGCGCTCAAGCGCGGGTTGACGCCGCTGGCCGGCGAACTGGGCGTTCATGTCTGTGGCGGGCGCGACCGGCATTCGCGCGCCACGCCTTCCGAATTGCTGGCAGTGGGCGATGCGGTCGGGCTGGACGGCGCCGCACTGGCACAGGCCAGCCGCCTGGTCGCCAAGGTGGACAGCACTGCCGTGCAGGACGGCTTCGATCTCTACCTGCATGGGTTCATCGTCAGCGACGACGGCCGCTGGGTGGTGGTGCAGCAAGGCATGCACGGGCAGCGCAAGCAGGCGCGCAGGTATCACTGGCTCTCCGAAGGCCTGAGCAGTTTTGTGGATGCGCCGCATGCTGCCATCGATGGCGCGCATCAAGGCAACATCGTCAATCTTGCCGACCACCGCGCCGCTGCCTCGCGCGATGCACAGGTGGAGCTGCTGCGCAGCACAGCGCCGGACCGGCTGGCACGCCAATGGCAACAAATTGCCGGTGTAGAGGCGCCTGCGACGCAAGCTCCGCTCACCGGCGATCTGTTCGCCGGGCACGCCTGGGACCCGGCGCAACAACCGCATCTGTCCATGCCCGACCATCATGACGTGCGCAGCGAAAACGTGATCACGCGACGACTGCACGCCAGCCTTGCCGCCGCCGCCGAAGCCAGGCCGCGCGATTTCACCGCGCTGCTGCAAGTGCCTGGCGTGGGTGCGCGCACGTTGCGTTCGCTGGCGATGGTGGCCGAGGTGATGCACGGCACCCCATGCCGTTTCAGCGACCCGGCGCGCTTTTCGCTTGCGCATGGCGGCAAGGACCGGCAACCGTTCCCGGTGCCCACACGCGTGCTCGATCACACCATCGGCGTACTCAAGCAAGCGATGCAGCAGGCCAAACTGGGCAACGACGAACGCTTGCAGGCGATCGCGCGGCTGGACGCACAGGCGCGTCGGCTCGAAGCCAGCGCACAAGGGCCGACGGTGGAAAACTACATCGCGCAGGAACGTCGCGATTCGCATCGCTATGGCGGGCGCAGCGTGTTCGGCTGGGAACCAATGCCGGAGGATGCGCACGCGGTGCAGCCGATCCAAGCGCATGCAGCCCGCCGATGAGCGTGCGCGCACGTAGCAGCACGCCAGTGGCCATCGACGGACGTTGCTTCACCTATGTGTTCCCGTGCCAGTGGGAAGACCATTGCAAGATCGGTTTCTCGCGCGATCCGTTGGGGCGCATCGGTAGCCTGCATCCGCGCTGGTTCGATTTTTTCGATCTGGAGCAGGGGCTGCTGGTGGAAACCGAGCACGAGCGCGATGCACGCGATCTCGAGCTGCAACTGCGGCGCCCGCTGCTTGCGCACAATGCACCGGCGCCGATGGCGATCCGCGCAGTGGCCGGTGGGCATACCGAATGGTTTCGGGGCGTGGGCGATGCATTGGAACATGCCGTGGCCGGATTGCAGCAGCAAGGGTATCGCGTGTTCGTGTTGCGCGATTGGCTGCAGGCGGCGATGGCCCAGCGTATCGATCGGCTCTACGACTGGGCCGCGGTGCAGTTGAGTGCGGATGAACTGGATGGACTGACCGGCCCCACGCCGGCGCAACGGGCGCTGCGCGATGTACTCGATGGTGACCGCACATTGGATTTACCCGTGCAGGCACATCTGCCTGAACACATTTGGGCTTGGTATTGCCGCAACCGCCGAGCATTGTTGCCAGCACGTTGACGTGCATCGCCTCAGCATCGCCTCAACCTGAGGAGTGCCTTATGCAAATTGCACAACTGACATTGACCGACGCATTCAAGGTGCTGTTTTCGCTGCGCCAGGTGCAAGCCGCTGAAATGGTGATTGCACCGGGCCAGGGCGAAGGCGGGCCCGACAATCGCCACCGTGGTGCCGATCAATGGCTGTACGTGGTGGACGGCACCGGCGAGGCAGTGATCGAGGGGCAGGCGCATGCACTGCGGGCCGGCAGCCTGATCGCCATCGAGCGCAGTGAGACGCACGAGATCCGCAATACCGGGAACACACCGCTGAAGACCGTCAACTTCTATCACCCGCCTGCCTACGATGCGCAAGGCGAACCGCTACCGGCAGGTGAGGCGTAGTGTGGTCGACGGGCGGTTGCACAGGTCTGTGCGGGAGACGCTGATGCGGTCAGTCGCTGTGCAAGTGCATGTGGTGGCGGGGCGCCAGGCACGCTTCAACGCCAGGTGAGTATCGCGCCCACTGTGCATTGACGCTGCGCTTGTTACATCGAGCCGACATCCACAGCCGAGAAGTGCCATGCCACAGGCCAAGACGCGCCGCGCTGCCTCCAAGGACAAGCACGAAGGAAAGGCGGCCAGTACCCAGGCCGGCGAATATGTTAAAGAAGAAATCCGAACAGGTACGCGAAGGCGCGCACGGTGTGAAAAGCACCAAGCAGGCCATTGCGATCGGCTTGTCCAAGGCGCGCCGCGATGGCGTGGACGTTGCACCGCCCGGTTCCGCGTCCAAGGCCACCAAGAAAAAAGCTGCACAGGACAAGGCCGCTGCAACGTCCCAAAAGCCGGTGTCGCCCACGCGCTCGGCCGGTGCCAAGAAAGCCCTCAAGACCGCCAGCAAGGGCATTGCCGCCAAGAAGACGGTGGGGAAAAAGGCATGGTCCAAACAGACCACGCGTGCCGCAAAAAAACGCACTGCCAGCGACCGTTCGACGGCAGCAAAGAAGGCGGCAAAGACCAAGGGCCCGGCCGTACGCAAGGCCGCCGCGAAGAAAGCGGCGGCGACGCGCAAGCGTGCCGAAGCCAAGGACGCTTAGCGCGGCGACCTAACGTGGCGAGCAGTTTTCAGGTGCGCATGGACGGAGCGGAGTCGTTGGAGGATGAGTGGTACACGCCGTCTCGGGTACCGACCTTGCCCGCCTGTTCGCTGCGCAGCCGTTTTTGTAGCCGCTTCTAGAATCCAGCAAATAGGCGTCCGCGCATCAGGCATGAGTAGCGGGTCTAATGCGACATGTCTTTCACCTCAGCCGTAGTTCGGTGCCGACTCATGTACGCGTTGCTGGTGCCGGGATTGCAACCGTGGACGTAGCCATGCTGCACACGCTTCTTCATCGAGCGAACCATCTGCCAGACCGATATAAAAACCATAGAGTTCCAGGTCACCTGCCTGCAAGGTGGCTCCATTGAGCACGATGAAAGTCTCGCAGGCCACCGCTGCGGTGCGCTTGTTGCCGTCGACAAATGGATGATTACGGGCCAGGCCATACGCCAGGCTCGCTGCTAGCGCCGCCAAGTCCGGAGGTGGGTCGCCATATGCCGATAGTTGTTTAGGTCTGGCAAGGGCTGAGTCGAGTAACGCATCGTCGCGCACACCGCTCCCGCCACCATGTTCGGCCAGCTGGCGGTCGTGAATAGCCAAGACAAGTGGCCGCTCGATCCAGATGATCATGCGTGTGCGTTACTGCGCCAGTTTGTTGAGCAAGGTGCGGCGCTCACGCATCACCTGCTCGGCCACATCCATCTGCGCGGCCAACGTCGGGTCGAAGGCGGTCAGCTTGATGCCGTCGGGCGTTTCCAGTGCATAGAGTTCGTCGCCCTTGCCCAGGCGCAGGCGGGCCAGCAGTTCCTTGGGCAGGATGACGCCGGCGGAATTGCCGATGGCGGTGATCTTGAGTTTCATGGCGGCATTCTCACGTTGATACGAAAGTTATAACCTTGCCGTTAGCCTGTCGCAAGTGGCGTGCTGAAGCGGCTCAGCAAGCCAGTCTCGCCTGCTGCGATCGATGGGTGTACAAATGTACACCTTGTCCCGTCCTGCTGCCGCGCCCCGATGCCATCGCTTTCCCCTCAATGTGCCGCCGTGCTGGTGTTTCTGCAGGAGCAGGCCCAGGCGGGCGTCTCGCCCAGTCTGGCCGAGATCGCGCACGCCTTCGGGTTTGCCTCGCGCAATGCCGCACAAAAGCACGTGCAGGCGCTGGCTGACGCCGGGTTGATCGAGCTGCTGCCCAATCAGAAACGTGGCATCCGCATGCCGGGTGGCGCCGGTCGCGATGCATTGCTGGCCTTGCCGGTGTTGGGGCGAGTGGCTGCAGGCCTACCGATCGGGGCGGATATCGGCCTGGAGCGTCAGCTCTGGCTGGACCGCGCGCTGTTCTCGCTGCGCCCGGATTACCTGCTGAAAGTGCAGGGCGATTCGATGATCGACGACGGCATCCTGGATGGCGACCTGGTGGGCGTGCACCGCAGCAACGAGGCGCGCGACGGGCAGATCGTGGTGGCGCGGGTGGATGGCGAAATCACCATCAAGCGCTTGGAACGCGGCGCCGAAACTATCCGCCTGCTGCCGCGCAATCGCGCGCATGCGCCGATCGTGGTGGCGGCCGATGCCGACTTCGCGATCGAAGGGCTGTACTGCGGCCTGATCCGGCAGGGCTGAGATAAGCCAGGAGCCGGCGCGCATCAGACAGGACGGCAATGCGGCCGTGGCACTGCCGCTGGACGCCCTGCTGGCCGCGCGCACGGTCTGGCGCGCGGGCCAGGGCACGGCCACCGCCAATGGCGGTGAATCCACTGGGCATGCGGCGTTGGATGCGTTGCTGCCCGATGGTGGCTGGCCGCGGCGCGCCTTGACCGAGTTGTTGTTGCCTGCGCATGGCATCGGCGAGATCGCCTTGTTGCTGCCCACGCTGGCACGCATGACCGCCAGCAGCAGCCGGGTGGTGCTGGTGGCGCCGCCGTTCATTCCTTACGCGCCGGCCTGGCAGGCTGGCGGGGTGGTGCTGGAGCATCTGGAAATCGTGCAGGCCGAGCCGCGCGAAGCGCTATGGGCGTTCGAACAATGCTTGCGCAGCGGCGCATGCGCTGCGGTACTGGGCTGGCCGCAGACCGGCGATGTGCGTGCGCTGCGCCGGTTGCAGGTGGCGGCCGATAGCGGCAACTGCTGCGCCTTCGCGCTGCGCGACCGCCGCCATGCGGTGAATGCATCGCCGGCGGCCTTGCGGCTGGAATTCCTGCCCGAGCGCGATGCCTGGCAGGTGCGCAAGTGCCGCGGCGGGCAGGTGCCGTCGCAGCCGTTGCGGCTGGCGCATTGAGGCGCGCGCATGTTGTGGGCCTGCATCTTATTGCCGCAGCTGGCGCTGGACGCTGTCCTTCGGCGCCTGGAAGAGCCGGACGCACCGTTGGTGCTGGTGGAAGGCCCGGCGCAGCTGCGCAGCCTGCATTCGGTCAATGCTGCCGCAGGCGCGGCTGGGCTGAAGGCCGGCATGCGGCTATCGGCGGCGCATGCCTTGATGACCCAGGTGCGCACCATCGATTACGACGCGCAAAACGAAGCACGCACGCAGCGGTTTCTCGCGGCCTGGGCGTATCGGCATAGCTCGCTGGTCAGCCAGCAGTGGTCGCGCGCCATCGTGCTGGAAGCCGGTGCCAGCTTTCGCCTGTTCGGCCCCTGGCCGCGCTTCGAACGTCGCCTGCGCGATGAGCTGCAGGCCTTGGGCTTCCAGCACCGGCTTGCGCTGGCACCCACGCCGCGCGCCGCACGCGTGCTGGCCGGCCTGCGCGACGGCATGGTGGTGACGCAATTGCCGGCCCTGCACAGCACGCTCGACAAGGTGCCTGTGCGCCGCGCTGCATTGCCCGACAATGCCGGCGAGCGCCTGCAGCACATGGGCGTGCGCACGCTCGCGGCGGTGCGTGGTTTGCCGCGCGACGGGTTGCGCCGGCGTTTTGGTGCGGGCCTGCTCGATCATCTGGATCGCCTCTACGGGCAGGTCAACGACCCGCTGGAGTGCTATGCGCCGCCAGACCACTTCGACCACCGCGTGGAGCTGGGCTATGAGGTGGAAACGCATCCGGCGCTGTTGTTCCCATTGCGCCGGCTGATCGGCGACCTGTGCACGTATCTGTCCATTCGTGATGGCGGCGTGCAGCGGTTTTTATTACGCCTGGAACACGAAGAAGGCGCGACCGATGTAGAGATCGGCCTGCTCACGCCGGAACGCGCGCCGGCCTTGCTGTTCGAGCTGGCCCGCAACCGGCTGGAGCGGGTGGAGATTCCGCGGCCGGTGGTGGCGATGCGCTTGCTGGCACGGCAGTTGCCACCGTTCGTGCCGGCCATGCGCGACCTGTCCGATCAACGTGCGCAGCAATCGGTGGAGTGGCCGCAACTGCGCGAGCGCCTGCGCGCACGGCTTGGCGATGGCGCGGTATATCGCGTCTTGCCGGCCGACGACCCGCGCCCGGAGCGCGCCTGGCGTCGCGCCATCGGCGATGCGGTGCGCGAAGCCGCTGCGCCGTCGCGTCCGCCGCGCCCCACCTGGTTGCTGCCGCAGCCGGTGCCGCTGCACGACCCGCACCTGCGCATCGTGTCCGGCCCGGAACGGCTGGAAAGCGGTTGGTGGGACGACGATGAAGCGCGTCGCGATTACTACGTGGTGGAGACTGCACGCGGCCGGCGTGGCTGGGCATTCGCCGCGCCCGGTCGGGTGGACGGCTGGATGCTGCATGGGTGGTTTGCGTGAGCGCAGGGATGCCATTGCAGGATCCGAGCGCGCGCTGCCTGGCTGCTGGTTGCGGTTTGGGGGCACGCTGCAGGCGCCGGGTCTCCAGGCAAAATGCAGCAGGGGCTGCAACGACACGATCCGTCGTCCACTGCAAAGCTCGTGCGATACAGCATGGTGCTGTTGAAGGCACCCAGCATCCATGAGCTGGGATGACGCCGTCGATGGTGTGGACCGCGACACGCCCGGCGGGCGCATGCCGCGCGCCTGGAATGTGGCTGCACGCCTGCGCGCGGCCAATGACGATATCGTCCATGCGCAGCAGGCCGATGGGCTGCCTGCATATGCCGAGCTGCATTGCCTGTCGGACTTTTCGTTTCTGCGTGGTGCCTCCAGTGCCGAGCAGTTGTTCGCACGCGCGCAGCATTGCGGCTACAGCGCCTTGGCCATTACCGACGAGTGCTCGCTGGCCGGCATCGTGCGTGGCCTGGAAGCGTCGCGTGTCACCGGCGTGCGGTTGATTGTCGGCAGCGAATTCACCCTGGTCGATGGCACCGGTTTCGTACTGCTGGTGGAGAACGCCCACGGTTACCCGCAGCTGTGCGGGTTGATCACGACCGCGCGGCGTGCGGCAAGCAAGGGCGCCTATCGCTTGGGGCGTGCCGAGGTGCAGGCGCAGTTTCGCGACGTGGTGCCGGGCGTGTTTGCGCTGTGGCTCCCCGGCGCGCAGCCGCAGGCGGAGCAGGGCGCCTGGTTGCGGCAGGTATTCGGCGAGCGGGCGTTTCTGGCAGTGGAATTGCATCGCGAACAGGACGATGCCGCGCGCCTGCAGGTTCTGCAGGCGCTGGCGCAGCAACTGGGCATGACCGCCTTGGCCAGCGGCGATGCGCATATGGCGCAGCGTCGCGAACGCATCGTGCAAGACACCTTGACCGCCATTCGCCACACGCTGCCGTTGGCCGAGTGCGGCGCACACCTGTTCCGCAATGGCGAGCGGCATCTGCGCACCCGGCGCGCGTTGGGCAATATCTACCCGGATGCGTTGTTGCAGGCCACCGTGGAGTTGGCGCAGCGTTGTACCTTCGATATTTCCAAGCTCCAATATACCTATCCCAGGGAACTGGTGCCGCAGGGCCATACGCCTGCCAGTTATCTGCGTCAGCTCAGCGAAATCGGGATACGGGAGCGCTGGCCGGATGGGGCGCCGAAAAAAATACGCGACGACATCGAAAACGAATTGGCATTGATCGCCGAACTGGAATACGAGGCGTTCTTTCTGACGGTACAGGATGTGGTGCGGTTTGCGCGTTCCAAAGAGATCCTGTGTCAGGGGCGTGGATCTTCAGCAAATTCGGCAGTCTGCTATGCACTGGGCATCACCTCGGTCGATCCGAGCAAGACGCGATTGCTGATCTCGCGCTTCTTGTCCAAGGCCCGTCACGAGCCGCCGGATATCGACGTGGATTTCGAGCACGAACGCCGCGAGGAGGTGTTGCAATACGTCTATACCAAATACGGGCGCGAACGCGCAGCGCTGGCGGCGACGGTGATCTGCTATCGCGGCAAGAGCGCGGTGCGCGATGTGGCCAAGGCCTTCGGTCTGCCACCGGACCAGATTGCCTTGCTGGCCAATTGCTACGGCTGGGGCAATGGCGAAACACCGATGGAGCAGCGCATCGAAGAAGCCGGCTTCGATCTGGCCAATCCGCTGATCACCAAGATCCTGCTCGTGACAGAACACCTGCGCGATCACCCACGGCATCTGTCGCAGCACGTGGGCGGATTCGTCATCTCCGACGAGCCGTTATCGTTGCTGGTGCCGGTGGAAAACGCCGCGATGGCCGACCGCACCATCATCCAGTGGGACAAGGACGATCTGGAAACCATGAAGTTGCTCAAGGTCGATTGCCTGGCCCTGGGCATGCTGACCTGCATTCGCAAGACGCTGGACCTGGTGCGTGGCCACCGTCATCGCGACTATGCGTTGGCGACCTTGCCGGATGAAGATGCGGCGACCTACAAGCTGATCCAGCGCGCCGATACGGTCGGCGTGTTCCAGATCGAGTCGCGTGCGCAGATGGCGATGCTGCCAAGGCTCAAACCGGCAGAGTTCTACGACCTGGTCATCGAAGTGGCGATCGTGCGACCTGGTCCGATCCAGGGCGACATGGTGCATCCGTACCTGCAACGTCGCAAAGACAAGAGCCTGATCAACTATCCCTCCGAAGGCGTCGAGAAAATTCTCGGGCCGACATTGGGGATTCCGCTGTTCCAGGAGCAGGTCATGGAATTGGTGATCCACGCCGGCTACGACCCTGACGAGGCCGACAAGCTACGCCGTTCGATGGCGGCCTGGCGCCGCGGTGGCGATATGGAATCGCATCGCGTGCGCATTCGCGCATTGATGGAGGCTAAGGGCTACGCCTCCAGCTTCATCGACCAGATCTTCGAACAGATCAAGGGTTTCGGTTCCTACGGTTTTCCGCAGAGCCATGCCGCCTCATTCGCCAAACTCGTCTATGCCAGCTGCTGGCTCAAACGCCACGAACCGGCCGCCTTCGCCTGCGGGCTGCTCAACGCGCAGCCGATGGGTTTTTATTCGGCCAGCCAGATCGTGCAGGATGCGCGCCGCGGCAGTCCCGAACGCGAACGCGTGGAGGTGCTGCCTGTGGACGTGCTGCACAGCGACTGGGACAACACCCTGGTCGGCGGCCGGCCGTGGCGCAGCGCTGCCGATCCCGGCGAACAACCGGCGATCCGGCTGGGCATGCGGCAAGTTGCCGGGTTATCGGAAGTGGTGGCAAATCGCATTGTCGCTGCACGCACGCAGCAGGTTTTCGCCGACATCGGCGACCTGTGCCTGCGCGCGGCACTCGACGAAAAAGCGCGCCTGGCCCTGGCCGAAGCCGGCGCCCTGCGGGGCCTGGTGGGCAACCGCAACGCCGCGCGCTGGGCGATGGCCGGTGTGGAGGCGCGTCGCCCGTTGCTGCCGGGCAGCCCGGAAGAACGCCCGGTGGAGTTCGAAGCACCGCGCGCGGGCGAAGAAATCCTGGCCGATTACCGCTCGGTCGGCCTGAGTCTGCGCCAGCATCCAATGGCGCTGCTGCGCCCGCAGATGCGCCAGCGCCGCATCCTGGGTCTGCGCGAATTGCAGGGCCGCCGCCATGGCAGCGGCGTCCATGTGGCCGGCCTGGTCACCCAGCGCCCGGCCACCGCCAAGGGCACCATCTTCGTCACCCTGGAAGACGAACAGGGCATGATCAATGTCATCGTCTGGCCGCACCTTGCGCTGCGTCGCCGCCGCGCGCTGCTGGAATCGCGCCTGCTCGCCGTGCGCGGTCGCTGGGAACGCGTGGACGGTGTAGAGCATCTCATCGCCGGCGACCTGTACGACCTCAGCAACCTGCTCGGCGACATGCAGCTGCCCTCGCGCGATTTCCATTGACGCTTTTTAGGTGAATGGATTGCTGCTGGATTCCGCACTCGGTTTGCCTACAACACGGAGCAGTACATGCGGAAATGGATCTTTCCTGCGGCCTTGGTGCTGCTGATGGCGGCCGGCACTGCCACTGCGCAGGTGGATGTCGGCGCCTACATCAAAAAAGACAAGTTCGCCGACATCAAGCTATCGCTCAGCGGTGCGTATTTCGCTGCGACCGTGCCGATGGAAGACAAGACCGCCCTTCCGATCATGCGGCGTTCGGACAACAGCATCGGTGCCACTTTCGTGCTGGAAAAAAACACGTACGTGAGCGATTTCGCCTGGGTCAGCGACACCCGCGTGTTGATTTCCGTTGCACAGAAGTACGGCCTGCTCGACAAGCCGCTGCCGACCGGCGAGCTGTATGCCATCAATGCCGATGGCACCGGAGTCGAGTTGCTGGTGAGTTACCGCGCACGCGGCACCGGCCTTGGCACCAACATCAAGGTCAAGAAGACCGAAGCGGTGGCCGCATTCCTGACCGATTCCTTGCTCGACGACGACCGCAGCGTGATCGTGGCGATCTGGCCGATGTCGGGGCAGGATCCCTATACCCGCGCAGAAAAGCTTGACGTCACCACCGGCCGCCGCCTCCCGCTGGCGCGTGCGCCGATTCAGCGCGCCAGCTTCACCACCGACCATCAGGGGCAGGTGCGCTTTGCGCAGGGGGCCGGCTCAGACAACGTGAGCAAGCTGTATTACCGCAAGGGCACCGGCGACGAATGGACGCTGATCAATGACGAGCAGGTCAGTGGCCATGTCGAAACACCGCTGGGTTTTTCGCAAGACGAGCGCATTGCGTATTTGCGCGTGCAAAGTGCCAATGGCCCCGATGCGCTCGTCGGCTGGGACATCCAGGCCGATCGCCGTGAGCAGGTGCTGCGTGGCGTGGTGGCCGACCCACTGGAGATCATCTACCGCAACGACACCAGCATTCCGGTCGGCGCCATTTTCATGGCCGACCGCCCACCCAGCCGCTTTTTCGACGAGCATGGTGCCGAAGCGCGGATGTATCACAGTCTGGAGGCGGCCTTTGCCGGCAATGCGGTGTGCGTGACCTCCAGCACCAAAGACGGCCGCTACGTGATGCTGGAAGCCTATTCGGGCAGCAACCCTGGCGATTTCTACGTGTTCGATACGCAAGAGAAAAAAGCCCAGCATGTGATCAGTCGGCGCGACTGGTTCGACCCCGAGCGCACGGCCACCGTGCAGCCGATTGCACTGCAGGCACGTGACGGGGTGCCACTGCATGGGTATCTCACGTTGCCGCGCAGCGGGGGCGACAAACCTCTGCCAATGGTGGTCATGCCCCATGGCGGTCCCTTCGAGATCTTCGACAGCTGGCAGTTCGACGACGATGCGCAGCTGCTGGCGCAGGCTGGTTATGCGGTGCTGCAGATCAATTTCCGTGGCTCGGGCAACTATGGGCGCGATTTCCAGCACGCCGGCGCGCGTCAGTGGGGCGGCACCATGCAGGACGATGTCACCGATGCAACGCGCTGGGCGATTGCCCAGGGGTATGCCAACGCACGCAAGATCTGCATCTTTGGCGCCAGTTATGGTGCGTACGCAGCCTTGATGGGAGCGGCCAGGGAATCGGGCCTGTATGCGTGCGCGGCCGGTTATGTGGGCGTCTATGACTTGCCGATGATGTTCACCAGCGGCGATATCCAGAAGCGCGGTTCCGGCGAGAACTACCTCAAGCAATGGTTGGGCGATCCGGCCATCCTGGCCGCACGGTCGCCGGTCAATCTGGCCAAGCAGATCAAGGTGCCGGTGTTTCTGGCTGCAGGGGGCGAAGACGAGCGCGCGCCCATCCAGCACAGCAAGCGAATGGAAGCGGCGTTGCGCCAGGCCGGCACGCCAGTGGAAACGCTGTACTTCGACACGGAAGGCCACGGCTTTTACACCGAGCCCCATCGACGCGCGTCCTACACCCAGCTGTTGGCGTTTTTATCCAGATCGCTGGGTGGCGCCAAGGCCGATTGAGGGTCATCGCGACGGCGGCCTTATCGAACTGTCGAGTTCGCTTGCCTCTTCGGTCAGCCGGGCCACGCGGTGAGGCAGTGCCTTGTACAGACCCAGCCAGAAGCTTGAGTGAATCGTCCTGCCGTCGGTCATTGGCAGTGAACCGGTCCGTGTTACACCATGCAGGTCCGCGCGGCCGCGCTGGCTTGTCTTTCACCCACGAGGCGATCATGAAGTTGGAGGCGTTGTTCGACCAGTTGCACACTTTGCCCACCGTGCCCAAGGTGGCGCAAGACCTGATCCGTCAATTCGACGATCCGCAGACCGATATCGATACGCTGGCGCACAGTATCGAGCGCGATCCGGTGATTGCCGCCAAAGTGTTGCGGCTGGCCAATTCGGCGCGCTTCCATGGCTTGCGCGATTCCACCAGCGTGGAAGACGCGGCCATGCGACTGGGTTTCAACACCTTGCGCACGCTGGTGCTGGCGTCGGCGATGACGGGCGCGTTCCGGGCCGGCAAGGGCTTCGACCTCAAGGCCTTCTGGCGGCACAGTTTCGAAGTGGCCGGCATCTGCCGCCTGCTGGCGCGCCAGCATGGGCTGGACCCGGAGACGGCCTTCACCTGCGGGATGATGCACAACATCGGCGAGCTTCTGATCCAGTCCGGTGCGCCGGAATACGCCAGCCGCATCAATCACGAAACCTCCTCTGCCGGTCACGCGGCCGAAGAAACCCTGCAACTGGGTTTCGGCTACCCGGAAGTGGGTGCCGAGCTGGCACGTCGCTGGCAGCTGCCCGTGGTGATCCAGGAAGCCATTGCGTATCAGGTCCGGCCCGCCGCGGCCCCGGACGGTGCACGCATGCCATTGCTGGTGGCCCGGGCGGTACTGGTCTGCGATGCGCTGCATGCGCATGGCGGCGCCACGCCGGTGGCATTGGAAGCAGTACGCAGCCCGCTGATGGACGGCGTGGATCTGGACGCGTTGTTCGCCGCGCTGCCGGAGGTCATCGAGGCCGATCGCGCCTTTGCCGAGTTGCTGCACTAAACCCTGGGCAGGACGCGCTGCGGCGTCATTGCCGGCGCAGCGGCGCGCATGCGCAGTCCGTTACGCCTTGCGTCGCACGCGCGGTGTCGGGCTGCTGCCATGCAGTGGTCGCCGCGCCGGGCGCAGAGATTCCGGCAGGCGTCAGCGCGATAACGCCCCGCTTCGCAGCAGCTGGCGCCAGCTGGCAGGCGCAGCGCACTTGTATCGACGCTGGCGTGAACGTGTTTGGAAACGTGCCCGCGTCCTCAACAGCAAACGCGCCGGATGCGTCTGCGATTGAACAGATTGCAACCCAGGCACCAGCGCGTGCGTCGGGTTGCCCCTGTGCAGCCCACCCGCCACAGCACGCACACTGTCACGCCGCGCCGCAGCTGGACTCGCGTGGACGCAGGGGCTAGCGTGGTGCGGATTTTTTGCCTACAGGGGAATGCCCAATGAGCCACGACGCGCAGCCGCGCCAGCTCACCTTCCGTGCCGTCGCGCTGGCCATCGTGCTGGCGGTCGTGCTGTCGGCCGCCAATGCCTACTTGGGCCTGTTCGCCGGCCTGACCATCGCCACCGCCATCCCGGCAGCCGTCGTGTCGATGGGTGTGCTGCGCCTGCTCGGCGGCGGCACCATCCTGGAAAACAACATCGTCCAGACCGGCGCGTCGGCCGGCTCGTCGATCGCGGCCGGGGTGATCTTCACCATCCCCGCGCTGGTGATCATGGGCTACTGGCCGGACTTCAAGTACTGGTGGGTGCTGGGCATTGCCGGCATGGGCGGCCTGCTGGGCGTGCTGTTCTCGGTGCCGCTGCGGCGCTCGATGATCGTCGAAGACCCGCTGCCGTTCCCCGAAGGCAAGGCGGCGGCCGAAGTGCTCAAGGCCGGCGAAAATCCCGGCCCGGGCCTGAAGATTCTGGCCATCTCCGGCGCTATCGGTGCGCTGGTCAAGCTCGGTGCGGCCAGCGGCCTGCGGGTGATCCCCGACACTTGGGCGCAGGCTACCTACCTGGGCAGCAGCCGTCTGGTCGGCTATATCGGCACCAACCTGTCGCCGGCGTTGCTGGGTGTGGGCTACATGGTCGGCTTGAACGTGGGCATCGTGGTGCTGTCCGGTTCGATCCTGTCCTGGCACATCGCCATCCCGTTGTATCAGCAGTTCTTCATGGGCTCGGACCCGGCAATGGCGCAGAGCCTGGTCGGTGCGTCGGCGGCCGATGCGGCGTTCGGCATCTGGGGCGCGAAGATCCGCTACCTCGGTGTCGGCGCGATGTTGATCGGTGGTGTGTGGACCCTGTTCTCGCTGCGGAAATCGCTGTTTTCCGGTATCAAGAGCGGCTTTGCGGCTGCGCGCAAGAGTGGCGGCGGAGTGGTTGCAGAAACCGAGCGCGATCTGCCGATGAAGTGGATGCTGGTGGCGCTGGTGCTGTGCACGCTGCCGCTGCTGGGCCTGTACCAGGCCATCGTGCAGCAGTGGCATGTGTCGGTCCCGATGACCATCATCATGATCGTGGCCGGCTTCCTGTTCGTCTCCGTTTCCGGCTATCTGGCGGGTTTGATCGGCTCGTCCAACAACCCGGTCTCGGGCATCACCATCTCCACCATCCTGTTCGCCTCGGCGGTGCTGGTGTTGCTGCTCGGCAAGAGCGGCCTGGTGCTGGTGGGCATCGGCGCCGCGCCGCTGGGCGCAGTGGCGGCCATCATGATCGGTGCGGTAGTGTGCTGCGCGGCGGCGGTGGGCGGGGACAACCTGCAGGATCTCAAGGCCGGTTATCTGGTCGGTGCCACACCGTGGAAACAGCAGCTGATGCTGGGCATCGGTGCGTTCTCGTGCGCATTGATCATGGCACCGGTGCTGAATTTGCTGGCCCAGGCCTACGGCATCGGCCCGGCCACGCCGCAGCATCCCAACTCGCTGGGTGCGCCGCAGGCGACGCTGATGGCCTCGGTGGCCAAGGGCCTGTTCGGCGGCCAGCTGCCGTGGAGCATGATCGCGATCGGTGCCGGCGTGGGCGCGGCCATCATCGCGCTGGACGAATGGCTGAAGGCCACCGGCAAGCGTTTCCGTGTACCGGTGCTGGCCGCGGCCATCGGTATCTATCTGCCGCTGGAACTGATGGTGCCGATCTTCCTCGGCGGGCTGATCGCGCATCTTGTAGAACGTTTCCACAACATCCGCGCCGATGACGAAGACGGCCGTGACCGCGTGCATCGTCCGGGCGTGCTGTTTGCCGCTGGCCTGATCACCGGCGAGGCACTGATGGGCATCGCCATTGCGGTGCCGATCGTGCTGTCCAGCCGCGCCGATGTGCTGGCATTGCCGGCCGCGCTACAGTTCAACCAGTGGTTCGGCCTGGCGATTCTGGCCCTGGTCGGCTGGCTGCTGTATCGCGTCGGCAAGCGCGGCGAACAGGCCGCCTGAGTGTGATACCCGATGGCGCATGCGCTCGGCATGCGCCATCTGCAAGCCGCGCTTGGTGGTATGCGCAGCTTGATCCAGCGCTGATGTGATGGATCGGGAAACAGCTGGCTGGGCCAACTGCCTCTCTCCGGCTAAGACAGATGGTTTACACACCAGTGCTGCAATGGTGCCAGGTCCTCCGCACGACGGCTGTCGATTCGCCGTTTCGATTGCATCGCTGCCACTGCGTCCGGCACACCCCATGCGAACCGTGCAGCATTGCCGCATGCGGGGCATCGCTGCCTGCATACCACCCGCTACCCGCCATCGACGTTCGCTGTCTTTGCGCCGGCTTTACGCCCTGCGCAGTTGCCGTGCATAGCGACTTTATGCCGCTGCTCCTTATCGTGCCGTCTCCCGCACAACGGTGCGCCATGAGTGGTGCATGCCTGGACTCATCTGATCCCCACCACGCTGTAGACCGTGGCGCGCTCACGCTGTGCATGACACCGCGCTGCCAGGCAAGTGCCTGGCAGTGCAAGCACGCGCACTCTCTGCAGCGGGCGTGCGCATCGCATCGCGACCGCGCTGATGCCACCCTGGAAAGACGTAGTTGCGGCACTGCCGACCAAGCGCAGTGCGGCCCTGCTCGCGTCGTAACGCCTTACTCATCCCACTCTTCAACGCTACACGGTCATGCGATCCGTGCCGCGCTTTGCCCTGGAATCACCGCAATGCCCACCATTACCTCGCGCTCGTCTTCCCGCAAGACACTGCTCGCCCTCATCGTTACGGCAGCGCTGAGCAGCCTCGCCGTTCAGGCGCAGGCGCAAGACGCCACCGACGCGGCGCTTTGCACCGATCGGCCGACCAAGGCCAATGCCACCTGCACCGTGCCGGCCGGCGATTGGCAGCTGGAAACCGACATCGGCAACGACACGCGCGACAGCCAGCCCGGCACACGCACAGAGACGGCGTACTTCACCAATCCCACGCTCAAGTATGGCGTCAGCGACCGTATCGATCTGCAACTCAACTGGGCGCCGCAGCTGCAGGTCAAAACCACCGACCGCGCCACCGGCGCGCGCAGCAGCCTGAGCGGCGGCGGCGATCTCTATCTGCGCATGAAGGCGCGTGTGTACGAGAGCGACACCGCCAGCGTGGCGCTGCTGCCGTTCGTCAAGGCGCCCACCGCGCGTACCGGCCTGGGCAACGACACCTGGGAAGGCGGCCTGGCGCTGCCGGTCAACTTCGTGCTGCCCAGCAGCTTCTCGCTGACGTTTGGTCCGGAACTGGATTGGTTGGCCGACAGCGATGGCAGCGGCAAGCATGTCGCCATCGTCAATGTGATCAATCTGGCGCGTCCGATCACGCCGAAGTTGTCGATGGCGGTGGAACTGTGGTCCTCGATCAACCGTGCCCCTGCGCAGACCGTCGAGCAATACTCGGCCGATATCGCGGCGTCGTATCTGCTCAACCCGCTGTTGCAGCTGGATGTGGGTGCCAATTTCGGCCTCAACGACCGCACGCCCGACACGCAGGTCTACGTCGGCCTGTCGCACCGCTTCTAACGCGCTCAGCCGCTCATGCCGCAGGCAAGCGGCATGGGCAAAGGCGCGTGACGGCGTGTTGCATGACCTCCTGCCTTTGCGCGTGCGCCGCAGCACCGCCTACCATCGAGGTTTTGCCGTTGCCGGAGATCTCGATGAAGCTGCATCACGCCGTATTGCCCCTGTGTTTGCTGGCCGCCATGCTAAGCCTTGCTGCCGCGCGCGGTTTCGATGTGCGCGACATGGTGGCGCTGGACCGGGTGTCCTCGCCCACGCTCAGCCCGGATGGCAGCGTGGTGCTGTTTACCAAGCGGCAAGCCAAGACCGGCAATGGCAAGCCCGCCACCAGCCTGTGGGTGCGTAATCTGCGCACCGGCGATTTGGCGCCGCCCAAGCGGCTCACCCCGGAAGGATGGAACGTCAACAGCCCGGCGTTGTCGCCGGACGGCAAGACGGTGTACTTCCTCAGCAGCAAATCCGGCAGCCAGCAGCTCTATGCGCAGCCGATGGCCGGCGGTACCCCGCACCAACTCACCGCGTTTGCGGTAGACGTGGACAGCTACAAGCTCTCGCCGGACGGCAAGCGCATCGCCTTCAGCGCGGGCGTGTTCCAGGACTGCGGTTCGGACCTGGCCTGCACCAAGAAGAAGCTGGGCGAGCTCAAGAACAACAAGGCCAGCGGCGTGGTGTACGACCAGCTGTTCGTGCGCCACTGGGACACCTGGAACGATGGCCGCCGCAATACCTTGTTCGTGGCCAAGTTGCCCGCGGCCGGTGCCAAGGCAGTGGTCGGGGCGTCGGCGATCAGCGCCACGCTGGCCGGCGACGTGCCGTCCAAGCCGTTCGGCGGCAACGACGATTACACCTGGTCGCCGGATGGCAGCACCGTGGTGGCCAGCGTGCGCATTCCGCAGTCGCATGGCCCGGAAACAGGGAAGAACGCCAAGGCCGGTGGCAAGCCGGTCGGCAACGACGAGCCGTGGCAGACCAACTTCGATCTGTACCGCCTGGATGCGACCGGCAAGTCCGCGCCGGTCAACCTGACCGCGGCCAACCCGGCCTGGGATGCCGGCCCGGTGTTCAGTACCGACGGCAAGACGCTGTACTACCGCGCCATGAAGCGCCCGGGCTTCGAGGCCGACCGCTTCGGCCTGATGGCGATGGATGTAGCCAGTGGCAAGACCCGCGAGATCGCGCCGAAGTGGGACCGTTCGGCCGGCGAAATCGTGCTGAGCGACGACGGCAGCAGCCTGTACACCAGTGCCGATGATCTCGGCGAGCATCCGCTGTTCAAGATCGATATCGCCAGCGGCGAGGCGACCAAGCTGGTGGGCGAGGGCAGCGTGCATGCACCGACGCTGGCTGGCAGCACGCTGGCGTTTACCCGCAACTCGCTCAAGAGCGATGATCAGATCTTCGTCAGCGACGTGCAGGGCCAGAATCTGCGTGCCATCACCCAGAGCGCGGGCGAGCAGCTGCCCGACGTGCAGTTCGGCGATTACGAGCAGTTCCAGTTCAAGGGCTGGAACAACGACACCGTGCATGGCTACGTGGTCAAGCCGTACAACTATCAGCAGGGCAAGACCTATCCGGTGGCGTTCCTGATCCACGGCGGTCCGCAGGGCAGCTTTGGCAATGGCTGGAGCAACCGTTGGAATCCGCAGACCTACGCCGGGCAGGGCTACGCGGTGGTGATGATCGACTTCCATGGCTCCACCGGCTACGGCCAGGAGTTCACCGACGCCATCAGCCAGCATTGGGGCGACCGCCCGCTGGAAGATCTGCAAAAAGGCTGGGCCGCCGCGCAGAAGCAATACGGCTTCCTCAACGGCGACAGGGCCTGCGCGTTGGGCGCCAGCTACGGCGGCTACATGGTCTATTGGATGGCCGGCAACTGGAACCAGCCGTGGAAGTGCCTGGTCGACCACGACGGCGTCTTCGACAACCGCACCATGGGCTATGCCACCGAGGAACTCTGGTTCAGCGAGTGGGAAAATGGCGGCACGCCGTGGCAGAACCCGGCCGGCTACGAGAAGTTCAACCCGGTGCTGCACGTGGACAAGTGGAAGGTGCCGATGCTGGTCATCCACGGTCAGCAGGATTTCCGCATTCCGGTCGAACAAGGCCTGGCAGCGTTCACCGCGCTGCAGCGCAAGGGCATCGATTCCAAGTTCCTGTATTTCCCGGACGAGAACCACTGGGTGCTCAAGCCGGATAACAGCATCTTGTGGCATGACACCGTCAACAGCTGGCTGAAGCAGCATATCGGCCAGTGACGGACGACCGACACGCCGCCGTGCGCGGCCGTGTCGATTGCTTGCGCAATGCGTGCTCCGGGTGACGAGCGCTGTCTAAGAGTGGCTAACGAAACGTAGCGAGCGGTCGTCAGGTGGGCGTGGACGGCGCACAGGAACCGGAGTGTACGAGGGGTACATGAGGATTCCGAGCACCGGCCGCGCCCGTCTGGCGGCTGTGCAGTAGTTTTGTTAGTCGCTCTAAGTGTTACCGGGCGTTGTATCGGTGGCGCTGGCCGAAGGGATTTCGCTGCCCGCAGTGCGACGGCCGCGCACGCTCGCGCTTTCGATGCGGTGAGCAGGTGTACGACCAGTGCCGTGCG
>NZ_JFAQ01000320.1 GCF_001304695.1 Xanthomonas axonopodis
GTGGTCACCTGCGCAGGTGACGCGACCTCCTCGGCAGCCACGTCCGAACGCAGCGCACGGATCTCGGCACGTGCCAAACGCGCTTGGGGCCGCTTCAAGCTGGCGGCCATTTCCTCGTTCGCCTTCGTCGAGGCCACCGGACCGATCTACGTCGCCAAGCTGCTGCGCGACGGGTTGGGGCTGGCTCGCCAGCATGCACGGAACGAACCTGCGCCGCGTGCTGCCAACGAGCTGGACCTGGACACCCGGCTGACCATGGCCATGCGCATTCTCAAGGCGATGTCGTTCACCGGCGGCTTCGCCCGGCTGGTGGTAATCGCCGGCCACGGTGCAAAAGTGGTCAACAACCCCCATGCGAGCGCGCTGCACTGCGGCGCATGCGGCGGCTATTCCGGCGAAGTGAACGCGCGGTTGCTCGCGTCGCTGCTCAACGACAGCGAGGTGCGCGCCGGTCTTGCCGCCCGCGGCATCGTCATTCCCGCCGACACGCTATTCCTGGCCGCACTGCACGACACCACGACCGATGCGGTCACCCTCTACACCGCCGACCACCCTTCGCCCGGGCATGCCGACGATCTCGCCC
>NZ_JFAQ01000321.1 GCF_001304695.1 Xanthomonas axonopodis
CAAAGCATGGGATCAAACAACTAGGGCGTGTAATCAATTGAGCAGGATGACCGATGCGATCCAATAGATCGCTCCAAGGAAGTTGCGGGCAATCTTGTCGTATCGGGTAGCGATGGCCCGGTACTGCTTGAGTTTGGCAAAGAAGTTCTCGATCAGGTGCCGGTCCTTGTACAGCGCTCGGTCGTATTGGCGCTGCACTTTGCGTGTCGGATGGGAAGGGATGACGATCTGCGCGCCGAGCCGCTGCATTGGCTCGATGACACGTGCCCGGGCGTCGTAGGCGCGATCGGCGAGCAAGGCACCCACTGACAGGTCCGGCAACAACGCATCTGCCCCTTCCAGATCCGATGCCTGGCCTGCGGTCAGATGAAAGGCCACTGGATTGCCCAGCGCATCGACGACGGCGTGGATCTTGCTGCTCAGCCCGCCCCGGCGACGTCCGATGGCTTGCGCCGCCCCCCTTTTGCCCCGGCGCTGTGCTGATGCGCCCGGACGATGGTGTTTGATCCCATGCTTT
>NZ_JFAQ01000322.1 GCF_001304695.1 Xanthomonas axonopodis
CGATGATCGCGGTGCCGTGCTGGTCGTCATGGAACACCGGGATGTTCATGCGCTCGCGCAGCTTGCGCTCGACGATGAAGCATTCCGGCGCCTTGATGTCTTCCAGGTTGATGCCGCCGAAGGTGGGCTCCAGGCTGGCGATGATGTCCACCAGCTTGTCCGGGTCGTTCTCGTTGATTTCGATATCGAACACGTCGATGCCGGCGAACTTCTGGAACAGCACGCCCTTGCCTTCCATCACCGGCTTGGACGCCAGCGGGCCGATGTTGCCCAGGCCCAGCACCGCCGTGCCGTTGGTGATGACCGCCACCAGGTTGCCGCGTGCGGTGAGCTCGCTGGCCTGGGTGGCATCTTCGACGATGGCCTCGCAGGCGAACGCCACGCCCGGCGAATACGCCAGCGACAGATCGCGCTGGGTCAGCATCGGCTTGGTCGCGGTGACCTTGATCTTGCCGGCCGGCTGCTGGCGGTGGTAGTCGAGGGCGGCCTGTTTGAAGTCGTCGGTGGACATCGGTGGTGTGGGTCTCGAAGGCGCAGGAGAACTGAATTCTACCCTCCTGCCTGAACAAGGGCCTGTCGCGCAGCTGTCAGCGCGGCAGGGAAATCGCAGGATGCGGCGCAGCCGGAGTGGAGGCCAAACAAGAACGGCCCTGCATCCCGTCGTTGACACCGACGGAAGACAGGGCCGTAGGA
>NZ_JFAQ01000323.1 GCF_001304695.1 Xanthomonas axonopodis
CGCGCGGACGGAACGGGCGATGCGTGACCATTGGCTCGATCACCGCCGTGAACACCGGCGCCAGTGCGATACAGGTCGCCGCCACCGATGCATTGGCCAGTTTGATCGCGCCGTAGAAGGTGAGCCAGTGCAAGGCAACCAGCGCGCCGATGCCGCAATAGCCCAGCACCACACGTCCGGACAAGCCGCGCAGCCCGCGCCACACGCGTGGCCACAAGGCCAGTGCCACCACGACGATCAACATGCGCCACCACACCAGCGGCAATGCCTGCAGTGTGATCAGCTTGCCCAGGATCGCAGTAATGCCCCAAAGCAATACGCAGAAGTGGATTTGCAGTTGCGCCTTGCGCAGGTCTGTCTTGGGCATGCGCCATTGTCGCCGAAAACTGCGTGGATGTTGCGCTGCGAGGGACGCGGCGCCGGTGTGCAGCGGCGGGTTGAGGGAATGGCTGACCAGGCCGTCGCGCAGTCATCGCGCGACCTGCCAGCCATCGACCGACTTGCATCATGGCAGGATGGTCGATCAGCGCCCTGATACGCCCAGGGTTCCGTAGACACTCAAGACCCTCGTTGCGCGTAGCGCCGTTCAGACTCTACAGGGGACAGG
>NZ_JFAQ01000324.1 GCF_001304695.1 Xanthomonas axonopodis
GGCAATGCGCAGCATGTCCGGGTAGTTGCGTGCGCCGATCAGGTAGCGGCCGTTGACGATGATGGCCGGGGTGCCGGGGATCTTGCTGCGCAGCGCGAACTCGCGTGCGGCCTTGAGCTTGGCATCCACCGCCTCGCTCTTGTAGGTCTCGATGAAACGCTGCTGCGGTATCCCGTAAGTGGCGTAGAACGCGGCCAGTTCTTCGGGCGCCACGTTCTGGGTGGGCACGGTCTGCTTTTCATGGATGGCCTCGAACATGGCGCGGTGACTGCGCTTGGCCACGCCCAGGATGTCGGCGGCGAAGTACGCACGCGCGAACGCGTCCCAGAAGCCGCCGAAGGCCGCCGGCACCGGAGTAAAGCGCACATACGCCGGCTGCTTGGCCACCCAGGCTTCCAGCACTGGTTCGAAATGCGCGCAGTGCGGGCAGGTATAGCCGAAGACTTCGGTCACTTCGACCTTGCCGGCAAGCGGGGCGTACGGCTGGCCGCCGTCGATCAGGGTGTAGTCCTCGCCTTCGACCGGCGCGGTTTTCTTGTCGGCGGCGCAGGCCACCAGCGGCAACAGGAACAACAACAGCAGGGGCAGACGGGAAAGCAATTTCATGCGGGCTCCGTGGGGGGGGGGGGGGGGGGGGGGGGGGGTGGTAAACGGCGAGCGGGGGCGCGGG
>NZ_JFAQ01000325.1 GCF_001304695.1 Xanthomonas axonopodis
AGGGGCGGACCTGGCCGCGACCCAGCCTTGCCGGGGAAGCGCGATTGCGACCGGCAGGAATAACTCGTCGCGGCCAGGTCCGCCCCTACGTGCACGTCTGGCGCCGCAGTGCCAGCGGCTATCAGAACACCAGCGCCGACATCTTGCGCCGATAGCGGCCGACCAGGTCTTCGTCCTCGATCACGCGGAAGGCATCGATCAGGCTACGGCGCGGCAGGTTGTCGTCGAACGTGCGGTCCTGGCGCAGCATTTCCAGGAATTGCTCCAACGCCGCTTCGTCGTTGCCGTCGAGCAGGTGGCGCACGCCGAGCAGGTGACGTGCGCGCAGGTCGGCGCTGTTGGCCTCCACGGCGGCCTGCAAGGTGCCGGCATCCGGGGCGTCCTTGAGGACGTTGGCAAAGCTCAGCCGCGCCTTGGCGCGCACCGCGCGGTCGTCGGTGGCCAGGTTGGCGGGCAGGGCGTCGATCAACTGCTCGGCTTCGGCGGTGTCGCCGGTCTTGAGCAGGGCCAGCGCCAGGTCCAGCTTGAGTTCGTCCTTGTCCGGTTCGGCAGCGATCGCCTCACGCAGCGCCGCGGCCTGCGCCTGCGGGTCGAGCGGCGCCAGCGGCACGTCTTCGGCTACCTGCGGCTCGGCCGGCAGCACGCCATGCTGGGTCAGGAATTCGCGCACCTGGCCTTCCGGCATGGCGCCGGGGAAGCCGTCGACGATTTCGCCGCCCTTGACCAGGAACACCGTCGGCACGGAACGGATCTGGAACGCCGCAGCGATCTGCTGTTCCTTGTCCACATCGACCTTGCCCAGCTCGAATGCACCGTTGTACTCGCCGGCCAGCTTTTCCAGGATCGGCGTCAGCGACTTGCAGGGGCCGCACCAGGTGGCCCAAAAGTCCACCAGCACCGGTGTCGTCAACGATTTCTGCAGGACCTCGGTCTCGAAGGTGTCGGTGGTGGCATCGAATACATGCGGCTTGTCGGACATGGGCTTCCAGAAGTTAAGTGCGGCAACAGTGGAAGGTAATGGTGGCAAACGCGGCTGACACAAGCCTAGCCGCAATGACGCGCTCGCGTGCCCGGGAAGGCACCTTTCGCATGGCCGTGTGAGCGTCGGGGGTTCACGCCGCGCCCGGCCGGCACGACAATGCCGCATTCTGGCGGCGCTTCGCGCCCCGTGCTGGAGTAAGCCAATGGCAACCACCGAACGCGCACCGCGCTACATGGGCCTGATCGCCGCAACGGTCTTCGTGCTGGCACTGGCCGGTTTCGGTGTCACGCTGCCGGGCTATCTGCAGGCCAGCCATCCGG
>NZ_JFAQ01000033.1 GCF_001304695.1 Xanthomonas axonopodis
TTGGGAGTTGGGAATTGGGAATTGGGAATTGGGAATTGGGAAAGCGTGCGGCCTGATACATCACGGAGGCAAGCGCTGGGCGCATCTGCTTTGTCGTGCCGAGGTCGCTGAAAGAAAAAGCGCACCGCTTGCGGTGCGCTTTTTCCATACTTCAACGTTCCTGAGCCACTGACCAATGGCACGACCCGCCATGAGTTGTATATTGATCGACACATAGCACGGCGGCGCCTCGCCCATGCCGACGGTGATATCGACCCGATCGTTGCTGCCGAAATCCGGGCACTGCAGGCCGCTGCGTGCGTCCAGCGCAATCAAGCGCCCGTCGAGCGTGCCTTCGATCACGCGCGTGCGGCACAGCTGCGGCGATGCCGTTGCGGCTGTTTTCAGCATCTGCAGAGTTGGCAGCCGCCGGCACTTCGTAATACGAAACGCCGCGGCATGCTGCCGTGTACGGAATCGCCTCGTCCTTGACCTTGGGATCGTAGCGCCAGCGCTGCTTGCCGCTGGCGGTATTCAGTGCAATCAGCTGGTTGCGTGCAGTACACAGGTACAGGCTGTCGCCCACCTTCAGCGGCGTGGTTTCCGGCACCCCAGCGCTTGTTCGGCAGATCGCCGGTGTGGAAAAGCCAGGCCTGCTGCAAGTGCGCGACGTTATCGCGATTGATCTGCTGTAGCGGCGAATAGCGCTGGCCGGCCTGGCTGCGTCCGTACGCGGCCCAATCGCCGTCGGCAGGTGCGTTCGCCGGCTGCGCGCCGGCCGCCGCAACCGAGCCGGATGCATTGCGATTAACCAAGCCACCGAGCACACCTGCCGCCTGCGCCAGCGCGCCATCGGCTTCAGTCACACCGTGCGGCATGAACGCCAATGCGAACGCCACCACAAATGCCACCGTCAGCGCACCGGCCAGGCTGCGCGATACCTTGCGCGACACGGGGCGATGCAGTTTTGGCAGCAACAGCGCGAGCACGAATGCCAGACCGACAATCAGGCCCAGACGCGGCACCCAGCGCCAGTAATCGCTGCCCGATTCCCACCATGTCCACAGCAACGAGACCGCCACCACGCCGGCAAACCACCAGGCGCCGGCATTGCGGCCACGAAACAGCAGCACGCCGGCAACGAGCATCGCCGCACCGGCCGGTGCGTAATACCAGGAGCCGCCTAACGCAGCCAGCCACACGCCACCGGCAAGCAGCACCGCGCCCAGTAATGCAATCACGCCTCCCAAGGTCGCCAGCGCCCAATGGCCGCGACCGGAAGGACGATCCAGAATCGTCATCAGTTGTTCCTCTTCGATTCAGCGGCAACGCAACGCCGCCGCACCTCCAACAACCTTCGACCCGTGATAACGAAAGCGCCGCCTTCTTTGTGGCGAACGCATGAAAACACTGCGTTGCAGATGTCAGCGCGCGTCATAAAGCGTGGCATCCCAAAAAACGTCACGCATAAGAAAACGCCGGTTTTCACCGGCGTTCTGGTCAACTGCATGGCAGCGGCAACGCGATCACGCGTCGGTTGGCGGCGCGTCGCTCACGCTTGCGCTTGCTTCGTCCACGACCTCATCCACTTCATCCAGTGACGCATCCAGGCGTTCCACCGCCTGCAACTTTTCGCCCTTGGACAAGCGGATCAGCGTAACGCCCTGCGTGTTACGGCCCACACGCGAGATCTCCGAACCACGTGTACGCACCAGCGTGCCGCCATCGGAAATCAACAGCACTTCGTCGGTGGCGCCCAGCAGCACCGCACGCACCAGCTTGCCGTTGCGCTCGGTGGTCTGGATGCCGATCACGCCCTGGGTGCCACGCCCCTTGCGTGGGTATTCGGTCAGCGGGGTGCGCTTGCCGTAGCCGTTCTCGGTGGCCGTCAGGATGTAGGCCACGTTGCCGTCGTCGGCGACCTCGATCACGGCAGACTCGCCGCCATCGCCGGCTTCCACCACGTCATCGACCTCCTCGCCTTCGATCTCTTCTTCCACGCCGCCGGCACGCTCGGCCACGATCAGGCTGACCACTTCCTCTCCCTTGGTCAGACGGATACCGCGCACGCCGGTGGCGGTACGGCCCATCGAACGCACGGTGGATTCGCCAAAGCGCACGGTCTTGCCGTTGGAAGCGAACAGCAACACGTCGCGGTCGCCATCGGTCAAGGCCACGCCGACCAGCGCATCGCCGTCGTCCAGGTTGATAGCGATCTTGCCACGCGCCAGACGGAAGGCGAATTCGCTCAGCGGCGTCTTCTTGACCGTGCCGTTGCGCGTGGCAAAGAACACATAGCGGTTGTCGGCGTATTCGCGCACCGGCAGCACCGCCTGCACGCGCTCGCCGGATTCCAGCGGAATCCAGTTGATGATCGGGCGGCCGCGCGCATTGGAGCCGGCTTCCGGCAACTGATGCACGGGCAGCCAGAACACCTTGCCGCTGCTGGTGAAGGTCAGCAGCGTGTCGTGCGTGTTGACCAGCCACAGCTGGTCGATGAAATCTTCTTCCTTGGTCGCTGCGGCAGAGCGGCCACGGCCACCACGGCGCTGCGCGCGATACGCACTCACCGGCTGGCGCTTGGCATACCCGGCATGCGACAGCGTCACCACCACGTCTTCCGGCGCGATCAGATCCAGGATGTCCAGTTCTTCTTCGCTGTGACGGATCTCGGTGCGGCGTTCGTCGCCGTATTCTTCACGGATATTGATCAGCTCGTCGCGGATCACCTGCAGCAGCACGTCCGGGTTTTCCAGGATGCGGATCAGGCCTTCGATGACGCCGAGCAACTGCTTGTACTCGTCGGTCAGCTTTTCCTGTTCCAAGCCGGTCAGGCGATGCAGACGCATTTCCAGAATCTGCGAAGCCTGCACTTCGCTGAGCTGGTAGAAGCCCTGGATCAGGCCCACGCCCGGCGGCAGATCTTCCGGCTTGGAGGCTTCGGCGCCGGCCGCGCCCAGCAGCGCGCCGACCAGACCCGGTTGCCAGGTCTTGGCCAGCATGCGCTCGCGCGCTTCCTGCGGGTTGGCCGAGGTCTTGATCAACTCGATCATTTCATCGATGTTGGCCAACGCAACGGTCAGGCCTTCCAGCACGTGCGTGCGCGCGCGCGCCTTGCGCAGTTCGAAAATGGTGCGACGGGTGACCACCTCGCGACGGTGGCGGATGAACGCCTCCAGCATCTGCTTGAGGTTCATCAACTGCGGGCGGCCGTCGATCAGCGCCACCATGTTGATGCCGAACACCGCCTCCATCTGGGTCTGCTGGTACAGGTTGTTGAGCACAACCTCGGCCGATTCGCCGCGCTTGACTTCGATGTAGATGCGCATGCCGTCCTTGTCGGACTCATCGCGCAGCTCGCTGATGCCTTCGAGCTTCTTTTCCTTGACCAGCTCGGCGATCTTCTCGATCAGCCGCGCCTTGTTGACCTGGTACGGGATCTCGGTAACGACGATCGCCTCGCGGCCGTTGTCGGCCACTTCCACATCGGCCTTGGCACGGATGCGCACGCGGCCCCGGCCGGTGCGATAGCCGGCCGCAATGCCGGCGGTACCGTTGATGATGCCGGCGGTGGGGAAATCCGGGCCCGGGATGTATTCCATCAGGCCTTCGAAGTCCAGCTCGGGCGTGTCGATCAACGCGATGCAGGCATTGATCGCTTCGGTCAGGTTGTGCGGCGGGATATTGGTGGCCATGCCCACCGCGATACCAGCCGAGCCATTGACCAGCAGGCTCGGGAACCGGGTCGGCATGACCGTCGGCTCCTGTTCCTTTTCGTCGTAATTGGGCTGGAAGTCGACGGTTTCCTTGTCGATGTCGGCCATCAGCTCATGCGCCAGCCGCGACATGCGCGACTCGGTGTAACGCATTGCCGCGGCCGAGTCGCCGTCGACCGAACCGAAGTTACCCTGACCGTCCACCATCATGTAGCGCAGCGAGAACGGCTGCGCCATGCGCACCAGCGTGTCGTACACCGACTGGTCGCCGTGCGGATGGTATTTACCGATGACGTCGCCGACGATACGCGCCGACTTGAAGTAGGCCTTGTTGCTGTGTGCGCCCAGCTCGTGCATCGCGTACAGCACGCGCCGGTGCACAGGCTTGAGGCCATCACGGGCATCGGGAAGTGCGCGGCCCACGATCACGCTCATCGCGTAATCGAGATAGCTCTTGCGCATCTCGTCTTCCAGGTTGACCTGGATGATTTCCTTGGCGGTTTCTGCCATTCGGGTTCCGTAAGTGAGGTGGCGGGCGAGCCGGAAAGCCGCGTCGGGAGCGCCCTTGCATCAGGCTGCCGACCCCACGCTCCCGCCGATCGATTCAAGCGCCGGATTGTACCACGGCAGGGCATTCCGACGCCTCCGCTTTACCAGCCAGAAACAAGCACTTGCAGGAAGTTGGGCGGCGTTGGCAGCGGAGCAGCCGGGCCCGGGCTCAGCTGCCGAAGGCCGCCCGCATCCGCGCCAGGTCCGGCTGCTCGATCGCGCCGCGTTCGGTGACGATCGCATCGATCAAATCAACCGGGGTGACGTCGAACACCGGGTTCCAGGCGTGGATGCCGTCGGCCACCGTCCTGACCCCGCCCACGCCGAACAATTCGCCGGGATCGCGCTGCTCGATCTCGATCTGGTCCCCGCTGGCCGTTGCCATATCCACCGTGGACGACGGTGCCACCACCATGAACTTCACGCCATGGTGGCGCGCGGCGATGGCCAGCTGGTAGGTGCCGATCTTGTTGGCGGTATCGCCATTGGCGCAGATGCGGTCGGCACCGACGATCACCCACTGCACCAGCCCGGATTTCATCAGATGCGAGGCGGCCGAATCGGCGATCAGGGTGGCATCGATACCGTCCTGCTGCAGCTCCCACACGGTCAGGCGGGCACCCTGCAGCCACGGCCGGGTCTCGCCGGCGAATACCTTGGCGATGCGCTGTTGCGCCATGCCGGCGCGGATCACGCCCAGTGCGGTGCCGAATCCAGCGGTGGCCAGCGAGCCGGTATTGCAATGGGTGAGCACGCCACTGCCTGGGGCGATCAGCGCGGCACCGAGCGCGCCCATGTGGCGGTTGGCGGCCAGGTCTTCATCGGCAATGGCCTGCGCCTCGCGCGCGAGCACCTCGCGCCAGTCGGCGCCGGCCGCGCCCAGCACCCGGCGCATGCGCATCAGCGCCCAGGCCAGGTTGACGGCAGTCGGACGCGCCGCGTTGAGCCGCAGCAGCGCCGGCTCGAGCTTCTGCAGCGCAGCGCTGCCATCGTCGGCAGCGATGTCGCGCGCGGCCAGCACCACGCCCCAACCTACCGCAATGCCGATCGCCGGCGCACCGCGCACGGCCAGCGAATGGATCGCCTCGGCCACCGCGTCGCTGGTGTCGCAATGCACATGCGCCACCTCGAAGGGCAGCTTGCGTTGGTCGAGCAATTCAAGGGCATCGCCGGTCCACAATAGTGGCCGGATGTGGTCGTAGCGGGCGTAATCGATATGGGCGCTGTCGTTCATGCGTCCATTGTAAGGCGCGCGCAGCGCCCGCGCTGTTGCACGACCGCGCGGCCTTGGCGCGGCGAACAAAACCACTGCATAGCCGGCAGGCAGGCGCGGCCGGTGCTCGGAATCGGCAGGCACCACTCGGACACCTGCGCTTGCTGCGCGTCGTCCCTACCCACCTGACGACTGCGCGCGATGTCGTGTTAGCTGCTCTTAGTCGACGATGAACTCGGCGCGGCAGCCGTCGTTCACCCACACCCCGTCGCGGCTCCAGCCCCAGGTCTGGCCTTCCACGCATGGCGTCTTGGACATCTGCCGGCCCAGGCGCACCGCGCGTTCCACCGACACTCCGCAGGTGCGCCGCGCGCTTTTCTTCGATTCGCAGGTGACCATGCGCGGCACCGCAACGAAGCCGGAGCCATCTTCCGCGCCCACCTCGAATTCGCCATCGCATCCACGCGAGACCCAGATTTCGTTACGGCGAACACCCCAGGTGCTCCCTTCCTTGCACGGCCACATCGAGCGTTGCCGCAGCAGCCGCACCGGCGCGCCACGCAGCACCACCGGGCACGCCACCGTGCCGCCATTGGAATCGCAGCGCACCACGCGGCGCATCACGGTTGCGGTCTGCGCACGGGCCGCTGCGAATTCGGCGCGGCAGCCTTGCTCGACCCACACGCCATCGCGCTCGACATCCCATTCGCTACCGCGAATGCAGCTGGTTTCGGAGAGCTGGCGCACCAGTTGCACGCCTTGGGCGGTATCCATCGGACAGTGCACGCGCGCCAGGTCCTTGGACTCGCAGCGCACCACGCCGGCCGCGCGATCGGACGCGCGCGCATCGGCAAGCAGCAGCAGCGGCAAGCACCACAAACCGCATAAGCTGACCAGCCACTTCATGCCGACAATCCTCACCCCGAACGATCTTCGTCGCGCCCCCGTGCACGTGAAGATGAAAGCATCATCGATGTGAAGATAGCAATACGGCACCGATGACAGCGCGATGACTCAGGCGCGGGCGAAGTCGAACGCCAGCACGTCGGCAATCTGCTCAGTACCGCGCAAGGCCATCAACAGGCGATCCACGCCCACCGCCACGCCGGCGCAGTCGGGCAACTGCGACAACACCGCCAGCAGGCGCTCGTCCAGCGGCAACTGCGGCAATCCACGTGCCGCACGCACGACGTTGTCGCGCACAAAGCGCGCACGTTGCTCCTGCGCATCGTTCAGTTCGTGATAGCCATTGGCCACCTCGAAACTGCCCAGATACAGCTCGAAGCGCTCGGCCACCGGCGGGTCATCGTGGCGGATCCGCGCCAACGCACATTGACTGGCCGGCCAATCGTGCACCACCGTCAGGGTGTTGCTGGCAAAGCCCGGCTGGATGCGATGAGTCATCAGCAGGTCCAGCCAATCGTCGCGGGTCAGACCCTCAGGGTCGATGGCCACGCCATGCAAGGCGGCGCGTAGCGTTTCGGTCGGGTCGCACAACGGGTCGATGCCCAACGTCTGCACGAAGAGCGCGCGATATGTGAGCACCTGCACCCTGGCCTGGCGCCCGACCAGCCCCAGCGCGCGACGCAGCAGTTCGATGGTCTCCTGCGCAAGACTGCGGTCGTTCCAGCCCACCCGATACCATTCGAGCATGCTGAACTCGGGGTTGTGACGGCCACCGGCTTCGCCATTTCGAAACACCCGCCCCAGTTCGTAGCAATCGCCCACGCCGGCTGCAAGCAGGCGTTTGAGCGGATATTCCGGCGAGGTGCGCAACCAGCGCAGCGCCGCGCCGGCATCGACATGGCCGGTGAAGCGCGTACTGAAACTTTCGATATTCGGTTCGGTATTGCCGGCCTCCGAAAGCACGGGCGTTTCCACTTCCAGCACGCCGCGTTCGGCGAAAAACTCGCGGATCGTGGCGTTGAGCCGCGCCCGCAACTGCAGCGCGGCCAGATCGAGCTGCGCCGTGGTCATGGCTGTTGGCCGTGGTCGCCCAGGAAGGCCAGCAGACGGGCTTCGTCCCAGATCTCCACGCCCAGCGATTGCGCCTTGTCGAGCTTGGAACCAGCTTCTTCGCCGGCTACCAGGAACTCGGTCTTCTTGGAGACGCTACCGGCGACCTTGGCGCCCAGTGCTTCCAGCCGCTGCTTGGCCGCGTCGCGCGTCAGCGCAGCCAGTGTCCCGGTGATGACCACGGTCTGCCCATCGAGCGGGCCGGTCTGCAGTGCATCGGCTTCCGGCAGACGCGCCAGCACTGTTTCCATCGCCTGCTGCGCCGCACTCGCGAGCGCTGCGTTTTCGGGGCGATCCAGCCATTGCAGCAACGCAGCCACCACGGGCGCGGGAACGCCGCCCTGCTGCAAGGCATCGGCGCCGGCCGTGCGCAACGCAGCGAACGAATTCACCGCAGCGGCAAGCTGCTGCGCGCGCACCGGCGTCACCTTGGGAATGTCCATGTCTTCCAGCACGCTGGCAAAACTCAGCGCCTCGCGCAGCTTGGGCGAAGGTGGATGCGTATCGCCGATGCGCACGCCACGCTGCAGCAGGTCATCGATGGCGTGCTGATTGCCGGCCTGATCGAAGAAGTGCCCAAGCGAGCGCGCCACTTCGCCGCCGATATCCGGCACGCGCTTGAACAGCGGCCACGGCAAATGGCGGATCAATTCCAGATCGCCGAACCAGGCCGACAAGGCCTTGGCCGTGCTTTCGCCCACGTGCTCGATACCCAGCGCAAACAGGAAACGCTCCAGCGTGGTGTCGCGCGATGTTTCGATGGCCTCGATCAGATTCTCCGCCCACTTGGTGGCGATTTTCTTGCGGTTCCAGTCGAAGCTCGGCAAGCCTGCACGCAGCAGATCGGCCTGCCAGGTCTGCGGCACCTCGCGCTCGCCGGCCAGATCCACGCCAATGCCAACCACGCTGGCTTCCAGCTGCGCATATGCACCGCTGGCCAGATGCTCGCGCGCCTCGCGCAGGAAGCCATGCGGGCTGTCGGCGGTGCTGATCATGCGCAATTGCAGCAGCTGATCCACGCTCAGCAGATACAGGTCGGCCACGCCTTTCACCAGGCCGCTGTCGACCAGCACTTCGATGAATTTTTCGCCCAGGCCATCCACATCCATCGCGCGCCGCGAGACGAAATGCCGGAAGGCTTCCTTGCGCTGCGCCGGGCAGGTCAATTCGCCGGAACAGCGCCAGACCGCCTGGCCTTCTTCGCGCACGATCTCCGAACCGCACACCGGGCACTGCGTCGGCATCTGCCAGACCTGGGTACCGGACGGGCGCTGATCGGCCACCACAGCGGCCACTTCAGGAATGACATCACCGGCGCGGCGCACGATCACCGTATCGCCCACGCGCACATCCAGCCGCGCGATCTGGTCGGCGTTGTGCAGCGTGGCATTGGTGACGATCACCCCGGCCACATGCACCGGCTTCAAGCGCGCCACCGGCGTGGCCGCACCGGTGCGGCCGATCTGGATCTCGATGGCTTCGACTGTGGTGGACTGTTCCTGCGCCGGGAACTTATGCGCGATCGCCCAACGCGGCGCGCGCGAGACGAAGCCCATTTCGCGCTGCCCGGCCAGATCGTCGAGCTTGTACACCACGCCATCGATATCGAACGCCAGCTCGTCGCGCGCCTCACCGATGCGCTGGTAATACGCCAGCAATCCGTCGCTGCCCTGCACCACCTCCACCAGCGCACTGACCGCAAAGCCCCACGCGCGCAACTGCGCCAGGATCGCCGAATGGGTCTGCGGCAGCGCGCCTTTGCGCACTTCGCCGACGCCGTAGGCAAAGAAGCTCAGCGGGCGCTGCGCAGTGATGCGTGCATCCAGCTGCCGCAGCGAGCCCGCCGCGCCATTGCGCGGGTTGGCCAGCATCTTGCCGCCCTGCGCACGCATCTGCGCGTTGTAGGCTTCGAACGCAGCGCGCGGCATGTAGACCTCGCCGCGCACTTCCAACACCTGCGGCCAGCCTTCGCCGCGCAGCCGCAATGGAATCGCCTTGACGGTGCGCAGGTTGGCGCTGACATCCTCGCCGGTGGCGCCATCGCCGCGCGTGGCGCCCTGCACGAACTCGCCATTCTCGTAGCGCAGGCTGATCGCCAGGCCATCGAGTTTGGGTTCGGCCGAAAACAGCGGTTGCTTGACCTCAAGCCGCTCGCTGATGCGCCGCACGAATTCGGTCACTTCCTCATCGCTGAAGGCGTTGCCCAACGACAGCATCGGCAAGGCATGCCGCACTTCGGCAAACCGCGAGGCGGCCAGATGGCCGACGCGTTGGGTTGGCGAATCGGCGCTGGCCAATTCCGGATGCGCGCGCTCCAAGGCTTCCAGCTCGCTCATCAGCTTGTCGTAATCGGCATCGGCCATCTGCGGCTCGTCGAGCACGTGATACCGGTAGTTGGCGTCTTCGATGCGACGGCGCAGGGCATCGATGCGCTGAGCGGGATCCGGGCTGACAGTCATACGATCGCAGGGCTGGCTCTGGGCCGCCCATTCTAACGGGCCATGCTGGCGCCAAGGTCAGTGGCGCGGGCATCGGTCGCGACGATTGAGCGATGGAGGAAGCTGTTTGCATCGATGCGAACCAGGCGCACCGGCACCCATCGGCGTTCGGGCTGGACAGCGAGCGCGGCAGGAACCTGGTCGTCGCACCCAGCTCCCGTCATGCCACCTGTCTTTGCCGTCCAACGCCTGCAAGCACGCGTCGAACCAGTCTTCTGGCAATTCCCCGATAGGCAGACAGACACAAACCGGCTAGCGTGGCGGCCTCTTTGCGCCCCGCCTATGGAGTTCGCCCGTGTCGTTGCCCGTCTCGCGCCGTTCGTTTCTCAGCATCGCCACCACCGGCGTGGCGGTGTCCGCACTGGGGCTGGCACCCGCGGCCGATGCGGCCCGCAAGCGCGCTGCGGCGCCGGCAACACCGGGCGTGGCCGCGGCGGCCGGCACGGTCTACCTCAACCTCAACGAGCATCCGCTCGGGCCCTCCCCGGCCGCACTGGACGCTGCCACGCGTTCGCTGGCACGCGCGGGCCGCTACCTGGTCGAGATGGAGCAGGATCTGTGCAACCTGATGACCGGCGAACTGCAGCTGCCCAACGATCATCTGTCGTTGTTCCCCGGCTCGCGGGATGCGCTGAACCGGGCCGGCAGCCTGTTCACGTCCGCGCGTGCAGGGCTGGTGGTGGCCGACCCGAGCTTCGACCCGCTGATCGAAAGCGCCACTGCCCGCGGCGTGGCCGTGCGCAAGGTGCCGCTGCATGCCGATGGCGCGCACGACGTCAAGGCGATGATGGCCAAGGCCGACCCGACTGCCGGCATGCTGTATCTGTGCAACCCCGGCAACGCCACCGGCGCCATCACCCCGCGCGCCGACATCGAATGGTTGCTGGCCAACAAGCCGGCCAGCGCCGTGCTGATGGTCGACGAGGCGTACATCCACTACAGCAACGAGCCCTCGGTGGCCGATCTGGTGCGTCAGCGCCAGGATCTGATCGTACTGCGCAGCTTCTCCAAGCTCTACGGCATGGCCGGCCTGCGCCTGGGCGCCGCCCTGGCCTCGCCAGGCCTGCAGACCAAACTTGCCGCCTTCGGCAGCAACCCGTTGTCGGTTCCGGCAATGGCCGCCGGTATCGCCAGCCTGCGCGACCCGCTGCTGGTGCAGACCCGCCGCGCCGAGAATGCCCGCGTGCACGACGAAACCATCGCCTGGCTCAAGAGAAAGGGCTACACCTTGCCTGCCCTCGCAAGCCAACTGCTTCCTGCTGGACGTCAAACGCGATGCGAGCGTGTTCGCCGATTCGATGCAGAAACAGGGTGTCATCGTTGGCCGTAGCTGGCCGATCTGGCCCAAGCGCGTGCGCGTCAGCGTAGGGACCGAAGCGGAAATGCTGCGCTTCCGCGAAGCGTTCGGAAAAGCCAAGCGCTAATTCGCGAAACGTTCGATCAGGCCAAACGCGCCCCCTTCTCACATCGTGACATTACCCACCTTTTATGGGGGAAAAGGTGACCCGCAAGGGGTGGCTGAGGGTGCGAGTGAAGCTCGCCTTGTTCGACTGCATGGGTAGTTTGTCCCGTACCCTCACCCCCTTTCCCGTGGGAGAGGGGGCTCTGGATTTCTACTGATCGAACGCCTCAGGCTCCGGTACGCGTAGCGTGCGGCGGATCCAGAGATAGCGGATGACGAAGGTCAGCGCCATCGAGCCGGCGTTCCACAGCAGCAGCTCGTGCAGCATCGGCGGGCCTTGCAGGATGTGCAGGCAATAGCGGCGATCCAGCAGTGCGATGGCGTGCGGCATGAACACGCTGACGAAAGGCGTTGGCACCGGCGCGACCAGCAGCGTGATCGCGGCAGCGAGGCCCACGACCAGCCAGGGCGAATGTCGTCGGCGTCTGCGCAGGCGCGCGGCGATCCTGGTGAAGATCCATAACAACGGCATTGCCAGGATCGCCCACAGCACCAGCAGCAACGCCACCGCCAACACGCCCTGCAGGCTCAACATGTCAACTCACCAGCGCGGCGATTTGGTCAGCGGTGGTGCCTGGTGCTGGCGATCATAGGCGCGGAGCTCGTCGCGGATATGCGCAACACGCTGGCGGCCCAGTGCATTGCGGCTGTCGTCCAATACCACGCCGTCGAGTAGTTCAGCCATGCGCTGCACGGTGGGCAGCATTTTTTCCCAGGCATCCAAGGCGGTCATCGGCGCCGGCAGCGTGAGGAAGAACGCAATCGCCGGCGTCTGCATCTCGCGGATGTTGGCCATGTCGAAACTGCCGGGCTTGAGGATGCTGGCCATGCTGAAGATCGGCCCGCGCTCCGGATGCCCTTCCACCAGGCGGTGGAACACGTTCATGTGCCCGAACACCAGCCCGGTCTTCTCGGCGGCCACCACCACATCCTCGCCGCGCAGCACCTGGCCCGCCTTGGCGGCCACGAACAACGACACGATCTTGTCGAAATCCTGGTTCGGGCGCTTGCCCACCTCGCTGCCGCCAGCGGCATCCTGATCGTCCAGGTTGAGCTCGCTCTGCTCGACGCCTTCTGCGCGTTGCGCAGTTTCATCATCCGCACCGAACTCGCTGGAAATCACCGGTTCGCGCCGTTCGCGCGGCTGGCCCTCGTCCTTGTCGACCCGGCGCCCTTGCGGCGTCTTCTTCGGGCGACCAAACAGGAAGATGGCCGCGACCAGCAGCAGTCCAGCGATCAGGATCCCGATCCGGATCATGGCCATGTCGGACATTCAGCGTGCCTCCGCATAAGAGTGACAGGTGTCGATATTCCAACAAGCATGGCACGTCATGCCGCACCCGCCAAACGGGCGGCCTCTTCCAGGTCCACGCTGACCAGGCGGCTGACGCCCGGCTCGCGCATGGTCACGCCGGAGAGCTGGCGCGCGGCTTCCATGGTGGCCTTGTTATGGCTGACGAACAGGAACTGCACCTTCTCGCTCATCTCGCGCACCATGTTGGCCAGGCGGCCGACGTTGGCTTCGTCCAGCGGCGCGTCCACCTCGTCGAGCAGACAGAACGGCGCCGGATTGAGCTGGAAGATCGCAAATACCAGCGCCACCGCGGTCATCGCCTTCTCGCCACCGGACAGCAGCGAAATGCTCGACACGCGCTTGCCGGGCGGGCGCGCCATGATGGTCACGCCGGTATCGAGCAGGTCCTCGCCGGTGAGTTCCAGATACGCATGGCCGCCGCCGAACAGGCGCGGATACAGCGCCTGCACGCCGGAGTTGACGCGGTCGAAGGTGTCCTTGAAACGGCCGCGGGTTTCGCGGTCGATCTTGCGGATGGCGTCTTCCAGCGTTTCCAGCGCGGTGTTGAGATCCAGGTTCTGCGCGTCCAGGTATTCCGAGCGCTGCGCGGCCTCGCCGTATTCCTGGATGGCGGCCAGGTTCACCGGCTCCAGGCGACGCATGCGCGCATCGATCTGGCCAACGGCCGCTTCCCATTCGGCCACGTTGGCCGACTCGGGCAACCCGTTGACGACGTCTTCCAGAACGAAGCCGGCCTTGACCACCGCCGCTTCCAGTTGCTCGGCGTTGAGCACCAGCGCCTGTTGATCGAGCTTGCGTTGCGAAATGCGCTCACGCTGCGCCAGTGCCTGTTCGTCGCGCTGCTGGCGGGTCTGTTCGAAGCTGCGCAGTTCGCTGTCGATGCTGTCGAGCAGGGTGCGCGCTTCGCCCAGCGCGCGCTCGGTGCGTACGCGCTCGCTCAACGCGGCCTGATGTTCGTGTTCCAGTGTTTCCACCGGCGAATCGCCTTCGCTCAGTTGGGCGACCAGATCTTCCAGGCGCGTATCGAGCTGCCCGCGCTGGCTGTCCATGCGTTCCAGGGTCTGGCTCAGCGATGCGATCTGGGTGCGTTGCGACTCCAGCGTCAGCGCCAATGCATGCATTGCATCGCGCACGCCGCGCGCGGCATCGCGCGCCTGATCGCGTGCATCGGTGAGTTGACGGCGCTCGCTTTCCAGCGCTTCGCGCGTGCCCTGCAGATCGCCCATCAAGGTGGCCGCGTCTTCGAGTTTGGCGCGCGCCTCGCGTGCCTGCTCGCGGCTGGTATCGAGCGTTTCCAGCAGTTGCGCCAGCTCGGTTTCGATGCGCTCGATGCGCGTGCGCGCCGCATCGACCTTGCCCTGCTGACTCTGCAATTGCCCAGCCAGTTCGGAAACGCTGCGGTGCGCCATGTACAGCTGACGCTGCGCGTCTTCACGCTGCTGCTCTGCCGCCAGCAGTTGTTCGCGGAAGCTGGAGAGCTGGTGCTCAAGCTCGGCTTCGCGCTCCTGCAAGGTTTCGATCTGCGTACGTAGCGCTTGAATCTCGCGCTCTCGCAGCAACGCGCCTTGCTTGGCCGCGCCCGAGCGCGAGACGCGCACCCAACCCTCGCCCAGCCGCTCGCCGTTACGGGTGATCACCGAATCGCCTTCGGGCAGGCTGCGTTGCAGCGTGCGCGCAGCGTCCAGGTCCTCGGCGGTGTGCAGACGCGCAAGCAACCGACGGATCGCGATCGGCCCCTGCACCCTGGCAGCCAGCGAGGTCGGCGCGAAGCTCGCATCGTCAGTCGCACTGGACACCAACGCGATGCGGCCATCGCCCAACTCGCCCAGCGCATCGACCAATTGTTCCGGCGCATCCACCAGCACGCCTTCGATCATCTGCCCCAAGGCGCCTTCGACCGCGTTTTCCCAGCCACTCTCGACGCTGATGCGCTCGCCCACGCGCGCGGCCGAATCCAGTCCGCGCGACTTCAGCCACGCCACTGCGGCGCCCTGCTCCTGGCCGAGCGCGGCCTGCTGCAAGGTTTCCAGCGACGACAGCCGGCCACGCGCAGCCTGCGCCTGCTTGCGCACTTCGGCCAGCTCGCCCTGGCTGGCGCGTTGCTGTTCCTGCAGCCCGGCAAGTGCGTGCTTGCGCGCCTCGACCTGCTCGGTCAAGCCGTCCAGCGAGGTTTTCTGGATTTCATGGCGCAGTTCGATCTGCTCGTACACCTTGGCCAACGCCTCCAGGTCCAGCCCGGCGCGCTCGTTGACCAGTGCTTCGCGGCGGCGGTCGGCTTCCAGCGCCTGGCGGTCCAGATAATCGACGCGCGTGCGCTCCACTTCACCGGCACGCGAGGCTTCGCCGGTGTCGCGGTTATGGGTTTCCCAGCGCTGCTGCCAGTCGGCCAGCCGCGCTTCGGCTTCGCGTAGCGACTCCTGGCGGAATTCGTGGTCTTCGCGCAGTTGCTCAAGTTGCGGTTCGGCAGCAGCCACCGCTTCGCGCAGCACGCTCAATTTGGCCGAGTCACCGCTGATGTGCTGGGTCAATTCCTGCAGCTGGCTCTGCGCCTCATCGCGTGCCTTGTGCAAACGATGCGAGAGTTCGCGTTGGTGCTGGATCTGCTGCTCGATCCGCGCCAACGCGCCACCGACCTGGTAGACATCGGCTTGCGCCTTGGCCACCGCTTCGGCAGCTTCTTCGCGGCGGACGCGGCCGGTTTCGATGCGTGCTTCGGCATCGCGCTGTTCGGCGATGAATTGCTGCAGACGCGTCTCTTCCTGATTCAACTTTTCGCGCAGGCCCTGCAACCGACCATCCAGGCCACGGTATTCCAGCGCCTTCCACTCGGCATCCTTGATCCGGCGCTCTTCCTGTAACGCCTGGTACTGCTCGGCCTGCCGCGCCTGGCGCTGCAGATGCGCCAGTTGCTTGGTGATTTCTTCGCGCAGATCGCTCAGACGATCGAGGTTTTCGCGCGTATGCCGAATACGCGTTTCGGTTTCCTTGCGGCGTTCCTTGTACTTGGAAATGCCGGCGGCTTCTTCCAGATACACGCGCAGATCTTCCGGGCGCGCTTCGATGATCTGGCTGATCATGCCCTGCTCGATGATCGAGTAGCTGCGCGGGCCAAGGCCGGTGCCCAGGAACAGATCGGTGATATCGCGGCGCCGGCACTTGGTGCCATTGAGGTAGTAGGCGCTATTGCCGTCGCGGCTGACCAGGCGCTTGACCGAGATCTCGTTGAACGAGGCGAACTCGCCGCTGATGGTGTGGTCGGAGTTGTCGAAGATCAGCTCCACCGTCGCCTGCGACACCGGCTTGCGTGCCGAAGAGCCGGAAAAGATCACGTCGGTCAAGGAATCGCCACGCAGGCGGCTGGCCGAGCTTTCGCCCATCACCCAGCGCACCGCATCGATGATGTTGGACTTGCCGCAACCATTGGGGCCGACGATGCCGGTCATGTTGGTGGGCAGGTGCAAGGTGGTCGGGTCGACGAACGACTTGAAACCGGACAGCTTGATCGTGGAAAGGCGCATGGGGACTGGAGATTCCGGGCACCGCGCGGACCAAGCCGGCAGGCACTTTTCCTGTGAAGCCAGCGCCCAAGCCCTTGATCCATAAGATCTGCGGGCCGTGGAACCGGCAATGGAGGATGAGTATAACGGGCATGCCGGCGCTGGCGGCGGCGCCCCAAAAACGAAGGGCGCCTAACAAGGCGCCCTTCGGGTGACACAGACGGCCTGGATCAGGCGTCGGATTCGACGATGACCTTGACCGTGGTTTCCACATCCGCGTGCAGGTGCAGCACAACGTCGTATCCGCCGACATTGCGGAATACGCCTTCGCCCAGGATCACTTCGCTCTTTTCCAGCGGCAGGCCGGCGGCGGTGAACGCCGCGGCGATGTCGCGCGGGCCAACCGAGCCGTACAGCTTGCCTTCGGTCGACGCATGCGCGCCGATGGTGACGCTGGCGCCCTCGAACTTGGTGGCGCGGCTCCGTGCCTCGGCCAGGATGCTGTTGGCCTTGGCTTCGTACTCGGCGCGCTTGGTTTCGAACGCTTCAACGTTCGCAGCGGTGGCCGGCACGGCCTTGCCCTGCGGCACGAGGAAGTTGCGGCCGTAGCCCGGCTTGACGCTGACCTTGTCGCCCAGGTTGCCCAGGTTGGTCACTTTCTGCAGAAGAATCAGATCCATGGTGGTACTCCGTATATTCGTTAGCGCCGGCATGTGGCGAGCGCAACGGGTGCTGTCCGAATAGGAAAAGCCGGGAATCGGGATTGGGAAATCGGGAATCGTAAAAGCCCCGACTGACACCGCACACTCGAACGACCAGCCTCTATCAATTTAATAACCCGCACATGGATGCATGGCCTCTTGTCAGGGACCCACATACAACTGCTGGTCTTGTCTGTGACCCACACAAATCCGTGCGGGTCGTGCGCGAGGAGCCGCATAAAATACGGACTCCTGCGCGGAACTGCTTAGACGTCGTGGTTGTCCGTGTACGGGATCAGCGCCAGGAAACGTGCACGCTTGACCGCCGTGGCCAGCTGACGCTGGTACTTGGACTTGGTGCCGGTCACGCGGCTCGGCACGATCTTGCCGTTCTCGGTAAGGTACTGGCGCAGGGTATTGAGATCCTTGTAGTCGATCTCTTTGACGCCCTCGGCGGTGAATTTGCAGAACTTGCGACGACGGAAGAACTTGGACATGACAGCGCTCCTTAAGCGGCTTCGGCGTTGTCGCCGTCGTTATCGTTGGCGGCGGGCGCTTCGCCCTCTTCGTCGTCACGACGACGACGCTCGCTACGCTCGGGCTTGTCGCCCTTCTCGTCCTTGCTCTTCATGATCAGCGACTGCTCGGTGTCGGCGCCATCGCGCTTGACGACCAGGTGACGCAGCACCGCATCGTTGAAGCGGAAGCTTTCCACCAGCTCGCTCAGCACGGCCTGGTCGACTTCGATATTGAGCAGCACGTAATGCGCCTTCACCAGGTTCTGGATCGGGTAGGCCAGCTGACGACGACCCCAGTCTTCCAGACGGTGGATGGTGCCGTTACCGCCCTCGATCAGCGACTTGTAGCGCTCGATCATGGCCGGGACCTGCTCGCTCTGGCCCGGATGGACCAGGAACACGACTTCGTAATGACGACTCATGTTGTTTTACCTTTCGGATGTGGCCACGTGGGCCGGACAGCTCCCCGGTGGCCCGCGCACGCGGCCGGTGGAGCAAGGGTTCCCGCCCGGAATCGGGCAGGAAGCAGGGAAGTATGGCAGTTCAGGGGCTTAGCTGCAACCGGCCGGGCCGCAAGCAGGTTTAAAGTCCCTCTCCCGCCGGGAGAGGGATTGGGGTGAAGGTCCGGGACAAAGCCAGTGGTTTCGTTCAGCAACACGAGCTTCGTACGAACCCTCATCTGCCCCTGCGGGGCACCTTGCCCCCGCAGGAACCAAGGAATAGCGCGCGCCGGCCGGCTCAGCGATGCTCGTCTGCGGTCGTGAAGCTCTCGCCGCAGCCGCATTCGGCCGTGGCGTTGGGATTGCTGAAGGTGAAGGTCTCGCTCAGGCCGTGCTTGCCGAAGTCGATGCAGGTGCCATCCACCAGTGGCAAGCTGGCGGGGTCGACGAAGATGCGTACCCCCCCCTGCTCGAAGACCGCGTCGTCGTCGCGCGCCTCGCGCGCCAGGTCGGTGACGTGGCCCCAGCCGGAGCACCCGGTCTTGGTCACGCCAAAACGCAGACCCAACGCACCCGGGGTCTGCTGCACGAAACGCTGCACGCGCTCCAGCGCGGCGGGGGTGAGGCTGACGGCCATGAGGGCACTCCGAAACAATAGTGGCAAGTATAGCGAGGCCGCAACAACCAGGCAGAACGCTTAGCTGCGGCGTCTGCAATAGATGGGGGCAGCACGCGCCTGCGACAAGCGCAGCCGTCGGCAACCTGTTCAGATGCTCGCGCCGGCGCGGCCGCAGCCAGTAAACTCGCAGGCCATTCAAGGTCGCTACGGCGAGGAACAGTCATGACGGTGGTCAGCGTTGAACATGCGCTTGCGGGCAAGCTCCCCGAAGGCGGCGAAGTCACGGTACGGGGGTGGGTGCGCACCTTGCGCGGATCTGCCGGACTGGCCTTCATCAACGTGACCGACGGCTCGTGCTTCGCTCCGATCCAGGTGGTGGCCAACGACACGCTGCCCAATTTCGACGAGATCAAGCGCCTGACCAGCGGCTGCTCGCTGATCGCCAAGGGCGTGCTGGTGAAGTCGCAGGGTAAGGGACAGTCGTTCGAGATCCAGGCCAGCGGCGTGGAGATCGTCGGCTGGGTTGAAGATCCGCTGACCTATCCGATCCAGCCCAAGCCGATGACGCCGGAATTTCTGCGTGACGTGGCGCACCTGCGCCCACGCACCAACCTGTTCGGCGCGGTCACGCGTATCCGTAACTGCCTGGCGCAGGCTGTGCACCGTTTCTTCCATCAGAACGGCTTCAACTGGATCAGTACACCGATCATCACCACCTCCGATGCCGAAGGTGCCGGACAGATGTTCCGCGTCTCCACGCTGGACATGGTCAACCTGCCACGCGATGCCGCCGGCAATGTGGATTTCAGCCGCGACTTCTTCGGCAAGGAAACCTTCCTCACCGTGTCCGGCCAGCTCAACGTGGAGGCGTACTGCCTGGCGCTGAGCAAGGTCTACACGTTCGGCCCGACCTTCCGTGCCGAGAACAGCCACACCACGCGCCATCTGGCCGAGTTCTGGATGATCGAGCCGGAAATCGCCTTTGCCGATCTGGCCGAAGACGCGCGCCTTGCCGAGCAGTTCCTCAAATACCTGTTCCGCGCGGTGCTCGACGAGCGTAGCGATGACCTCGCATTCCTGGCCGAGCGCATGGACAAGAACGCGATCACCAAGCTCGAAGCGTTCATCAATGCACCGTTCGAGCAGATCGACTACACCGACGCAGTGAAGCTGCTGCAGAACTCCGGCAAGAAGTTCGATTTCCCGGTGGAATGGGGCCTGGACCTGCAGACCGAGCACGAGCGCTGGCTCACCGAAGAACACATCGGCCGTCCGGTGGTGGTGACCAATTATCCCGAGCACATCAAGGCCTTCTACATGCGCTTGAACGATGACGGCAAGACCGTCACGGCGATGGACGTGCTGGCGCCGGGCATCGGCGAGATCATCGGTGGCAGCCAGCGCGAAGAGCGCCTGGACGTGCTCGACACGCGCATGGCGCAGTTCGGCCTGGATAAGGAGCACTACAGCTGGTACCGAGATTTCCGTCGCTACGGCTCGGTGCCGCATGCCGGCTTCGGCCTGGGCTTCGAGCGGTTGGTGGTGTACGTGTGCGGGCTGAGCAACATCCGCGACGCCATCCCCTACCCGCGCGCACCAGGCAGCGCGGAGTTCTGAGGTGAGCTTGCCGGCCGCCGTCCCCATGCCGCAATCGCCGGCCTTCTGGCTGGCGGCGATCATGGCCGGGCTGACGGCGGTACGTCGCGTGTTGCTGGCGCGGCTGGCATCGCGCCAACTAGAGCCGCAATGCTGGTGGCAGACCGGCACGGCGCGTGCCGCAACCCGGCATGCCACGGTTCCAAAGCGTTGGTCCATCGCGGCATTGGTCATCGGCGCGACACTGCCCAAATTCGTCCTACTGCTGGTGGCCACATGACGCTGTTCTTCGCACTGTGTTTCGTCGGTGTGGCCGTCGCCGGGTTGACCGCGCTGCTGATCTTCTGGCCGCTGACCCTGGTGCACATGCGCGACCGCCATCCGGAGACATTGGCCAGCTTCGGCGACCCGGCCTTCATCAGTCCCGCAGCGTTGCGCTGGTTGCTGGCGCGGCGTTACCGCAGCTACCGCGACAGTGCACTGTCCGGTCTGGCCACACCCGCCTGGCTCTCGCTGCTCACCATCTTTTTCGGCCTGGGTATGGCGGCCCTGCTCGGCCTGCTTTCCAAGGTAATGCAATGACCACGTACGAAGACACCCTGCAGGGCGCCCACGACTCCTGGTGGCTGGCCACAATCGGCCGCACGCTGATCTGGGCGCGCCTGCGCGTCAATGAAGCCGGCACCGCCGAGGTGCTGGACAGCGACGGCAAGACGCTGCCCTACGACAGCGAAGACAGCGCACGCGCGGCCTTGTTCGATGCCGAATTCGTGGCGCTGGACGGGCTGGACGAAGAAGACGCGCTCATCCGCGGCTTCTCGCTGCATGAAGTCTCGCCACCCCAAGGTAACGACGATGCCGAGCTGCGTGCGCGCATGGTCGTGAACATGGGTGGCCGCGCCTGACATGTACGCCCCACGCGCATTTGCGCAGACCGATCTGGCCTTGCCGGACTGGCTGTTCGCACGCGATGCGTTTGTCACCCTGATCAGCCAGGGCGAGGACGGGCAGCCGGCAATCTCGCACCTGCCGGTGCTGTATCGCCGCGATGGCCAGGATGTCGTGATCGAAGGCCATTGGGCACGCCCCAATCCGCAGGCAAGCAGTCCTGGCAATGCGGTGATGGTGTTGCAGGGCCCGCATGCCTATGTCTCGCCCACCTGGTACCTGGACAAGGACGCGGCTGCGCGCGTGCCCACCTGGAACTACGCTGTGGCGCATCTGCATGGACGCTGCAGCCAGGTGAGCGATGAAGACGCGCTGGGCAGTTTGATTGCGCGCATGAGCGCGCACTTCGAACAGCGCGTAGGTAGCGACTGGCAGTTCGAAATGGCGCGCGACAGCCATCGCCGGCAACTGCGCGGCCTGGTCGGCTTCCGCTTCGTTCCAAGCCGCATCGAGCTCACCTTCAAGCTGAGTCAGAACCACCCGGCTGGCGATTAAGGCAGCGTCGGTCACTTCCTGACGCGGCAAGCCGACCAAGACGCGCACGCGATCACACGTTGAGGCAGGCGGCGATGGACGCCGATACGACGCGCTGAGACAGCCGCGGTCGCGTACTCGAACGGCTTGTCACCAAAACGCTGGGACGCGTCGGCCAGTCAAAGACTGCGCCCGCTGCCGCGCTGCGCGGCGTGCTGCTGCTGCGCCTGCAACGCCTGCTGCGCCGCTTGCCGTTCCTGCCGGTCCACCGTGGCGATGGCCTCGGCGCGCAGAGCGCGGCCAGGTTCCTGGTTGGCCAGTTCCTGGGTCATCTGCCGGAACAGGGCGCGCTCGCCATTGGCCGAGGCCTGCAGCATGCGGTCCAGGAACGCGCCGGGATCGTCCTGCAGCGAGGGCAGTGGCTGCGCCTGCGTGGCGCGGCCAGACGGTTGCAAGGGCGCATGCAAGTGCTGCGATTCCTGCGATGCGGATGTGTGCTCGCGCTGCGTGTTCAGCGCTTGCATCTGTTCCGACCACGTGGGCGCATGCATCGCGCGGCGACCGGCCCCTGGCGCTTCCGGCCCGCGCAGGGTATCGATGCCGTCCACCAGCAGCCCGCCCAAGCCACGGACCTCAAGCGTCACCCCACTACGCAAGGTTTGCACATCGTGGCGGTACTTGACGACCATCGGCGCGTACTGCTGCGCCAGCTGCCGCGCGGCGGGGTCTTCCAGCACCGAGCGGTCGGGTTTGCCGTGACCGTCCACCGGCAGGAAGTTGTGCATGCGGTGCGACTCCACCAGGGGGCCGATGGCGCCGACGGGATTGCGCGCATCCCAGACGCTGGCATCGTTGGCGTAGCCGGCATGCTGCAGCGTGGCGATCTCCTCCGGCCTGGCATACACCCGCACCTGGCCGTAATGCTGGCTGGCGGCACTGACCGCATCGCCGGCCATCACGTGATTGATGACGTCGTGGCCGCCTTCGGGAATGCGCCGGTCCAGGCTGACCGCACCATAGGCGTTGAAGGTCTCGCCCTGGAGGCCATAGTGGTGGGCGGTGACCTGGGCCAGATCGCCGCCGAGGGAGTGGCCGGTGACAGTGACGTGGGGAGCTGGTTGCCCGGTCTTGATATGCTGCTGCTCTGCGTAGTCGAGCGCGTGTTGCGTAAATGCGATTGCGTCCGCCACTTGCTCGTTATGACGGGTCACGACCATGCCGCCATCGGCGGCCAGGCCATCGCGCAGCTTCTGGCGGTCGAACTCGGTGCCACGGTGGGCAACGACGAGCTCGCCCGTGTCCATGCGCTTGTAGAGGATGCCTTGATAGCCGGATGGACGGTCTACGTAGGCGAGGCGTTGGTAAGAGGCGCCCCCGATGTCGACAGGCTTGCTGTTCGGGCCTACTTCCTTTGGTGCCGAATACACATCGTAGGCAAGTGCTGCATACTGCTGACTAGTTATGCTCATGGGGTCACCTTCTCGGTTTTTAGAATCACGCGAAATAGATTGCTTCGATTGGGTTCGGCATATTTATTTGCATCATCCTCGCCTGTGTCTGGATAATTTTCTACCTGGCTCCTTGGATAGCCACCCTTCCAAAAATAAACTGCAATAGGCTTGCCGCTCTCAATGTCGCGCCTGAATAACAAAGGCTGGAACCGCGTCTCTTCGTGCCTTCCGGTTGCCTTCAGCGTAATGCCAACCCCACTCAGTTCAAACCGGCAGATGCCCATGCCGTAATAGTCCGCATCCACCATACCATCGGCATGGATCGTCGCCACGCAGGTGGAGGCATCTAGTTTTTGAAACACCATCGGGATGCCATCTTCCTTGGATTTGCTCCACACCCCTTCAATCGGCTCCATCGGCGTGCATTGCTCGTGATTGGTCATGTCGTAGAACGCCGTGCCCGATATATACCCAAACGGCCCCGGCGCATCCTCGATGGTCATGGTGATGCGGTAGGCCTGGGTCGGGTGCGGGTTCTTGCGATAGAGCGGGTCGCCATCGGCGTCGGTTTGTCCGGGAACGGCATGCATCGGCTTGCATCCTGTGAGCAAAAGGGCTAACAAAAAAGCGATTTTCTGTGTGCTCTGCATTCACGCCACCAAGGTGCGTTGTGCGGTCTGCTCGGCAGCGACGAGGGCATCGGCCAAGCGGCGGCAGATGTGGCGGATGGCAATGCGCTGCATCAACAAGACGCCGATCATCACGACGAGCAGCCGCCCCGCATCGGGGAACGTGACCATCAGCGGCAGCGATAATGGCAGCCCCAACGCACCGAGGGTCCACAGCCACACGACCAGTACCACCACGCCCGCATGCAGGATGGTGCTGCGCACCTGCAGCGCCTGCGCCGTGCGCTTACCGCCTGCCTGCACGCGCTTGCGCGCCGCAAACACCCACACCAGCAGCCTGGCCAGCCGCATCGACAGACACAGATGCAGCAGCACGCCCAGGGTGGCCGCGCTCTGGGCCAGCCACAGCGCAAGATGGCCCGGACTGCGATACGCCCAGGCGGCCATGCAGGCCGTGAGCAGCAGCGTCGCGATGGCGGTGGTCAGCAAGGTATCCACCTGGCGTACCGCCTGTTGCCAGGTGGTATGGGGCAATGAGGTGCTAGACATCTCAACTCTCCTGTGCTGAGCGCGTAAGCGGATTCAAGCCGTGTGCGCTGGCGCTGGTGATGGCGCCAATGCGCGCGCCGTGAGTGGATGAACCGTGCTTAGAACCACTTGAAAATCTGCTCTGTGCAATTGGTGTAGCCAAGTGTGCATTCGGTGCCTGGATTTTTTTCTTGCAATCGGTTAGCGCTCGATTGCTTGTTTCCTCCTGGGAAGGGCCGGACGCCGAAATGACAACACCCTTTCCATGAGGCTCGGCAACTGCGACGCATTGATTTTTATAGGCGTAAATAACGCGACACTTTTTTCAATTCCTTTTTCACAGTTTTTCACAGCTTCATTCTCGGCATCCGGTTTGCTCAACTTGCCTGTTGATACACCGAAATCAGAGCCATTATCATTTTCGGCAATCGCACCCCATGTCTTGAGCCATTTACCCGCTGGGCGCCGCCGCTGGTCCGACTGCTGCTGAGAAGAACCTTGAGGAATTGGTGCACAGGTTGCCATATTGTGAGGATCGACCCCTCCAGGAATCATGCCAGGCGGACAGCCTTGCTCTGCCCAGGCATTGGCGCAGAACAATATTGCAAGCATTAGCAAAAACCATCGTGCTCTACGTTTCATCATCACCACTCCCATTTGCCTAAAATCTCATGTGAAATCCGAACATCGATCTGATCGAGGGTGACTCGATCAAGCATCCATATCCCGAGATCGTCCTGCTTGTCCGCGTGAGCCGGCTGGCGTTGTTTGCGTTGTGGGTGCTGCGCCTGTGACTCTCGGTGTCAGTGCATGTGATTCTTTGGTCGAACCAAGATTTTCGTCTCTAGCACCCCGCTCCGGCACATACGCCCCCGGCGGCTGCCCCTGCGGGCCGGGCGTGGACGCGGCACCCCCGCCGAAGGCCGAGTAGTACATGAAATTGCCCATCTGCCCCTGCCATATCGCCGCCGCTCCGGTCGGCACCGTGACCAGCACCAAGGTCATCAACACCCCGATCCCGCCCTGCTGCAAGGCATACGACGACAGCCCTTCCGCATTGCCCAGCGTGATCACCTGCGCCGCCCAGTACGCCGCCGCCACCTTGGCCGTGAACTTCAGCACCATCCCCGTGACCACCGACAGCATCGCCATCGAAAACAGCGTGCCGATCACGTAGAACAGCCACCGCTTGAACAGGTCCTTGGTCTGGTCGAACGCCAGAAAGAAAATGAAGATCGGCCCGACCCCGATCAGGAACGCCATGGTGAACTTGAACAGCAGCAGCATCGCCCGGCGGCCATCGGGCGGGCTGGCGGTGCCGAACCCGGCCAGCAAGATCGCACGGCCTTTCTTTTCCAGCGCCTCCGGGTCGTTGGGCATTACCCGCACCGCATCGAGCGCGCTCAGCGCCACCTGGCTGTAGGCCAGGTTCTTGTCGATCGCATCGGTGGAGCTGGTGCCCTGCTCGCCGGTGAAGAGCTGGTGGATTTCCTTGTCCAGGGTGTCGGTCGCCGTCTTGTGCAACGCGGCGCCGCCCACCCCCACCGTGGTCGCCAAGGCCACCACGAGCACGATCCGGAGTGCTTTGACGACCGTCGCCATCGCATGCTCGCGCGACTGCCCGGTGGCGATCCGGTACCCGGCCATCAGTATCCATAACGTGGTCACCGTCAATGCGATCATGCGCACCCAGTGCATCGCGCGGGACGTCAACGCCAGGCCGAAGCTGGCGATCTCGTTGCTGAAATAGTCGCTGACCAGTTTGAAGAAAACGAAATCGCCGATGTTCGCATCCGCCATGGGCTGCAACCATTGCATCGTTCCGTGAAGCACTGCGTTCATTGCTGTCTGCCTGTTTGTCGTGGTGAGGGCCGTGTGCCAGCGAGGCGATCAATTGGACAACGCCGCCTTCAGGGTTGCCGCCTGCACGATCTGCCCCAGCGGCGCCAGCCACCCGTTGTTGCTCCCATCCAGAGCGGCCGTGGCCAGGCGCGACTGGTCGTCCTTGAGCGAAGCGATGTAGGTGTCGTAGGCCTTCATCTGCGCCTGCCAATAGTCCAGATCCATGGCGTTCTGCGCCACGAAGCGATGCACTTCGTTGTCATTGGCGGCCAGGGCGCCCTGGCTGGTCCCGCCCTTGTCGCGTTGCGCCTGGACTTGCTTGAATTGCTCGTTGCGTTGAATCAGGCGTTTGAGCATGTCCGCCGATGCGTTGTACTGGGCGTTTTTCGCCAGCACCATGCGCGCGCAGACCTTCAACTGCTCCTCGCCCAACTTGCCCTGCATGTTGGGCGCGAGCGACTTGAACTGCTGGATCAGCCCGGCCAGGCCGCTGCCCCTGGCGCCGGGACAGGTGTCTTCCAGGCCGTAGTCTGCCGGCCGCTCGGCGAAGGTATCGGGCATGGTGGATTGCGCGAAGTTCAACCGTTGCAGGCTGATCAACTGCTGCTTATAGTGCTCCAGCTGCTGCTGGTACTGTTTCACCGTGTCTGTCCAGCGTTTGGCTTGCTCGGCGTATTCCTGGAGTGCGTTGGCGATTGACACCGGGTCGTTGACGACCATCTGGGCGTTCGCCTGTCCGGCGCTGAGCCCGAGCGCGAGCAGCAGGCCGGCGGCAAGGCGTGGAAGTGAGCGGCATGGATGGCGCGGGGGAACAGTCATGGGGCGGGCCTCGTCAGGCGGATGTGGGTAACATGGGCGGCAGAACACGCACGCGCTCTCCGGCAGACAAGCCGCCTGCCGGGCGTGAGACAGGGGACGCAGGCAACATCGGCAGGCCAGTCAACGGCGCAAGGACTGGCAGGAGCGGGCAGGCAGGATCGGAAGACGAGACGATCGGACGCGGGGACATGACATTCCTTGATCTTGACGCTGCCCGGGGGGCAGGCATTCCATTGATTACCGCCTGGGCAGGAGGTGGCCCCGCATGGGCACTTTCCGGAACCGAGTGGCGACGTTGTGACACTGCAAGCTACTTCACCCTTGCCGCCCGATCAAGTCAAGGCACGCGCCATGCCCGATTCGTCTGGCAAACGCCACGCCCACAACGCAACGGTGCGCCGGCCAAGGCGCATGGCCAAGCCCCGGCGGTGCGCAGCGGGTTGCAGGCGTGCCGTGCATCATACGCAGGCGTGCCAGGCCCGACCAGGGAGGCTGCATGGGCACACCGGCTTCTGGAATACTGCACGCATGAGCGAACTTAACCATTTACTCGAAAACAACCGTGCATGGTCCGAGCGCATCCACCGCGAAGACCCCGAATTCTTTTCCAAACTCTCGACCCAGCAGACACCGGAATATCTGTGGATCGGCTGCTCCGATTCGCGCGTGCCGGCCAACCAGATCATCGACATGGCGCCGGGCGAAGTGTTCGTGCACCGGAATATCGCCAACGTGGTGGTGCATACCGATCTGAATTGCCTGTCGGTGATTCAGATCGCGGTGGATGTGCTCAAGGTCAAGCATGTGCTGGTGGTCGGCCATTACGGCTGTGGCGGCGTGTTCGCCAGCCTGAACCAGAAGCGCATGGGCCTGGTCGACAACTGGATCCGCCATGTCACCGACGTGGCCGACAAGCACGAGGCCTGCCTGCACAACGCCGGCGAGCTGTCGGTGCAGCACGCCCGCCTGTGCGAGCTCAACGTGCTCGAACAAGTGGTAAACGTGTGCCGCACGACCATCTTGCACGATGCCTGGGAGCGCGGCCAGCAATTGAGCGTGCATGGCTGGGTCTACAGCCTGCGCGATGGCCGCGCGCACGACCTGGGCATGTCGATCGACCGCCCCGAGTTGCTGCAGGAACGCTACGACGCAGCGCTGGCGCAGATCCAGGCCGATCACACCGAGCGCTGAGCCGCACGCACACGTGGCCGGCCGCAGCGTCCATCGGACATCGGCGGCCGGCTGAACCGGGTACTTTCTTTGCTGAGGAACGTCGATGCTGATCCCGCCTATCAACCTGCACGCCTGGATCGAGGAACACCGCCACCTGCTCAAGCCCCCGGTGGGCAACAAGTGCATCCAGCAGGATGGCTTCATCATCATGGTGGTCGGCGGACCGAACGCGCGCACCGACTATCACTACGACGAAGGCCCGGAGTGGTTCTTCCAGCTCGAAGGCGACATGGTGCTCAAGGTGCAGGACGAGGGCGTGGCGCGCGACATCCCGATCCGTGCCGGCGACGTCTTCCTGCTGCCGCCCAAGGTGCCGCATTCGCCGCAACGTGCTGCCGGTTCGATCGGCCTGGTGATCGAACGCGAGCGCCTGCCCAACGAGCGGGACGGCCTGCAATGGTATTGCCCGCAGTGCAATCACAAATTGTATGAAGCGATGTTTCTGTTGAAGAACATCGAAACCGACTTCCCGCCGGTGTTCGATCACTTCTACCGTTCGCTCGCGCTGCGCACCTGTTCGCAGTGCGGGCATCTGCATCCTGCGCCTGAGCGCTATGCCACGGTCGAGGACTGACAGCGCGATGGCATGCGATCACGCGCAGCAGGTTTGCCGCTTGCATACGCCGAAACCGGCACCATGCTGCGCGTACTGATCGACCTCAAGCCGCGCGACGTGCCGTTGCGCGTCGCGCTGCGCAACACCGCTGCAGTGGTCCTGCCGCTGGCGATCGGCGTGGCGACCGGACATGTCGCCGCCGGCCTGGCGGTGTGCAGCGGCGCGCTCAATACCATGTTCTCCGACCAACCCGGGCCCTACCGCGCGCGCCTGCAACGCATGTTGATGGCAGCACTGGCAGCCGGCCTGGCTGCCTTGCTCGGCATCTGGGTCGGCCACAACACGCCGGCGCTGGTGCTGGCCGGCCTGTTGCTCGGCCTGGGCGGCGGCCTGCTGGTGGCGCTCGGGCCCGTAGCCGCGCGGGTGGGCCTGACCAGCATGATCCTGCTGGTCGTCAGCGCAGACATGCGGCTGCCGGTGCAACAGGCACCCGGTGTGGCGGCGCTGATCTTCGCTGGCGGCCTGCTGCAGGTGGTGCTGGCCTTGGCGGCATGGCCGCTGCAGCGCTATCGCCCGGAACGCTTTGCCTTGGCAGACTTGATGCGCCAGCTGGCCGGCATCGCGCGGCAGCGCCCGGAAGCCAGCGCGGCGCCGCCGGGAACGCAGGAAGTGCTGGATGCGATGGTGATGCTGCATGGCGAACATCGCTCGCGCGCGATTGCGGTACAGAGCTTTCGCATCATCGCCGAGCTGTGCGATCGCGTGCGGCTGGAGCTGCTGTCGTTGGCCGACGCCGACACGCGCCTGACCGACTCGCAGGCACGCCCGGCGATCGAACGCGTGCTCGAACGCAGCGCCATCGTGCTGGAACAGCTCGCGCATGCAATGACCATGGGCGAAGACCCACAGGCAGCCAATGCCTCGATGACCGGGTTCGACGATCTGGTCGGGGCATTGGCACAGTTTCGGCAGGACAACACCGATACGCGCGAGCGCCGCCTGGTGCGCGTTGCCGTCGCGCGCGCGCAAGGCCTGGGCGGGCAGCTGCGTGCGCTGGTACGCAACGCGCACTGGGCCAGCAGCCGTGGCGAAATCCAGGCGCAACTGGCCGAAGCGCGCCTGCCGTCGGCGCTGCGCCCGGCCGCGACCTGGGCCACGTTGCGCGCGAATCTGGACCTGTCGTCGGTCGCCTTCCGGCACGCGTTGCGTTGCGGCGTGTGCCTGGCGCTGGCCATCGCCTTCCAGCGCTGGCAGCAGATTCCGCACGGCTTCTGGATTCCGATGACCACCGCCATCGTGCTCAAGCCGGATTTCGGCGGCACCTTCAGCTTTGGCGCGTTGCGCGTGGCCGGCACCTTCGTCGGCCTGTTACTGGCCACCTTGCTCGCGCACCTGGCGATGGACGGCGCCAGCGTTCGCATGGCCCTGCTGGCGCTGTTTTGCCTTGGGTTTCGTTTGCTGACGCAGGTGAACTACGGGATCGGCGTGGCATTTTTGACCGGCATGCTGGTGCTACTGCTGTCCTTCGAAGGCGTGGCACCGGGAGAAGCGGTCGGCGCGCGCCTGCAGGCGACAGTGGCCGGCAGCGCGCTGGCGCTGGTCGCCTATGCGCTATGGCCTACACGCGAACGCCGGCAAATTCGCGCCTCGCTGGCGCAATTGCTCAGTGCCTATCGCGACCATCTGCGCCATTTGCTGCTCGGCCAGATGGATGGCCTGAGCGATACACGCGCTGCGGCGCGTGTGGCGCGTACCAATGCGCAGGCGTCGATCGAGCGTTTGCGCGGCGAACCGCGCAGCCGCCTCAACCTGCAGGAGCTGAAGCTGGCCGAATCGCTGCTGGCCAATGGCAACCGGCTGATCCGCGCCAGCTTGCTGCTGGAAGCGGTGCTGCGCGATGGCCATCCGTTGCCCACGCTGGACGCATTGCCCATCTTTGCGCAGCAAGCCGATGAAGCCCTGTCCGCGGTGATCGACTGCCTGCGCAATGGCGGTACCCCAGCCGCGGCCACCTTGCGCAACGCCGAGCGTCAACTTTCCGATGCGTTGGCCGCATTGCCCGACAGTTCCCCAGCCACCGCCGCGCTGGCCGACACCATCGACCGCGTCACCGACAGCATCGGCACGCTCACCCACCTGCTGCGCCCTGCCCGACCGACCTCTGCCGATGCGTCGGCGGTGCATGACGGCGTGCACGATGCCGGCAGGTAAACTGCCGCCCTGATCCATGTTGCGAGCCCGACGATGACCGACCTGCTGTCCCGCGCCCATGCTGCTGCACTGGATGCGGCCGACCCGCTCCGCAACCTGCGCGATGCCTTCGTGTTCCCTCAGCATGGCGATGACGATCAGACCTATTTCGTCGGCAATTCGCTCGGCCTGCAGCCGCGTGCGGCGCGCGCGATGGTGGACGAGGTGCTGGATCAATGGGGCGCGCTGGCGGTGGAAGGTCACTTTACCGGCCCGACCCAATGGCTGACCTACCACCAGCTGGTGCGCGACGGGCTGGCACGCGTGGTCGGTGCGCAGCCCGGCGAAGTGGTGGCAATGAACACCCTCAGCGTCAATCTGCATCTGATGATGGCGAGCTTCTATCGTCCCACCGCCAAGTGCGGCGCGATCCTGATCGAAGCCGGCGCATTTCCGTCCGACCGCCACGCGGTGGAATCGCAGCTGCGGCTGCACGGGCTGGACCCGGCCACGCATCTGATCGAAGTGGAGGCCGACGAACCCAATGGCACCGTGTCGATGACGGCCATTGCCGAGGCTATCGCGCAGCATGGTCCGCGCCTGGCCTTGGTGCTGTGGCCGGGCATCCAGTACCGCACCGGGCAGGCCTTCGATCTGGCCGAAATCGTGCGGCTGGCGCGCGCGCAGGGCGCGGCGGTGGGTTTCGATCTGGCGCATGCGGTGGGCAATCTCCCGCTGACCCTGCACGACGACGGCGTGGATTTCGCAGTGTGGTGCCACTACAAATACCTCAACGCCGGCCCAGGTGCGGTGGGCGGTTGCTTCGTGCACGCGCGGCATGCCGACAGCGACCTGCCGCGAATGGCCGGCTGGTGGGGGCACGAGCAGCAGACCCGCTTCCGCATGGACCCGCAGTTCGTGCACTCGCCTGGCGCCGAAGGCTGGCAGCTGAGCAATCCGCCGGTGCTGGCGCTCGCGCCGCTGCGTGCCTCGCTGGCGGTGTTCGACCAGGCCGGCATGGCTGCATTGCGCGCCAAGTCCGAACAGCTCACCGCGCATCTGGAGCAGCTGATCCACGCGCGGGTGCCGCAGGTGCTGCAGATCGTCACGCCGGCCGAACCGGCACGCCGCGGTTGCCAGCTCTCGCTGCGGGTGGCCGGCGGACGCGCACAGGGCCGCGCGCTGTTCGAGTACCTGCACGCAGCCGGCGTGCTCGGCGACTGGCGCGAACCGGACGTGATCCGTGTTGCACCTGTGCCGCTGTACAACCGCTTCAGCGATCTGCATACCTTCGTGGAGCAGGTGGAAGCCTGGGCGGCTGCTTGAGCGCGGCAGTCTGACTGCCGTGCCACCAGAGCACCTGTACGGCACGCGGAATCGCCGCGCGCCCACATACACTTCCAGCCCGCCCGGCGTTACTGCCAGGGCCGCCGTCGTTGCCAGTCGCTGTCTTTCCCTTTTCGCCGGCGCTGCGTCCGGCTGCTGCCGGACATTGCATTGAGCCCAGTTTCTCCGCGTTCCCTGACCCTGATCGGCGCCGGTCTGGCCGGTTGCCTGCTGGCCATCCTGCTGTCGCGTCGCGGCTGGCAGGTCACCGTGTACGAACGGCGTGGCGACCCGCGCATCAAAGGCTACGAGTCCGGCCGCTCGATCAACCTGGCGCTGGCCGAACGCGGCCGGCATGCGCTGCGCCAGGCCGGCGCCGAAGATGCGGTGATGGCCAAGGCGGTGATGATGCGTGGGCGCATGGTGCACCCACTGGTCGGGCAACCGCAGCTGCAACGCTACGGGCGCGACGACAGCGAGGTGATCTGGTCGATCCACCGCGCCGCGCTGAATGTCGCCCTGCTCGATCTTGCCGAACAGGCCGGCGCGCGCGTGCATTTCTACCGCCGCCTGCATACCGTGGATTTCGACGCCGGCTATGCGCGCTTCATCGACGACCGCGACGACCAGCCGCACGACATCCACTTTCAGAGTTTGATCGGCAGCGATGGCGCCGGCTCGGCCTTGCGCGCGGCGATGCAGCGCAAATCGCCGCTGGGCGAACACACCGAATTCCTCGATCACTCGTACAAGGAACTGGAAATTCCGCCGCAGCCGGGTGGCGGATTCCGTATCGAAGGCAATGCACTGCACATCTGGCCGCGCGGGCGTTACATGTGCATTGCGCTGCCTAACGATGGCGGTACGTTCACCGTCACCCTGTTCTTGCCCAACGCCGGCGAGCCGAGCTTCGCCACCACGCGGACCGGAGATGAAGCATTCGCCTTGTTCGCGCGCGATTTCCCGGATGCATTGCCGCTGATTCCGCAACTCAAGGAACATTGGGAAGAGCATCCGCCCGGGCTGCTCGGCACGCTCACCATGGATCGCTGGAACCTGGATGGCCGCGCATTGCTGATCGGCGACGCCGCGCATGCGATGGTGCCGTTCCATGGGCAGGGCATGAATTGCGCATTCGAAGATTGCGTGGCGCTGGCAGATCAGCTGGACGCGCACGATGACCTCGCCAGCGCGTTCGCGGCCTTCGAAGCTGCGCGTCGCGACGATGCGGCCGCCATCCAGCAGATGGCGTTGGAGAACTACCTGGAAATGCGCGACCGCGTCGACGACCCCGACTTCCTGCTGCAGCGCCAGCTCGAACAGCAGTTGCAGGCGCGCTGGCCCACCCGCTTCGTGCCGCACTACACCATGGTGACGTTCCTGCGCACGCGCTATTCGATTGCAATGGCGCGCAGCGAGATCCAGCGCGAGATTCTGGTGGAGGCCACGCGCGGGCACAGCGATCTGTCACGCATCGAGTGGGCCGCCCTGGAAGCGGTTGTGCACGCACGCCTGGAGCCGCTGGACGGCGCGCATTGAGCTCTGCAGGGGACGCGGAAGACGGCATCGATGCTCGCGAACGACGGTGACATGCCGGCTCGCAATTGGTGTGACGCATGGATGTCTCTTCGCTACGGTGTCTGCAGCTGCCAGGCACTTGCAAGCAGCTCATGTGTCGTCGCCTGCGCTGGACAAACGCCGCACCCGGCCCGTTACGCGAGTACTCCGCCCGTGGACGTGGCTCACCCTCCCGCACGGCCACACCTTGGCGTGCCGTTGCCGCGATGAGGGATACTAGGCGGCACCGGCAGCGCATACGCCATGCGCCGCGCATCTGGATGTCGTACCCGCATGCCTGACAGCTTTCTCTTCTACGACCTGGAAACCTTTGGCCAGGACCCACGCCGCACCCGCATTGCACAGTTCGCTGCGGTGCGCACCGACGCGCAACTGCACGTGATCGAAGAGCCCATCAGCTTCTTCGTGCAGCCGGCCGACGATCTGCTGCCCTCGCCGTACGCCACCATGGTGACCGGCATTACCCCGCAACACGCACTGCGCGAAGGCGTCACCGAGGCCGAGGCGTTCGCACGCATCGCCGAACAGATGGGCCGGCCGCAGACATGCACGCTGGGCTACAACTCGATCCGCTTCGACGACGAATTCATCCGCTGCGGCCTGTTCCGTAATTTCTACGACCCGTACGAGCGCGAGTGGCGTGGCGGCAATTCGCGCTGGGACCTGCTGGATGTGCTGCGACTGGTACATGCGCTGCGTCCGGACGGCATCGTCTGGCCACAGCGCGAAGATGGCGCCACCTCATTCAAGCTGGAACACCTGGCCGATGCCAACGATGTGCGCGAAGGCGATGCGCACGAAGCCCTGTCGGACGTGTACGCCACCATCGGCATGGCACGCAAATTCCAGCAGCACCAACCAAGGTTGTGGGACTACGCGCTGCGCCTGCGCGACAAGCGCTTTGCCGCCACCTTGCTGGATGTCATTGCGATGCAACCGGTGCTGCATATCTCGCAGCGTTACCCTGCCTCGCGCCTGTGCGCTGCGGCGGTGTTGCCGCTGACGCGCCATCCGCGCATCGACAGCCGCGTGATCGTGTTCGATCTGGAGGGCGACCCGGAGGTGCTGTTGCGGCTGAGCCCCGACGATATTGCCGACCGACTGTACATCCGCGCTGCAGATCTGCCGGAAGGCGAACAGCGCATTCCGTTGAAAGAAGTGCATCTGAACAAGTCGCCTGCGCTGGTGGCCTGGCAGCATCTGCGCGCTGCAGACTTTCAGCGCCTGGGCGTGGATCACGACGCGGTAGTGGCCAAGGCGGCACGCTTGCGCGCATTGGGCCCTGAACTTGCCGAGAAGGTGCGCCAGGTATACGGCAGCGAACGCGCCACGGCCGCGGCGGTCAACGATGCCGATGCCTCGCTCTACGATGGATTTCTGGCCGAAGGCGACAAACGCCTGCTTGCGCAGGTCCGCGCCAGCGCGCCGGACGAACTGGGCGCGCTGGAAGCGCGCTTTCGCGATGCGCGGCTGATCGAACTGTTGTTTCGCTACCGCGCGCGCAACTGGCCGCAGACACTGTCATTCGAGGAACAGGAGCGCTGGAACACCTATCGCCGCCAGCGGCTGCTCGAAGACCGCGGCCTGGGCGAAGTCACCCTGGAGCAATACCACGCGCAGATCGCGGATTTACGGCGTACTCACCACGACGATGCTACCAAGCTTGCCCTACTCGACCAGCTCGCCGCCTGGGGTTCGGACCTCCAACGCACGCTATGACCACCTACTTTTCCGACGCCAGCTTCAAGTTCCTGCGCGCCCTGGCCCGCCACAACGACAAGACCTGGTTCAACAACCATCGGCATCAGTACGAGGCGCATGTGCGCCAGCCGTTCCTGCAGCTGATCACCGATCTGCAGCCGGCACTGGCACAGGTCAGCGAACACTATCGCGCCGATCCCAAGACCCAAGGCGGCTCGCTGTTCCGCATCTATCGCGATGCGCGGTTTTCCAACGACAAAGCGCCGTACAAGAACTGGCAGGGTGCGCGCCTGTTCCATGAGCGCCGCCTCCAGATGCCGGCGCCCTCGTTCTATCTCCATCTGCAGCCCGGCGAAAGTTTTGTCGGCGCCGGCCTGTGGCATCCGGAGCCGGACACGCAACGCAAGCTGCGCCAGTTCATTTTCGACAACCCCGGCAGTTGGAAGGCCGCCGCGCACAACCCGAAACTGCTGCGCAAATTCACCATGGACGACAGCGAAAAACTGGTGCGCGCACCGCGTGGATTCCCCAACGACTTCGAATTCATCGACGATCTCAAGCACCGCAACTGGGCGTACTTGCGTCACCTGGACGACAGCATCATGACCGGGCCGCGACTGCGCCAGACCATCGAGGCAGACCTGGTGATCCTGGCGCCGTTCGTCGATTACCTGTGCGCGGCCTTGGACCTGGAATTTTGATGACACAGGAGCTCCCGCTCGGCCAGCAGCGCCGGACGCTGGGCCGCACCAAGCTATCGGTCTCGCCGATCGGTTTGGGGTGTTCGGGCTTTTGGGGCCACCGGCGCTTCGACGAGGGCGCCGCCGCACGGGTGGTCGAGCACGCGCTGGCGCAGGGCGTGAACCTGCTCGACACCGGCCACAACTACTCCGCTTTCCATGCGGAACCGCGTCTGGGACGGATCCTGCGCCCCTTGCTGGCGCAGTTCCCGCGAGATTCGCTTGTCGTGTCCAGCAAGGGCGGCACCTTAACCGGCCAGGCCGGTATCAGTGGTGCCGAACAGCGTGACTTCTCTGCTGCAGCGATCACGGCCAGTTGCGAAGCATCGCTGCGCAATCTTGGCCTGGACTATCTCGACATCTACCAGCTGCATGGCGCCAGCGAGCACGACATCAACGACGACCTGCTGCTGGCCATGCAGCGCCTGCGCGAGCGCGGCCTGATCCGCCATACCGGCATCAATACGCATTCGGCATCGACCCTGCGCTGGATGATCGCCAACCCTGACGTCTTCGATGTGGTGCTGCTGGACTACAACGCGCTGCAGCAGGACCGTGAACCGCTGATCGATCAGCTGCACAACGCGGGCATCGGTGTACTGGCCGGCACCGTGCTTGCACAGGGCCACCTCTTGCCCGCGCGGGCGCGCCTGCCGCGTCTGGCCGACGCCTGGTATCTGGCGCGCGCCTGGCTCAAGCCCAGCAGCCGTGCGTTGATGCACTGCGCGCGGGACATGCGCCGCGCAGTGACGTCGATCGATAGCCAACGCCCCGCGCAAACGGCATTCGCTTATGTCCTGCAGCACCCGGGCGTGTCCAGCGGCATCCTGGGCACCACGCGCATCGGCAATCTGGATGACGTGCTGCAGACCCGCATCCATGCGCTGGACGCCGTCCAACGGCAACGTCTGGTCACCGCCTTCGGCGATGGCCGCGGCTCCCCCAGTCATTGATCTTCACCCGCGTCGGCCGCAATTGCGGCAGTCTGGACGCCATGAAAAAAACCATCGGCATTCTCATCGCTGTCCTGCTGACCGTCACTGCGTGGTGGTTCGGCGGGCCTTACATGACCATGCATGGCCTGTCCAAGGCCATCGAGCAACGCGACACCGCCGCACTGGAACGTTATGTCGATTTCCCGCGTGTGCGCAGCAGCCTGCGCGCCCAGCTCAACGATTATCTGGTACGGCAAGCCGGTCCAGACATCGCCGCCAGTCCGTGGGGCACGTTGCTGTATGGCCTGGGGAACCAACTCGGTGGTGCAGCGGTGGAGACGCTGGTGACGCCGATCGGCATCGGCGCTCTGTTGCAGGGGCATGTGCTGTGGAAGCGCGGCCGCAATGAACTGCAGGGCGGCGATCCCTTCGGCTCCACCGAGCCAGCGCGACCGCTGAAAAACGCCAAACACCGCTTCGAGGCGCTGGACCGCTTCGTGATCGACGTCGAGCGCGCACCCGGCGAAGCACCACTGAAGGTGGTGCTGGAACCACATGGGTTGCGCTGGAAGGTGGTGGACCTGCAGTTGGGGATGTCACCGATCCAATGATGCCGGTTGAGTGACGCGGCCGCCTTCGCCTTAGAGCGGCTAACAAAACTCTTGAATTCTGTTGATTCGGC
>NZ_JFAQ01000034.1 GCF_001304695.1 Xanthomonas axonopodis
AAGCGCAGCGCGCCGCCGCGTTCGCTCTCGCCCTATGCCGACGCCGACACGGTGCTGCAGGTCGTTGATGCGCAGCTGGCACAGGGCGATTACCTGCTGGGCGGGCGCTGCAGTGCGGCCGATGTGCTGGGGGCGGCACGTTGGCCTGGATGGTGGATTTGGCCTGATCGACCCGCACGCCCCGACCCGCGCTTATATCGCCCGGATGGCCGCGCGGCCGGCGGTGGCGCGCGCCGAAGCCGTCAGTGCAGCGCGCGCGCGGACGGCGCCAGCGCAAGCGGGTAAACTGAGCGGCTCTCTTCTACCCGCCTGGAATAAGCGCCATGCCCGGGACACCCGTTTCCGACCTGTCCGCGGCCACTGCCGTGGACGCACCCGCCCTGTTGCCCTTGCCCATGGCGCGCCCACCGGCACCTGCCGTGGTACGCGGCAAGCTCTATATCAAGACCCACGGATGCCAGATGAACGAGTACGACTCGGCCAAGATGGCCGACGTGCTTGCCGCTTCCGAAGGCCTGGAGCTGACCGACAACCCCGAAGAAGCGGATGTGGTGCTGGTCAACACCTGTTCCATTCGCGAAAAAGCCCAGGAAAAGGTCTTCAGCCAACTGGGTCGCTGGAAGGCGCTCAAGGCCGGCGGCAAGCCGGTGATCATCGGCGTCGGCGGCTGCGTGGCGTCGCAGGAAGGCGAAGCCATCGTCAAGCGTGCGCCTTACGTGGACCTGGTGTTCGGGCCGCAAACGTTGCACCGGCTGCCGGAACTGATTCGCGCGCGACGCGAATCGGGCAAGTCGCAGGTGGACATCAGCTTCCCGGAGATCGAGAAGTTCGACCGCCTGCACGAGCCGCGTGCCGAAGGTCCGTCGGCCTTCGTATCGATCATGGAAGGCTGCTCCAAATACTGCTCGTTCTGCGTGGTGCCCTACACCCGTGGCGAAGAAGTCAGCCGGCCGTTCGAGGACGTGCTGGTGGAAGTGGCGCAATTGGCGGCGCAAGGCGTGCGCGAGATCAACCTGCTCGGCCAGAACGTCAATGCCTACCGCGGTGCGTATGGCGCCGATGCCGGCGACGCTGCGCAGTACGCCGATCTGGGCCTGCTGATCCGCACCGTCGCGCAGATCGAGGGCATCGGCCGCATCCGCTTCACCACGTCGCATCCGCTGGAGTTTTCCGATTCGCTGGTGGATGCTTACCGCGATGTGCCGCAGTTGGCCAACTACCTGCACCTGCCGGTGCAGGCCGGCAGCGACCGCATTCTGTCGGCGATGAAGCGCGGCTACACCGCGCTGGAATTCAAGTCGAAGATCCGCAAACTGCGCGCAGTGCGCCCGGACATCTCGATCAGTTCGGACTTTATCGTCGGCTTCCCTGGCGAGACCGAAGCGGACTTCGAAAAGACCATGAAGCTGATCGAGGACGTGGGCTTCGATCAGAGCTTTTCGTTCGTGTATTCGCGCCGCCCCGGCACCCCGGCATCGGACCTGCAGGACGACACGCCGGAGACGGTGAAGCAGGCACGTCTTGCGCGTCTGCAGGCGCACATCAACGCGCACGCGGCGAGCATTTCGCAATCGATGGTGGGCAGCGTGCAACGCGTGCTGGTGGAAGGCCCCTCGCGGCGCGATCCGAACGAATTGACCGGCAAGAGCGAGAACATGCGACCAGTGAATTTCCCGGGCAATCCGCGTTTGATCGGACAGTTCGTCGATGTACTGATCACCGAGGCGATGAGCAATTCGCTGCGCGGCCGGATTCAACTGGACGACAGCGCACAATGATGGCGCGTGGGCGCTGCGCAATGTGGCGCCCCTTCAAGCAGTGCCACCACGCGCCGAAGCGTGTCGCGCGCAATGGTCAAAATTTCGCCACACATCTGTAGCGCCTTGCAGCGCAAGGCCTCGTCTTACTTACCCACAGGCTTTGCCGAATTCGATCCACATCCTGTGTGGACAACCCTATCGGCACTGGCGATTTTTTCACCACCACCCCGGCAAACCTTGCGCCAGTAAGCGCGACGCGTTTTATCCACAGGTTAGTGATGCGTGACTCCACAGCGCTTGTGGAAAACCTGCACGCGTCTGCGGACAGTTGCATCACCGAAGTGCCGCGCCGTTCGCTGTGTTGGTGGGATCACATGCCGCGCGCTACCCTTTCGCTCCCGCCCTACCGACGCGCACCCAGGTGCGCTGTCCGATCCAACCATGAACGCACCCGCACATCGCGATTTCACCCTGGAACCCGAGGACATCGAGCGCCTGGCCAATCTGGCCGGTCCATTCGATGCGCATCTGCGCCAGATCGAACTCAAGCTTGGCGTGGAGATCGCCAACCGTGGCAACGTCTTCCGGGTGACCGGACCGGAGCCGGCCATCGCCGCCGCCCAGTCGCTGTTGACCGCGTTGTACGACGAGGCCGCAACCACCACCTTGGACACGCACGCAATCCACCTGCGGCTCAACGATGTCAACCTCGAGCATGTGGCCGAGCGCGCGTACCAGGCCCAGGATGTGGCGATCAAGGTCAAGCGCGGCACCGTGCGTGGCCGTGGTGCCAACCAGGCCAAATATCTGCACGCGATCGCCACCCACGACATCAATTTCGGCATCGGCCCGGCCGGCACCGGCAAGACCTTCCTGGCGGTAGCAAGCGCGGTTGAAGCGCTCAACGAATCGCGTGTGCAGCGGCTGATTCTGGTGCGCCCGGCAGTGGAAGCCGGCGAAAAGCTGGGCTTTCTGCCGGGCGATCTCAGCCAGAAGGTCGACCCGTACCTGCGCCCGCTCTACGATGCGCTGTACGAAATGCTGGGCGTGGAAAAAGTGGTCAAGTTGCTGGAGCGCAACGTCATCGAGATCGCGCCGCTGGCCTATATGCGCGGTCGCACGCTCAACGATGCGTACGTGATTCTGGACGAAGCGCAGAACACTACCATCGAACAGATGAAGATGTTCCTGACCCGCCTGGGCTTCGGCTCCACGGCGGTGGTCACCGGCGACCTCACCCAGATCGATCTGCCCAAGCACGTCAAATCCGGTCTGCGCGATGCGATCGAAGTGCTGCGCGATGTGGAAGGCACCAGTTTCACCTTCTTCGAAGCGCGCGACGTGGTGCGTCACCCGTTGGTGCAGCGCATCGTGACCGCCTACGACAAGCGCGATAGCGCGCTGCTGCCTCCTGCGGCTGACTGACGTGCAAGGCCACGCCCTCCTGTTTGGGGTGTGGTTGGTGCTGGCTTGCCACGCACCTGCGCATGCGCAGGCACGCCAACACACCGACACGACCACGCGCGTCATGCTGCGGCAGCAGCTTGCCGCGTCCTGTGTCTCGGTGGCCGCTGCGCAAGCAACCATCCTGTTGGATCGGGCCGAACTGGAATACCTGGCGTCGGCGACACCTGCAACCGGTGCGGCGGCGGCCGATGAGGATGCGCAGCGACAGGCGCTGCTTGCTGCAAAGCGAGCGCAGGCGCTAAATGCCTCTACCGGCAAAGCGTACGACCGCTTCGGCTGCGCAGTGGCTCAAGACGACAGGGAAAGCGCCGACACGCGCTATCTGGTTGGTCGCTTGCTGGAGCAAGGCCAAGCCGCGATATGGACACAATCGCCACCGGGTTTCGCGCCGGCCCTGGAGGTCAGACGGGTCGACCCGCACTGCCAGAATGGGCCGATGGGCAGTGCGTTTTATCGTGTTGCCAACGGTGGCGCGCTTGTCATGGTGCTGGTCGAGTGCGTTCGCTGAAGCCAGACCGGTCGGCCAGGGCGCACACGCAGGCGTCGCAGCAAGAGGCCACTCGCGCGATACTGTCACCTCTGTCTGATCTGAGTGCTGGTGTTCCCATGACCAAGGGCCCTGTCCGCCTCGACGTTGCCGTCAGCTATGCCCTGCCGCGCGCCGGCCTGCCGTCGGCGGTGAGTTTTCGCAAGTGGGTGGCCGCGGCCCTGAAGGGACGCATCCGCGAGGCCGATCTGGCAGTACGCGTAGTCGACGAGAAGGAAGGCTGCTCGCTCAATCACCATTACCGTGGCAAGGATTACGCCACCAACGTGCTGAGCTTCCCCGCCGAACTGCCGGAAGGCCTGCCCAAGGGCATCAAGATGCCGCTGCTGGGCGACCTGGTGATCTGCGCACCGGTGGTGGCGCGCGAGGCCGCCGAGCAAGGCAAGTTGCTGGCTGCGCACTACGCGCACCTGACCGTGCATGGCACCTTGCATCTGCTCGGCTGGGATCACGAAGACGACAAGGAGGCCGAGGCGATGGAGCAACTGGAGCGCGAGATCCTGGCCGACCTCGGCATCGACGACCCTTACGTGGGAGAACACTGATGCGTTTTTGCATTGCCGGCGCCCTGCTCCTGCTGAGCGCACCCGGCGCCTGGGCGCAGACCGCGCCGGTGCGCCCGGACCTTGCCGCCTTGATCGAATGCCGCCAGCGCATCGGCGATTTCAGCGCATTGGCGCCGGTACTGGCCGACCCGCTCAAGGCGGTGGCGCTGGGCTGGACGCCGCTGGATCAGTCCAACCTGTTCATGACCGAGTACACGCTCAACACGCCCATTCGCGTGTTCGGCCACAGTACCAATCACATCGCGTTTTCCGGCGCCAGCATCATGGCGATCCTGGACCTGTCCGACCCCCGCCCGCTCGCCAAGCAACTGGATCTGGAACTGGGCGTGGATAACGCCGAGAAGGTCATGTACGGGCGCGAGCTGGTCAGCGAAGACACCACCAACCCCAAGACCGGCGAGGCAATGATCGAATCGGTCGTGCTGAGCGTGACCAACGTGAAATCGCACCCGGGCAAGACCGTGGTCGGCTGCGGCTACAGCCTGGATCTGCCCTGAGCCGGGCCGGGCAACGGTGCATCCACAGCGCCTTGCCGGCTTCCTGCTAGACTGATGGCTAACGCCTGGTTTGCCGGGTGCCCTTCCCCGTCACGATGTCCGAAGACGACAGTAGCCAATTCCTAGAAACACCGGAAAAACGCCGTAGCTGGCTCGAGCGCCTCAGCGCTGCCTTCTCTGGCGAACCCCATACCCGCGACGAACTCGTCGCATTGCTGCGGACCGCCGAACAGGACGGTCTCATCGCCGCAGACACCTTGCGCATGATGGAAGGCGCGATCTCCGTGTCCGAGCTCACCGTGGGCGATGTAATGATCTCGCGCTCGCAGATGGTCTCGCTGCCGGTGGAGGCGCGTTTCATCGACCTGATGAAGCAGGTGGTCGAATCGGGCCATTCGCGCTTCCCGGTCCACGGCGAGAACAAGGACGAAGTGCTCGGCATCCTGCTGGCCAAGGACCTGTTGCGCGGCGTGGTCGCCGACAACGGCCCTGGCAACGTGCGCGAGCTGCTGCGCCCGGCGGTGCTGATCCCCGAGTCGAAGAAGCTCAACGTCCTGCTCAAGGAATTTCGCCTCTCGCGCAACCACATGGCGATCGTGGTGGACGAATACGGCGGTGTCGCCGGGCTGGTCACCATCGAGGACGTGCTGGAACAGATCGTCGGCGAGATCGACGACGAGCACGACGATGCCGAAGAAGAGAATTCGCTGATCGCGATCCAGGCCGATGGACGCTACGTGGTCGATGCGCTGACGCCGATCGAAGACTTCAACGAACGCTTCGGCGCCGAGTTCCCCGACGACGAGTACGACACCGTGGGTGGGCTGGTCACCGATGCAATCGGGCACCTGCCCGAAACCGGCGAAGAGTTGACGCTTGGGCGCTTCGCCTTCCGCGTGGCCAAGGCCGATGCGCGGCGCGTGCACGCCTTCCACGTCACCATTCTGCCGCCCGATCCGCAGGACGACGCTTGAACCTGTCGCATGGCATGAACGCTGCGGCGCGCGTTTGCTGCAGCGCCCGGCGTTGGGCTGGGTGCTGGCTGCTGGCGCTGTTGGTGACGCCGGCGGCCTTCGCGCAAGCGCCAGCCCCGGAAGCCGCCACTGCGTCCCAGTCGGCGCCGCGGATTGGCGTGATGACCATGCAACCGGGCGAAGTGTTTTTCGAACGTTTCGGCCACGATGCCATCGTGGTGGTCGACCCGCGCACGCAGCAGGCCACCTCGTACAACTTCGGCTTCTTCGACCCGAGCGAGCCGGACTTCGTACCGCGGTTTGCGCGCGGCGAAATGATGTACTACCTGGTCGCGCTGCCGCTGAATGAAGACTTGTCGCAATATCGCGATGCCGGGCGCGGTGTCAGCATCCAGTGGCTGGATCTGCCGCCAGACCAGGTGCGTGCGCTGGCCGACGGTCTGGCAGTACGTAGCCAACCGGAAAACGCGCGCTATCACTACGACTACTTCATGGCGAACTGCGCCACCATGGTGCGCGACACGCTGGACCGTGCGATGGGCGGCGCGCTCAAATCACAGCTGGCCGGTCGTTCGCGTGGCAACACCTTCCGCAGCGAAGCGGTGCGCCTGGCCTCCCCTGCCCCTTGGATGTGGCTGGGCTTCGACCTGGGCCTGGGACCATATGCAGACCGTCCGCTGTCGCGTTGGGACGAGTCCTTCGTGCCGATGCGGCTGGCCGACAGCCTGACCCAGGTGCACAACAGCGCGGGGCGCCCGCTGGTGCAATCCACGCAGGTGTTGTTGCCGCATCGCATCGCACCGGAGCCGGCCGAACAACCGCGGCATTGGTGGCCGTGGCTGTTGACCGGGCTCATCGTTGCAGCCGGCGTGCTGGCCCTGGGCCGCAGGCAGCGCCTGCTGGCGGGGCTGGCGTTACCGTTTTGGCTGTTGTGCGCTATCGGAGGCGGCCTGCTGGTGTATCTGTGGGGATTCACCGCGCATCAATCGGCGTGGGGCAACCGCAACCTGCTGCTGGTCAACCCGCTGTGCCTGCTGCTGTGGTTCGGTGGCATTCGGCTGCAGCTGGGCCACAGGCCGGGCCACTGGTTCAACGTGCTGTCCTGGGTCGTGGCGGCGTGCGCGCTGGCGGCGCTGGTGATCCACTGGCTGTCCTTCCAGGCGCAGGACAACCTGCAATGGGTGATGCTGCTGTTGCCGATCCATACTGCACTTGCCATTGCCCTGCGACCGCGTGACCTGCCCGTCCGTACGCGCTGACCCAAGGAGGCGCTCATGAACAGCCACGGCCAGCATCCCGATAATCCGTCCTGCGTCATCACCTGCGCTTACTACGACGGCGACGGCAAACGCCACGACATCAGCCTGGAGCACATCAGCGACGTGCTGCAGCGGCCGGATGGCTTCATCTGGGTGGGACTGTACGAGCCGCAGGAATCGGTGCTGCGCAAGTTGCAGGACGAATTCGGCCTGCACGATCTGGCGATCGAAGACGCGCTCAAGGCGCATCAGCGCCCCAAGGCCGAGAGTTACGGCAACTCGCTGTTCGTGGTGGTCAACACCGCGCAGCTGGTCAGCGAACGCATCCGCTATGGCGAAACGCATGCGTTCCTGGGAAGGCGCTTCCTGTTGACGGTACGGCATGGCGCGTCGTTGTCGTACGCACCGGTGCGGCAGCGGGTCGAACGCGAACCGGCGATGCTGCACATGGGCGCGTCGTTTTGTCTGTACGGCGTGCTCGATTTCGTGGTCGACAATTACCTGCCGATCATGGACGAGTTCCGCGACACGCTGGAGCGCCTGGAAAAAGACATCTTCGCCGACGACTACAAGCGCGAGACGGTGGTGCGCCTGTATGAACTCAAGCGCGAACTCAACAAGATGCGGCTGGTGGTGGCGCCACTGCAGGACGTGCTTTCGCACCTCAAGCGCAATCCCGGCTCGTTGATCCACGAAGAAGTCGGCATTTACCTGCGCGACGTGCTCGATCACGCCGTGCGCATCAACGACGCCATCGACACCTTGCGGGAAATGCTGGGCACGGCGCTAAGCGTCAACCTGTCGATGGTCACGCTCGCCCAGGGCGAAACCGTCAAGCGCCTTGGCGCCTGGGCCGCCCTGCTGGCCGCCCCCACCCTGATCACCAGCTGGTACGGCATGAACTTCGCCCACATGCCCGAACTCGATGCCCGCTACGCCTACCCTCTGCTGGTGGCCGGCGTCGTGGGCTCGTGTCTGGTGCTGTATCGCCTGTTCAAGCGCGCTCGCTGGCTGTAGGGCCGCGTTGCGGCCTGGGATTCGGGATTGGGCATTCGGGATTGGTTTGAGCAGTTGGCCGGTTGTTGATTTTCAACCCAGGCCAGGATGCTCTTAAGTCGCGAGCGCCTGCTCTTACTAATCCCCAATTCCGAATCCCAAATCCCCGCCGTCAAGCGACATAGATCGTCTTGACGTTCATGAACTCATGGATGCCGTGCTCGGCCAGCTCGCGGCCGAAGCCGGAGCGTTTGATGCCGCCGAACGGTAAACGCACATCGCTCTTGACCACTGAGTTGACGAAGGCCGCGCCGCACTGCAGCTGCTGCGCCACGCGCTCGCCGCGCTTGGCGTCGGCCGTCCACACGCTGCCACCCAGGCCGAAGGTGGTGTCGTTGGCGACGCGCACTGCTTCGGCCTCGTCGGCAACCCGGATGATCGAGGCGACCGGGCCAAAGAATTCTTCGTCGTATGCCGGCATGCCGGGGGCGACATTGTCGAGAATGGTCGCCGGATAACCGGCGTGCGAGCCGGCGACCGGTTCGCCACCCAGCAAGACCTTGGCCCCCTTTGCCACGCTGGCCTGCACCTGATTGTGCAATTCATCGCGCAGGTCGGCACGTGCCATCGGCGCCAGCGTGGTGCTCTCTTGCTGCGGGTCGCCCACGACGCGCTTGGCTGCCACTGCCACGAAGCCCTCGATGAACTGCTCGGCGATCGCTTCCACCACGATGAATCGCTTGGCGGCGATGCAGGTCTGCCCGCTATTGTCGAAGCGCGACTGCACGGCCGACTGCACGGTGTGCTCCAGATCGGCGTCTTCCAGCACCACGAACGCGTCGCTGCCGCCGAGCTCCATCACGCACTTCTTGAGCTGGTCGCCTGCGTTGGCGGCCAGCGAGCGGCCGGCGCGTTCGCTGCCGGTTAGCGTCACCGCGGCAATGCGGTCATCGCGCAGGACATCGGCAGCCTGGTCGTTATCGATATGCAGCACATCGAACACGCCCGGCGGAATGCCGGCGGCGTCCAGCACTTCTTTCATCGCATCGGCGCAGCGCGGCACATTGCTGGCGTGCTTGAGCAGCGACACGTTGCCGGCCATCAGGCTGGGCGCCAGAAACCGGAACGCCTGCCATAGCGGGAAATTCCACGGCATGACCGCGAACACGCAGCCGAGCGGTTCGTAGCGCACATAGCTGGACTGCGCCTCGGTGGGAATGTCGCGCGGCGCCAGATAGTCGGCGGCGTGTTCGGCGTAATACACGCAGGCCTGCGCGCACTTGTCGATCTCGGCCAGTGCCTCGCGGCGCAGCTTGCCCATCTCGGCGGTCATGATGCGCTGCAGGTCCTCGCGGCGCCTGGTCAGCTCTTCGCCGATACGGCGCAGCAAGGCGCCACGCTCGGCCAGCGGCAATGCCGCCCAGGCCGGAAATGCCTTGGCGGAAGCAGCCAGACGCGCTTCGATGGCAGCGGCGTCCAGGGTCTGCTGGGTATGCTCGACCTGGCCATTGGCGGGGTTGACGGTGTCGTAGGACATGACGGTCTCCTGTTGCGAGGCGGCCATGCTAGACGCCGGCAAGTTCGGGGCGCGTCACAATCGCCTGAAACTGCTGCAACACTGTGTTCGCAAGGACCGGCCGCCTGCCACACTTGCTGCACGCAGTCGCATTCGTTGCGGAAGCAGCCCTGCCCGACGGTGCACCTGCCCCTGCACGCAGCTGCATTCGCGCCCGCCCTCTTTTAGCGCTCAACCTTCGCGTTGCAAGGCCAATTGCGCATCGCGCAGGCGGCGCTTTTCGCTGCGCGCCAGTAGCCACCAGCCGATCAGCGCGGCCACCGACACTGCCAGCACCATGACCGTGGCCAAGGCGTTGATCTTCGGGCTGATGCCCAGGCGCACCGACGAAAACACCTTGATCGGCAACGTAGTGGAACTGGGCCCGGCCAGGAAGCTGGCGATCACCACATCGTCCAGCGACAGCGTAAAGGCCAGCAACCAGCCCGATGCCAGGGCCGGTGTGATGATCGGCAAGGTGATCTGGAAAAACACCTTCAATGGCGTGGCGCCGAGATCCATCGCGGCTTCTTCCAGCGAGCGGTCCAGTTCCTGCAGACGCGAAGAGATCACCACCGTCACGAACGACACCGTGAAGGTGACATGCGCGACCCAGATCGCTACCGCACCGCGCGGCGCGATGCCGAGCACGCCGCCCATCGAAACCAGCAACAGCAGGATCGACAGACCGATGATGACTTCGGGCATTACCAACGGCGCGGTGATCAACGCGCCGAACAGGGTTTTGCCGGGAAAACGCCGCATGCGCACCATTGCCATGGCGGCCATCGTGCCCAGCACGGTCGACGCGCAGGCCGTCCAGAACGCCACCTCCAGGCTGACCCAGGCTGCGTCGAGCAATTGCCGGTCGCGCACTAATTCACCGTACCACTTGGTCGAAAACCCGCCCCACACCGTTGCCAAGCGCGAGGCGTTGAACGAGTACACCATCAACAACAGGATGGGCAGGTACAGGAACCCGAAACCCAGCCCGAGCACGCTGCCGCCGAGCAAGCGCCCACCGCGCGAAGCGCGCATCATGTCAGCCGCCCTTCCAGCTCACGCTGCTGGTAGCGGTGGAAGATCACGATCGGCAGCAACAACAACACCAGCATCACCGTGGCCACGGCCGCTGCCACCGGCCAGTCGCGGTTATTGAAGAACTCGCCCCACAGCACGCGCCCGATCATCAAGGTGTTCGGCCCGCCCAGCATTTCCGGGATGACGAATTCGCCCACCGCCGGAATCATCACCAGTATGCAGCCGGCCACGATGCCGTTGCGCGACAGTGGCAAGGTGATGCGGACGAATGCCTGCCATGGCCGCGCGCCCAGATCGTAGGCTGCTTCGAGCAGGCGCTGATCGTGCTTGACCAGGTTGGCGTACAGCGGCAGCACCATGAACGGCAGATAGCAGTACACGATGCCGATGTAGGCGGCGATCGGCGTGTACAACAACTGCAACGGCTGCTTGATCACGCCCAGCGCCAACAGCGCCTGATTGAGCACGCCGTTGCCATCGAGAATGCTGATCCACGCGTACACCCGAATCAAAAACGACGTCCACGACGGCAGCACCACCAGCATCATCGCCACGTTGCGTGTGGCCAGCGGCAACCGCGCGATCACGTAAGCCATCGGGTAGCCGATCAATAGCGCCAGTGCGGTGGAAATGGCCGCAATCTTGATCGAACTCAGGTACGCAGCCACGTACTGGCCATCGCGCAGCAAGGTCAGATAGTTGCCCAGATGCAATTTGAGGCTCACCGCACCGTCGGCAGCAACCGTCAATAGCGGCGTATAGGGCGGCATCGCGGTGGCGCGCTCGGCGAAGGAAATCTTCAGCACGATCAAAAACGGAATCGCGAAAAACACCAGCAGCCACAGATACGGTGCGGCGATCACGCCCCAGCGTCCCCCTGGCGCCTGCGCAGGAGTTTTGCTGGCCGGTCTCATGCGGTGAGCACCACGCCGTCGTCTTCGCCCCAGCCCACCCACACGGTGTCGCCCCAGGTCAGCGCTTCGCTGGCCCAGCGCTGGCGATTGGCGAAATTGACCATCAGCTTGACCCCGCTGGGCAAGCGCACGTGGTACACCGAATGGCTGCCGAAATAGGCGATGTCTTCGATCAGGCCCTGCGCCTTGTTGCAGGCGTGCGCCGGCTGGTCCTTGCCGATGGTCAGCTTTTCAGGGCGCAGCGCGAACGCCACTGCCTGCCCCTCGAAGCCGGTGATGCCGTGGCCGATGCGGATGCAGGCATCGAACGCAGGCGTTTTCAAGGTGACGTACTGCGGCTGGTCTTCGACGATGATTGCCTCGATCAGATTGACCGAGCCGATGAACTCGGCCGCAAACCGGTTGGCCGGCTGCTCGTAGATTTCATCGGGCGTGCCGACCTGCTGGATCCAGCCCTGGTCCATCAGCGCGATCCGGGTGGCCATGGTCATGGCCTCTTCCTGATCGTGGGTGACCATCACGCAGGTCACGCCGGAGGTTTCGATGATGTTGACCAGTTCCAGCTGCATCTGCGAGCGCAGTTTTTTATCCAGCGCACCCATCGGCTCGTCCAGCAACAGCAGCTTGGGGCGCTTGGCCAGCGAGCGCGCCAGGGCCACGCGTTGCTGCTGCCCACCGG
>NZ_JFAQ01000035.1 GCF_001304695.1 Xanthomonas axonopodis
TGATCAGCGTTGCCTTAGGCAGTCATGGAGAAAGCCAAACACATCGAACAACGTGCTCTTGCCCGATCCATTGGCACCAACGACGATGAGAAACGAAGGCATGTCCTTCAAGTGCACGTCGCGGAACGCCTTGAAGTTTCTTAGTCGAATTGACTCAATCTTCATTCTGCGGGCTCCACGCGTAATTAGTTATTATGAAAAACAGATGCATGGTGGTGTATTCGATGCATCTGGAATACTTGTAATCTACTGCCGCTCGGCACCAGGCGAGGGTCGCTCAGCCAGTTTGAGTTTGTTTCAGTGAAACGTTTACCACTTACTGGTCGCATTCGCGGGCGATCGCGCGCCAGCCGATGTCGCTGCGCTGGAAGGCGTTGGGCCAGTGGATCGGCTGCAGGCCGGCGTAGGCGTTGCGCTGTGCTTCCAGCACGCTCTCGCCGAGCGCCGCAACGCACAGCACGCGGCCACCGGTGCTGATCACCTCGCCGGCGGCATTTAGCGTAGTGCCGGCATGGAAGACCTTGGCGCTGGCCGGCACTGCGTCCAGCCCGGTGATGACGTCACCGGTGACCGGGGTGCCCGGGTAAGGCTTGGCGGCGATGACCACGCCCAGCGACGGGCGCGGGTCCCACTGCGCCTGCGCGCCGTCGAGCTTGCCGTCGATGGCCGCGTCGAGCAGATCGACCAGATCCGACTGCAGGCGCAACATCACCGGCTGGGTTTCCGGGTCCCCGAAGCGCACGTTGAACTCGATCACCTTGGGCGCGCCGTGCGCATCGATCATGAGCCCTGCATACAGAAAACCGGTGAACGGCACGCCGTCGGCGATCATGCCCTGCACGGTCGGTTCGACCACCTCGCGCATGACCCGCGCATGCACCTCGGGCGTGACCACCGGGGCCGGCGAGTAGGCGCCCATGCCGCCGGTATTGGGGCCGGTATCGCCGTCGCCAACGCGTTTGTGGTCCTGGCTGGTGGCCATCGGCAGGGCATGTTTGCCATCGACCATCGAGATGAAGCTGGCCTCTTCGCCATCGAGAAATTCCTCGATGACCACGCGTGCGCCGGCATCGCCGAACGCATTGCCCGAGAGCATGTCGCGCACCGCGTCTTCGGCCTCGGCCAATGCCATCGCCACGATCACGCCCTTGCCGGCAGCCAGGCCATCGGCCTTGACCACGATCGGCGCGCCTTTCTCGCGCACATAGGCCAGCGCAGCGTCCACGTCGGTGTGCACGGCGTAATACGCGGTGGGGATGCCATGGCGGGCGAGGAAATCCTTGGCGAAGGCCTTGCTGCCTTCCAGCTGCGCGGCCTTGGCGGTGGGCCCGAAGATGCGCAGGCCGGCGGCATGGAAACGGTCGACCACGCCCAGCACCAGTGGCACTTCCGGGCCGACCACGGTGAGCGCGACGGCTTCGCGCTGCGCCAGGGCGACCAGCCCGTCCAGGTCGTCTACCTTGATCGCGACATTGCGGCATTTGGCTTCGGTGGCGGTGCCGGCGTTGCCCGGTGCCACCAGCACTTCGCTCACGCGCGCGGACTGCGCGATCTTCCAGGCCAGGGCATGTTCACGGCCGCCGGAGCCGATGACGAGGAGTTTCATGGAAGTACCGGGATTGGGGAGTCGGGATTAGGGATTGGTCAAAGCAGGATCACGGATCGGAGCGAGTAAGGGGCGGTGCGACCACTCCCCACTCCCGAATCCCCAATCCCGGCACGTCAGTGCCTGAAATGGCGCACGCCGGTGAACACCATCGCGATGCCGTGTTCGTCGGCGGCCGCGATCACTTCGCCGTCGCGCATCGAGCCGCCGGGCTGGATCACTGCCTTGATGCCGGCCGCAGCCGCAGCGTCGATGCCATCGCGGAACGGGAAGAACGCGTCCGACGCCATTACCGAACCGGCCACGGTGAGCTTGGCTTCTTCAGCCTTGAGCGCGGCGATCTTGGCGCTGACCACGCGGCTCATCTGCCCGGCGCCCACGCCAATGGTGCGGCTGTCCTTGGCATACACAATCGCGTTGGACTTGACGTACTTGGCCACGCGCCATGCGAACAGCAGGTCGCCCAGTTCCGCCTCATTGGGCGCACGCTGGGTCACCACGCTCAACTCGCCCAGCGACATGCTGCGGTTGTCGGCCGACTGCATCAACAGGCCCGAGCCGATCCGCTTGGTGTCGTAGTTGTTGAGGCCATCGCCGTGCGGAATCTTGAGCACGCGCACGTTGGCCTTCTTGGTGGCGTATTCCAGCGCGCCGGCCTCGTAGTCGGGCGCAATCAGCACTTCGACGAACTGGCGATCCAGAATGGCTTTCGCCGTCGCTGCGTCCAGGGTCTTGTTGAACGCCAGGATGCCGCCGAACGCGCTGGTGGGGTCTGTGGCGTAGGCAAGTTCATAGGCATCGCCGCAGGCGGCGCCGACGGCCACCCCGCACGGGTTGGCGTGCTTGACGATCACGCAGGCCGGCGCGTCGAACTGGCGCACGCATTCCCATGCCGCATCGGCATCGGCCAGGTTGTTGTAGCTCAGTTCCTTGCCCTGCAACTGCTGGAAGGTGGCCAGCGTGCCCGGCACCGGATACAGGTCGCGGTAGAACGCGCCGGACTGGTGCGGGTTCTCGCCGTAACGCAGGTCCATCACCTTGACGAAATTGGAATTGATCTGCGCCGGGAACGGGCTGCGCGTGGGCACTGCCTCGGCGCTGTCGGCCACTGCCGAGAGATAGTTGCTGATCGCCGCGTCGTACTGCGCCACGCGGTTGAACGCGGCCACCGACAGCGCAAAGCGCTTGGCCGCCGACAGCTGGCCGTCGTTGGCCTCCAGTTCGGCCAGCAGGTCGGCGTACTGCGCCGGATCGGTGGCCACGGCCACGCGCGCGAAATTCTTGGCCGCGCTGCGCAACATCGCCGGGCCGCCGATGTCGATGTTTTCCACCGCATCGGCCAGCGTGCAATCGGCCTTGACGGTGACCGACTCGAATGGATACAGGTTCAGTACCAGCAGGTCGATCGGCACGATGCCGTGCTCGGCCATCACCGCTTCATCGACACCTGCGCGACCGAGCAGGCCGCCATGCACCAGCGGGTGCAGGGTCTTGACGCGGCCATCCATCATTTCGGGGAAACCGGTCAGCTCGGCAACGTCTTTCACCGGCAGGCCGGCTTCGCGGATCGCCTTGGCGGTGCCGCCGGTGGACAGCAGCTCGACATTGCGCGCCACCAGCGCGCGGGCCAGGTCGATCAGGCCGGTCTTGTCGGAAACGGAGAGCAGGGCCCGGCGCACGGGCAGGAAATCAGAGGCCATCGGTGGGGGAATGTCGTTGCGGAGCAGCCGATATTGTAGGCTGCGCCAGCGCTCGAAGGGACTCAACACCCCGGATGGACTGGATCGTGCCGTGAAGGGACGCGTCCAGGCACTGCTGCGGCCGATGGTGGGCGCGTTGTATCGCGGCGCCATCGCCGCCAACCGGCTCACGCTGATCGCAGCGGCGGTAGCGATGGCGGCTGTGGAGGCGATTTATGCAACGCAGACCGCCCGGTATGGCGTCAGACGCCATGCCGCTGGGCACGCGCGCTGCGTGAACGCAGCGCCACGCCACACGGCGCGTCATCGGCAGCCACTGCGGTTGCTGCAGGCACGGGCTGCTGCGCGGCATCGCCTCGGGTAACCGCGTGCGCAGGTGCGGCGCCGATGATGGTGCTGTCTGTTCTTCGCGCAGGGCCGGTCGTGGGGCATCCGCATGGTCGGTGCGCTGGTGGCGGCGATCGCCGGTGCCATGCGGATCGCGGTTGTGCGACTGCACCCGGCGTGCCTGTATGGGCAAGGACCTGATCGCCCATGCGACGCTACCGATCCTGTCCACCCTCGGTAGCGGCGACACCCATTCTCTGGAGTGCAGTGCAGGAGGGCAGCGGGGTCTGGTGATCTGCCTGTGCTGCATCCCTCACGCTTGACGGCCGATCACGCAGGGTTGCTGTGTGCCGAGTAGCGGAAGCGACGCGGCATCGTCCGACGATGCGGGTGGACGCACGCGTGTCATTGACGCCTTGTCTATTGAGCGCCGCGCGTCTCGCGCGGTCGCGCTGGTGTGGCCGCAGCCAGACTTGATGACACCTTCCCGGTGTCCGCGAAGCCGGCAGCTTCGCTGCGGACATGGATCGCGTTGCAAACAGCGTCCGATTAGTGGACTTCGCAAAAAATTTTTGCAGCCTATCGCAGATTCAATGGCTATACCGGCGCGGACAAACGCGAAGAACTGCGGGACTGCCAAGCAGCATTCTTCATCGCCGCCAGGCCCTCGACGATGCAAGCCATCGGCAACAAACGCGAGCGTGCTCGGGAACAGCGTTGGGAACACGTCAAGGCCAGCGTGTGCGCGAAGGTGGAGCACCCGTTCCGGGTGATCAAGCGCCAGTTTGGCGACACCAAGGTCCGCTATCGCGGTCTGGCCAAGAACACGGCACAAGTGCTGACCTTGTTTGCGCTGTCAAACCTGTGGATGAAGCGAAAGCAATTACTGCCTGCGATGGGGAGCGTGCGCCTGTAACCCGGGAAATTCCCACGGAAAACGCTATAAATGGCGAAAAATCCGAAGCTCCAAACGCGACTCTCCGGAACGATGCCACCTTCCGCTTTGTCAGGCCTCGTTGTTCAGACCTTCCCTATGAACCGCGAAAAAGTCCTGGCACTACGCACATGCACGAACAACATGTCCGATCATTGCGGATTGATCTGGCCACAAGCAGGGCTTGTCGAATGCAGGCATTGGAAGCCCACCACGACGCAGGAAAACGGCTTGACCGGACTGTTGTGGGGACAGGGCACCAGTGCCCATCTGAACATGCATGCCGATGCGCATTGGATCGTCTGCATGGTGGACACGGCCGACATCATCCGGCTGGGCGAGGAGGGAATGATCAAGTTCCCCAGGGCCGAGGTGATCTATGCCGGTAGCCGCAGCGGCGCCATGGCGTGCATCGATGCCGGCATCGAGCAGCAGTTGCCGCCCAAGCCCGAGCCGCCTGTGGACGCGGTGGTGGCCGAAGAATTTCGTCCCAAGGCAGCGCAGGCGCAATTTGTCGCGCCGACCGTGGAACACAGCGGCCATTCCTTCGTGCCAGCGGCGCCATTGCCCGATGCCGGCGGTGCGAGCGCGCAGCATGTTGCCAACGACGTGCTGCGCACACGCGAGATCGCCACCTACGGCAGTACGCTCACCGGCACCGATCAAAGTCAGCTCATCGCCGGATATGGAAGCACCGAGGCCGCGGGTGATCGCAGCGAGTTGATTGCCGGGTATGGCAGCACCGGTGTGGCCGGATCGGACAGCACCATCGTAGCGGGCTATGGCAGTTCGCAGACGGCAGGAGGCGGCAGCACGCTGACGGCGCGCAGCGGCAGCGCGCTCACGGCCGGTTATGGCAGCACGCAGACTGCCGGTGGAGAAAGTTCGTTGACGGCCGGTTATGGCAGTACGCAAACCGCGCGCAAGGGCAGCGACCTCACCACCGGTTACGGCAGTACCTCGACCGCCGGCGGAGACAGTACGCTGATCGCCGGCTATGGCAGCACGCAAACCTCCGGTGGCGATAGTTCGCTGACGGCAGGGTATGGCAGTACGCAAACCGCACGCAGCGGCAGCGATCTCACCACTGGCTATGGCAGTACCTCCACCGCTGGCGCCGACAGCTCGCTGACCGCCGGCTACGGCAGCACCCAAACCGCAGGACACGGCAGCATTCTGACGGCCGGCTATGGCAGCAATTCCACTGCCGGTTACGAAAGCACGCTGACCGCCGGCTACGGCAGTACCTTGACCGCGCAGGACAACAGTTCGTTGACCGCCGGCTATGGCAGCACCGAGACCGCAGGCCAGGACAGTTCGCTGATCGCCGGTTACGGCAGCAACTTGACCAGCGGTGTGCGCAGCTATCTGACCGCCGGCTATGGCAGCAACCAGATCGCAAGTTATGGAAGCTCGTTGATCGCCGGGCATGAAAGCATCCAGACCGCCGGCCACCGCAGCATGCTGATCGCCGGCAAACTGAGCTCGCAGACCGCCGGATCGCGCAGCACGCTGATCGCCGGCAGGTGCAGCGTGCAGACCGCGGGCGACCGCTGCAAACTGATCGCCGGCGCCGACAGCACGCAGATTGCCGGCGATCGCAGCAAGTTGCTGGCCGGCAGCAATAGTTATCTCACTGCCGGGGATCGCAGCAAACTCACCGCAGGCGATAACTGCACGTTGATGGCGGGCGATCGCGGTCGGTTGACCGCCGGAAAGGACAGTTTCCTCACCGCCGGCGCCAACAGCAGATTGATCGGCAGCATGGGGTCCACGCTTACCGGCGGCGAAGACTCGGTGCTGATCTTCCGATGCTGGGACGGCAAGCGTTACACCAAGATCATTGCCAAGACAGGAGAGCAGGGCGTCGAGGCCGACATCGCCTATCAGGTCGACGACGACAAAAACGTGGTGGAAAAATTCGACGATCCGTTCGACACGATCGAGCTCGCGCATATCGACGGGTCGATGCCGGCGATCGATGACCGACCGATCGCCCCATCACCGAACTGAGCGCGCACAGCGCAAGCGATCGCTAGGGCCGATGCATGGCTGCGGCCAACTGCCAACGAGCGGCAGTTGGCCTGGCCGGATGCGCTGTGTTCCAGGCCGGGCGTGCACGGTGGCGATGCGGAGCACTCGACCTGCCGCGTGCGCTGCTGGCAGCGCGCTTGCTACGCCCGATCTACGTCAGCCCATACTCTTTGAGCTTCTTGCGCAAGGTTGCCCGATGGATGCCCAGCAGCGCCGCGGCGCGGCTCTGGTTGCCTTCGCAGTGATTGAGCACTTCCACGAACAACGGGATCTCCATCTCGCGCAGCACGATTTCGTAAACGTCGTCCGCGTCGCTGCCGTCCAGGTCGCGCAGATAACGGCGGACGGACTGGGCCACGTGTTCGCGCAGGGGCGACTTCGGGGCGCCACGACTGGTGTCAGGACGAGAGGGGGCTGCGTTCAAAGGAGGTTCCCAGTGTCACGAAGCCGGGACACGTGGCCGGCGAGGGGGAGTGAGTCTAGCGCGTGACCTCATCGCTCGCCACGCCCATGTTGCGGTCGCGCCCGTTCACCGGAAGTCGAAACTGAAGGCAGCGGTGCTCGCGGCCGGTTCGCGCACCCGAAACGCGACCTGTACCGCCTGGCCCGGCGCCAGCGTGTCCTGCGCAGCCGGCGACTGTCCCAGATACTCCTGCGGCGACAGGATGCGGGTGCCGATCACCCGGCCGTCGGCATCGGACAGCGACAGCTGCAGCCACGGCCAGGCCTGTGCCCAGCGCGCGTCGTTGCGGAAGCTGGCCTGGATCTGCAACACCTCGGCCTCACCGGGCAGCGGGCGCACGTCGCGGTTGAGCAGGGTCAGCGCCTCCGGCTCACGCCAGGCCGGCAGGCTGCAGCGCGCCAGCGTGCAGGCCGCGCTGACCAGCGGCCGCCAGCGCGCGTTGGCGGCCAGGTGCGCGCGGTCGGCGATGACGATCTGCAATCCGAGCACGCCGACCAGCCCTACCAACAGCGCCCACTGGCGCCCGCTGGCGCGCAGCCGCGGCCGGGCGATGCCACGACGCGCAAAGGCGGGAGCGGGCAGGGGTTGCAATCGCGCAGCGGTGGTGCGGGGCGGCGCGATGCCGGCATCGGACTGTGCGTTTTCGCCGGTCAATGCGCTGGCTGCGCCGAACTCGGCGGCTGCCGGGTCGGGATGGCTGGATGGGTGGCCCGGCTGCAACCGGCGGTCGGGTGTGCTCGCCGTCCGCTCGCTGGCGCTGGTGCCGGCTTGCGTGGCGGCTGCCGCCGTTGCCGCAGGTGCTGTAGATCCCGCAGGCGCTGCTGTCACTGCAACTGGAGCCTCGCCGGCGTTCATTTCTGCCAGCGTGCTCGGCGTGCCCGACGCATTCCGAGACGACAGGTCTGCATGCGCTGACGCGCGTAGCGCGCGTTGCTGCGCTGAATTCAACGGGACAGGTGCAGTTCGCGCGGTTTGGCCTTGGAGGGCGTCAGCATCGGTCGCGGCCAGCCCGTCGTCGCCCGCTTGGCCATCGCTGGCGGCCGACGTCGGGCGAGGGGGATCGAGCATCGCATCAGGCATTCGTCTGGGCGCGGGCGCCGAAGCGGACGGCATCGCGTTGCCGGGCGCGGGCAGCTGCGCCCCGCCGGCCCCTGGCGCCTGGAAACCATCGTGCCCGGGCGTGCCTGTTGCGCGATGCGGCGCCGCAGCCACCGCTGCAGCAGGCGATGGCATGCGCGGTGCTGGCGGTGCGTCCACCTGCGGCGGTGTTGCCGGCGGCAATGCCGGACCCGGGGCCGATGCGGCCTGCTCCGACGGCTCCACAGGCGGAACCACCGGGGTCGGAACCAGCGGCGGAGCAGCCGGCGTCGCACGCAGGAACGTGGCCAGGTGGCGGCGCGGTGGCGGAGTCTCGGACATCGGCAGGCGTGCAGCGGGAAGACCCCTATTCAACCACGCGCACGTCCAGGGGCGAACCTGTGCCAACGGCGATGCGATCAATCCGCAGCGCGCATGCCTGCAGGTGTTCGCATCCGGCCCACGTGGTCATGGCGCCGTCTGCGCCGATGTCGACGCAACGCGCGCAGCGCACCCTCTCTGCGAAGACAACCGCCGCCACACCAACGCAAGCCGGCGCCTACGCCCAGGCGCATCCAGGATCAGCACACGACAGCTAGCGGAAACACTGCCTTGGAATCTCGGCGCCGATCACGTCAGCTCGCCGATTCCCGATTCCCGATTTACCGCCTGCGCCGCGTCTTCCCTTCGGCCAGCAACAGATCCAGCAGGCCGGCGCGCTGGCGCGGCGCCAGGGTGTCGAAGCGCGTCAGCAGCACGCGTTGCTGGTCATCCAGGCGGCGGTACTGCGCCGGCTCTTCGGCGATGGCCGACACCGGGGGGCCGAACACGCGGTCGCCGCGGCCGGTGGCCAGGTATTCGAACGCCATGCCGCTGCGCTTGGCCAGGCCGATCAGGTTTTCCACCGACGGTGCGGTGCCTTCGGCCATCTCCCATTGCGCTACCGCGCTGCGGGTGACACCCAGCTCGCCGGCCAGGGCTTCCTGGGTCAGCTTGGTGAGGCTGCGGGCTTCGCGTACTCGTTCGTACAGCTTGCTCACACGGCACCGTTGGAGGGCAGGCAGGGGCGGGAGATATAGCCCCTGCAGCACTCGGAGATAGTTCGTATAACTTTCATATCGTCATATGTTTGCGATACTGTCGATCGGTCGATGAGGACCACATCACAGCGAACTCAAGGAGGATGTTCATGGTCGAGCCTGCCAGTCCCACACCCGACCCCCAGCGGCGCACTCCGCCCCCCTTCGCCGCGCCGGCAGATGCGCCCTGGCCCGCCCATTCGCCAGTGGACCCTGCGGTCAGACGTTTTCGTGGCGCCGCCCGGTATGCGATCTGGCGGCGTGGCGCCGAGTGGACTGCCGTGGCCGATGGTCCGCAGTGGTCAGCAGCGCTGGCACCGCGTGTCTGGGCGCTACGTCAGCGGCACTGGTCGCTATTGGCGGTGAGCGCGCTGATGCTGGTGGTTGCCGGCGCAGTGGTGCTTGCAGGTATGCAGGCGTGGTCGCCTGTGGCCTGGGCCGCGCTGCTAGTGGCTGAGGTGTTGCTGCGGGTCTGGGTGGCCCGGCGGGCCGGGCCGTGGCGCACGGCGGCGCTGCAACGCAACGGCTGGCAACCCGTGACCCGGTTACGGGCGATCAGCGTGGCCGATGCGGTGACTACCGCGCAGATCCGCGCCGGCCGCCCACAGCGCTAGCCGGCGTGCAAGACGTGCCGGATCAGCCGCGGCGCACGCCGTCGATCCGCATCCAGTCTTCGTCGCGTTCGCAGCGCAACTGGTCGAACCAGGGGCCGTAGCGTTTCAGCAAGTCGTCTTCCTGGCCGTGCAGGATGCCGCACATCGCAAAGCGTCCACCCGGAGCCACGCGTGCGGCCAGCAACTCGGCCAGCGCGTCCAGCGCAGTTGCCAGGATATTGGCCACCAGCACCGAGTAGGTCTGCACCGGCGCGTCTTCTGGCATGTAGGCCATCAGTTGCGCTTGAAGGCCATTGCGCTCGGCATTCTCGGCGGTGGCCAGCAGCGCTTGCGGGTCGTTGTCCACGCCCACCGCGCTAGCCGCGCCCAGCTTGAGCGCGGCCAGCGCGAGAATGCCCGAGCCGCAGCCGAAATCGAGCACGTGGGCACCTTGCAGCGCGCCACTGGTGCGCAGGCTGTCGAGCCAGCGCAGGCACAGCGCGGTGGTCGGGCTGGCGCCCGAGCCGTAGGCCAGGCCCGGGTCCAGCCGCACCACGGCGGCACCGGGCGTGGTGGCCGCCTCGGGCAGGTCATGATCCCACGGCACGATAAAGGTGCGTTCGCCAAATTGCATCGGCTTGAACATGTCCATCCAGGCACGTTCCCAGTCGCTGTCTTCGACCATGCGAAACGCCACCTGGCTCCAGTCCAGGCCCGGATCGAAGGTCTCCAGCGCCGCCAGCACCACCAGCGCGTCGCTGTCGCCATCGAACAGCGCGGTCATTGTCAGCCGGTCCCACAGCGGCATCTCGCCCACACCGGGTTCGAGAATGGCGCGCTCGTTGCTGGTATCGGCATCGGCGTCGAGCATGGTCACCGCCCGTGCGCCCACATCGTCCAGTGCATTCTGGAAACGGGGCAGGGTGACCTCGGAACAGGAAAGAGTCAGTTCAAGAAACGGCATCGTGGCGGTCGGGCAATTCGAAAGCACGCATCCTAGACCATTCGTACCGGCGTGCCTGCCGCGCTGCAGGCGACGGCATTGGCAGGCGCCGTCGGCTTGGGTGGTGTGTCGTGCCCATGCGTGCGGTGAAAAACATTGCGTTGCCGATCAAGGTGCGTCCGCTGCCAGGCAGACGGCGTGCTGAAGCAATTGGATGATTGCCCGGTGTGACACTGCCTTGAAGCGCATCTGCGATTGGATATGGTGCCCTGCGGATGGCCGTGCGCCGATGCCGCCGCACTTCGTACTGAACCGATGAGGCTGCTGGGTCATTGAGCAAGGACCTGGTTGACGGCCGCGTCGAGCAATCAGGAAGAGGCGTTGCATCCTTGCGCAAACGTAGTCGCGTGCGCAGACAGCTGCCTTCTGTGCTGCCGTGTTCCGTCCCGCCGTGCAGCGCGATGCGTTCACCCATTACACGACAGCGCTGCAACCGGGCACCGCAGCGTCGGCGAGGCGATGTTGCCAAGGGGCGGGCTCGGTCAGAGGCGGCGTTCTTTAACATGCGCTGCTGTCGGATGCCCAACCCGCGAAGATCAACGCCGCATTCGGAACTCGCGACCGATCAACTCAACAGCAAGCCAGCAAGCAGCTGAGCAACATCAACACCAACACGCAGCACAGCAAAAGCAAACGCCACAGCGCTGCAAACAGCGCAACCGAACGCCTGCAGCGCGCCACTCACGTGCATTCCGCTCAGGCCGTTACCGCATGTCGCGTCTTTCTCGCCACTTCCTCTGGCAGCGTCTGCTTGTCGGCCGCTGTGCGCGTGGGCGGGTGCTAGACTCCGCGCCGTCGCGGCGGGTGGTTCCGCAGCAGGGTCGCCGCCATCCATGCCGCTTGCTCGTGCCCGCCATCTCTGGCTGCTGCTCGCTCCCGCTGCGCTTGCGGCGGCCGCGTGGTGGCATGTGCGCGCGCAACCGGCCGAGCGTGATGCTGACCGCGCAGCGCCGGTTGCTGCACAGGTGGCGCCGGTCAGCGTTGCCACACCGCAGCCGCACGCGGCAACAGCGCACGATGCCGCGTTGCAGCTGCCACATCGCGATGCGCTGGAAGCGCAACCGGATCTGTATCGCTACGCGCAGCAATTGCAGCAGCAGGTGCGTGCCGGTGATGCACAGGCAGGGTGGCGGTTGAGCCGTGTCTACGATTACTGCGCGCCCTATGCGGCCAGCCCGTCCGGCTATGCCGCCGATAGCGCATGGATCGCCGCGCAACACACGCCGGGAGTGGCAGCGATGCATGCCGCTCGCGAGCGCCTGGCGCAGCGTTGCGCCGGTTTCGCCCCCGCCGACGGGCTGGGTCCGCGCATGGTTGCGCTGCAACGCCTGGCTGCCGCGCGCGCCGGCAGCCTGGCCGCCGAGGCCGCCATGCTGGCATTGGGTGAACCGCTGCACGCATCGCCCGGCTACAAGCGCGCGCTGGTGCAACGCGTGCTGGCCTCGCGCGATCCCGAGGCCTATCTGGCCCTGGCCCCGGCGATGGGCGCACGGGCCAGCGGCGATGACAGCCTGCAAGGGTATGTGGCCGGCGATCAGTTCGCCGAGCTGGCCTGGCAAGTGGCCGCGTGCCGGCTGGGGCTCGATTGCAGCGCCAGCAGCACCTTGGTCACCAGTTATTGCGCCAATGCGGGCATCTGCTCGAGCGACAGTGCGCAGGATTTCGTGTCGTTCGTATTCGATGCCGCGGTGCCGCGGCAGGGAGCAGACAAGGTGGATGAGATGGTCGATACATTGGTCTCCGATCCGGGAGCGCAGTCATGAATGACCGTCGGTTGGCGCACGGCGCCAAGTTCTGGTTATGGGTTGCGTTGTTCGTGGCGTATTCGGCGGCGGCAGTGAGTATCGTGATGATCGATACCGCCGATCACCGTTACCAGCCCCTGTCGGTCAAGTCCACCGGCGTCACCGCCGACGAACAGCAGCGACGGCATGGCGCAAGCCAGGTCGCTGCGGTATATCGCGCCAGCAGTGCCATGCCGTTTTCCACCTTGCCTGCCGGTTCGACCTTTCAAGTGGTGTGGCCGGACGGCTCCACCGAAACCATGACCGTGGTCGACCCGTCATCGGCCAGCGGCATCGTGTCGGTGCCGGGTAGCCAGCAAGCGCCTGCGCCGCGGCGGTAAGTCGTGCAGCAGGCCCGCGCCGACACGCCTGTCGGTGTGGCCTCTGCCGCTGCTCGTCACCGGAGCGCGGTAACGCAACACAACGAAAAGAAAAGCCCGGTTTCCCGGGCTTTTTTGCTTCATCGATGCAACGGCAAGCGCGATCAGGTCAAGGTGATCGACTTGTTCTTGCGCTCGGCCAGGCGTTTTTCCAGGTAGTGGATATTCTGCCCACCGGCCTGGAAGCCCTTGTCGCGCATGATGCGCTGCTGCAGCGGGATGTTGGTCTTGATGCCGTCCACCACCATCTCGCTCAGCGCCACGCGCATGCGCGCGATCGCGGTTTCGCGATCCGGGCCGTGCACGATCAGCTTGCCGATCATCGAGTCGTAGTTCGGCGGCACCTTGTAGCCGCTGTAGATGTGGGTATCCACGCGCACGCCGGGGCCGCCGGGCGGATGGAAGGCGGTGATCAGGCCCGGATTGGGCATGAAGGTTTCCGGGTCTTCGGCATTGATGCGGCATTCGATCGCATGCCCGCGCAGCACGATGTCGCTCTGCTTGATGCTGAGCTTGTGGCCGGCGGCGATGCGCAGCTGTTCGCACACCAGGTCGATGCCGGTGATGCGCTCGGTGACCGGATGCTCCACCTGGATGCGCGTGTTCATTTCGATGAAGTAGAAACGCCCGCCTTCGAACAGGAACTCGAAGGTGCCCGCACCGCGGTAGCCGATGCGGATGCAGGCATCCACACACACCTTGCCGATTTCAGCGCGCAGTTCTTCGGTGATGCCCGGTGCCGGCGCTTCTTCCACCACCTTCTGGTGGCGGCGCTGCATCGAACAATCGCGCTCGCCCAGATGGATCGCACCGCCCTGGCCGTCGGCGAGCACCTGGATTTCCACGTGGCGCGGATTTTCCAGGAACTTTTCCATGTAGACCTGATCGTTGCTGAAAGCGGCCTTGGCTTCGGACTTGGTGGTTTCGATGGCGGCCTTCAGCGCAGCCTCCGAATGCACCACGCGCATGCCGCGTCCGCCGCCGCCACCGGCCGCCTTGATGATCACCGGGTAGCCGATTTCGCGCGCCACCTTGGTGTTGGCGACGATGTCATCGCCCAGCGGGCTGCCCGAGCCGGGCACGCACGGCACGCCGGCAGCCTTCATGGCACGGATCGCTTCGACCTTGTCGCCCATCAGGCGGATGGTGTCGGCTTTGGGGCCGATGAAGATGAAGCCGGATTGCTCCACGCGCTCGGCGAAATCGGCGTTTTCCGACAGGAAGCCGTAGCCGGGATGGATGGCCTGCGCATCGGTCACCTCGGCCGCGGCGATCAACGCCGGGATGTTGAGGTAGCTGTCGCTGGAGGCGGCCGGGCCGATACACACCGACTCATCGGCCATGGCCACGTGCTTGAGGTTACGGTCGACCGTGGAATGCACCGCGACCGTGCGGATGCCGAGCGTGTGGCACGCGCGCAGGATGCGCAGCGCGATTTCACCGCGGTTGGCGATGACGACTTTATCGAGCATGGGATTGGGGATTCGGGATTGGGGATTCGTACAAGGCGCTGGGTTCGCGGAGATGTCGCGACTGTTCCAACGTGCGGATCAATGCGTTGAGCTTGGCAAACGTGCGGTTCAGTAGGTCGGCGATTGCCACATCGGGCAAGGTGAACTGCAGCCGCGTGGCGATCTGCAATTGCGTGTCCAACTCTGCCAGCGAGCCGCGCGCTATCGACAGATAGCGCAAGTAATCGGCCGTAGAGCGACGTGCAGCCCCTTCGGCGATGTTCGACGGAATGCTGATCGCGGCGCGGCGCATCTGTGCCGTCAGTCCAAAGCGTTCGGAATCGGGAAAGTCGTGGCTCAGGCGGTAGATCGCTTCGACAAGCGACATCGCATCGCGCCAAACCGTCAGGCGCTCGTGCGGTCGCTCTTGCGAATCCCGAATCACGATTCCCTAATCCCGGCGCTTCAGCCAATCACAAACAGCGGCTGATCGAATTCCACCGGCTGGCCGGTTTCGCCGAGGATGGCGACGATGGTACCGGAGGCGTCGGCTTCGATGGGGTTGAACATCTTCATTGCCTCGATGATCGCCAGGGTATCGCCGACCTTGACCTGCTGGCCGACGGTGACGAACGCCGGCTTGTCCGGGGAGGGCGAGGTGTAGAAGGTGCCGACCATCGGGGCGCGCAACACGTGGCCTTCCGGCAGCGCGGCGGCGTGCTTGGCGCCGCCGGTGGAGGCTTCGGTGGGCGAATGCATCGGCATGCTGGCCGCCGCCGGTGCCTGCGCCTGCACGGCCGGCGCGGGTGCGTACTGCTGCACCGGAGCGCTCATCACCTGGGTGCCCTTGGGTACGCGCGCCAGGCGCACGCTTTCTTCGCCTTCCTTGATCTCGATTTCGGCGAGATTGGATTCTTCGAGCAGGTCGATCAGTTTCTTGATTTTGCGGAGATCCATAAGGGCCTCTGGAAGTGAAACGGTGGGGAGTGCCGGTGGATGCCGGCGGAATGGGATCAGGACGCCGGCGCGCTGGCCGAGGTCGATGTGGCAGGGGTCATGCGTCGCGCTCCAGGCGCGCGATCACCGCTTCCAGCGCCAGCCGGTAGCTGTCTGCGCCAAATCCGCAGATCACCCCGTCGGCCTTGTCGCTGAGATAGCTGTGGTGCCGGAACGGCTCGCGCGCGTGCGGGTTGGACAGATGAATTTCCACGAACGGCAGCCCCACGCCCAGCAGCGCATCGCGCAGCGCCACCGAGGTATGGGTGAAGGCGGCCGGGTTGATCAGGATGTAGGCAGTGCCGTCCTCGCGCGCGGCGTGGATGCGCTCCACCAGCACGTGCTCGGCATTGGACTGCAGGCAGTCCAGCACGTGGCCGGCCGCTTGCGCGCGATCCACCAGAGCCGCATCGATCTGCGCCAGCGTGGTACGCCCGTAAACCTCCGGCTCGCGGGTACCGAGCAGGTTGAGGTTGGGGCCGTGCAACAGCAGCAGATGGGCCATGGGATCCGGAAGAGCGGAAAGGCCGGAAGTCTGCGCGATGTCGCCGATGCTGTCCAGTTCGACGAACTTAGGTCTGTTTAAAACGATCGTTTTAAACTTTGAATGGTTTGCGCGGGGGCGGATGGCGGCGGGCATTGGCGCGCCGGAGGCCATGCTGCCGGCCCTGAATAGCCTCGGGCCGATGCGAGCTGAACCCGTAGCCGGTCGTGCGCACCCGCAGCGCAGATTTGCGCCTGGCGCGATGGAGGCTCCGTCTCCGGCCATCCAGCGGCAACGGCTGCTGTCGGCATCCTCTCCTGTCGGGCGTCAGAATGTTGTGCCGGTGGCAGCACTTCGGTGAGTGGCCGGCATCTTCGTGGCCAAGGGCGCAGGAGGCGATGCTGCGGCAGGCTGCGAGCTGCGGTTTGCGTGGATCCAGGCTCCAACAACGTGGCACCTGGCCGGGCAGAGCCGGCATGACGGGGGGCAATCAGCGTGATCGATCCCGTTGGCTGTCTCGCTTCGTGCAGCTGCCCGCCGTGCAGGCCGCGGTGACTGTCGCTCGGTGCGCATCGCACGCATCGAGGCGTGGCAGGTGTCAGAGGTACCGAACAGGCGAGGCCGCGCGCAGCCTGACGCCGCGCCTCCCCATGCCGGTACCGGTCAGTCAGCTCTGCAGAGCGGCCACCGAGGCGGGACGCCTGGACCGCCGGCCAGGAGGGGCAGAACCCGCGCTTGGACGTGTCGCAACGCGCCTTGTGGCGAGGGCGCCGGTCGACATGGTTCGCAACATCTTCGACCTAACCCGCCAACAGACCGCCGCCGATGCCATCAGCCGCAGCCAAGGCACGCCTCACCGCGCAGCGCGCAGCAAGGCATCTTCGGTAATGGCGCCGGTCAGCACAGTCGGCAGGATCGCCGGTGGGGCGCCGGGGCCGTAGACCACGTACAGCGGCACGCCGACGGCCTGGTGCTGGTCCAGGAAGGTGCTGATCGCGGGGTCGACATTGGTCCAGTCGCCCTTCATGTAGACCGCATCGACGCGGCGCAGCGCGTCGCGGAATTCGGCGCTGCTCAGCACGTTCTTTTCGTTGGCCTTGCAGGTCACGCACCAATCGGCGGTCATGTTGACGAAGACCACGCGGTTGTCGGCACGCAGGCGGTCCAGCAACTGCGGCGAGAACGCCACCACGCCCTCGGCCGCGGTGGCCGCCGGCAGGCTCAGGCGCGTGACCACGACTACCGGCACCAGCGCCAGTACCAGCATCGCCGTGGCCAGGCCCATGCCCAGGCGGTGGCTCTTCCAGCGGCTGCGCTCGAAGCACCACAGCCCCAGGGCCAGCAGGGTGGCGCCGACCAGCATCAAGGCCAGCGCATCCACGCCGCGCTGCTTGCCCAGTACCCACAGCAGCCAGATCGCGGTGAGATACATCGGGAGGGCCAGCACCTGCTTGAGCGTTTCCATCCATGCGCCGGGCCTGGGCAGGCGCCGCGCCAGCGAAGGCACGAAGCCGATCAGCAGGAACGGCAGCGCCAGGCCGAGGCCCAGCGCCAGGAATATCAGCATGGCCAGCAACGCGGGCGCGGTGAATGCGTAGGCCAGTGCCGTGCCCATGAACGGCGCGATGCAGGGGCTGGCGACCACGCAGGCCAGCACGCCGGTGAAGAAGTCGCCCAGCGGCCCGTTGCGCGCAGCCAACGATTGGCCGATGCCGCCCAGGTTGGTGCCCAAGGTGAACATGCCCGACAGGCTCAGCCCCACCGCGAACATCAGATACGCCAGCGCCGCGACGAACCACGGCTGCTGCAACTGGAAGCCCCAGCCGGCGGCCTGCCCGGCGGCGCGCAAGCCGATCACCAGCCCGCCAATGGCGGCGAAGGACACCAGCACGCCCAGCGAGTACCAGATCGCATGGCTGCGTGCGTGGCTGCGGCTCTCGCCGCTTTTCCCCAGGCCCAGCACCTTCAGCGACAGGATCGGCAGCACGCAGGGCATCAGGTTCAGCACCAGCCCGCCCAGCAGCGCCAGCACCAGCATGCCCAGCAGGCCCTTGTCGGTATGCGGCGGCGGCGTGCGCCCCGGGTTGCCGGCCGAGGCATCGGCGACCGGGCCGGCAGTGCTGTCGGCAGGCGCGGGCTCGACCGGCGCCTGGCCGGCGGCCAGCGGCGAAATCATCAGCGGCGCAGCCTGCGCCTGGTTCTGCGGCGACACGGTTCCGGCCGGCACATCGAGGGCGACGCGGCGGGTCATCGGCGGATAGCAGATACCGTCGGTCTGGCAGCCCTGGAAGGTGGCCACCAGGGTCACGTGGGCCGGATCGGGGTGGTAGCGCAGCAGCGGCAAGGTCACTTCGGCCTGGTCGAAATACACCACTACATCGCCGAAGTGTTCGTCGCGGTGGGCCTTGCCTTGCGGCCAGCGCGGCAGGCCGGTGCGCACGCCGCTGGCGCCTTCCAGTGCCAGCGAGGTGCGGTCGCGGTAGATGTAATAGCCCGGCGCCGGGGTAAAGCGCAGCAGCAGGCTGTTGCCGTCGCCGACGATGGCTTCAAAGTTGAACGCCTGCTCGGCCGGCAGCGGCAACGCGTCCACCCCGGCGGTCTGGCCGGCGGCGCCGAACAGGCGCGGGCCGGCGGCGCTGCGTGGCACCAGCGTGCCCAGGTTCTCGCGTGGCGCAGCGGTGGCCTGCGCCCCGGCGGCATCGGCCGCTGGCAGGTCGACGCGGATCTCGCGCCGCTGCGGCGGGTAGCACACGTCGGCATCGGCGCAGCCCTGGTACTGCACCTGCAGGACGGCGGTCTGCACCGCCGGCTCGGCCTTGCCGGCTAGAGTGGCCTGCAGTTGCTTGCGGTAGGTCTGCACCTGGCCGAAGAACTCGTCGTGCTTGCTTTCGCCTTCCGGCAGCGCCAGTTCGCCGGCCGCAAACCCCTTTCCGGCCTTGACGCTGATGCGGTGGCGATACAGGTAGTAGCCCGGTGCGATCTTCCAGTTCAGCGCGATGCGGTCGCGGCAGTCGGCAGTGGCGCTCAGCGCGAAGGCCTGGTCCACCGGCAGCAGATCGGCTTCAGTCACGGCGGCCTGCGCCGGGGCGGGCACCAGGACCGCCAGCGGGGCGGCGAACAAGGGGGCGGCCAAGAGCGCGCAGCGGGCGATCCAGCGGGACAGAGACTTCATGGAGGTCAGAATTCCTTGCGGGTTTCGGCCCGGACCCAATCGAGATACGCCGGCAGCCCGGCGCTGGCTTGGACAGCGACCGCCTCCGGCAGTTCATACGGATGTAAGGCCTGCAGCCGCGCGATGGCGTCGGGCAGGCAGTCGTCCCAGGTCTTGATCAGCAACTGCACCTCGGTGCTGCGCTCGATCGCGCCCTTCCAGCGGTACATCGATTGCACGCCGGGCAGCAGGGTGACGCAGGCGGCCAGCCGTTCCTCGAGCAAGGCATGCGCAATGCGCTCGGCGCTGTCGGCATCCGGGCAGGTGCTCACTAACAAAAGGAGGGAAGGTGCGCTCATTCGACCCGGCAGTGTAATCCCCTGTTTGCGGGGGATCGACCGTCTGCTCCGGAACAACACGTGAACTTCGTTGGCTCCGGTGAGGTGGCGTGGGTGGCCATGGTGAATGCGATGGACTGGTTGGCCGCCGGGCTCAGGCCGCTGGCATCGCGGATGGCGCTGGCGGTGATGGCCAACGTGCAGCGCTCGCCGCCGACCAGGGCGATGTTGGTGGACAGCGCGAAGCGGGTGCCGCTGGTCGGGTGCGTCAGTGCCACGTTGCCGGAGCTGGCGCAGCTGAGCGCAAGCGCACCGCTGCTCAGCGTCACCGCTTCGCTGAAGCCCACGGCCAGACCGCCGGCGGCCGGGAAGCCGGTGGCGCCTTGCGTCGGTGTGGTGCTGCTGATGGTGGGCGCACCGGCGCTGCCGCCGCCGTCGCTGCCGGTGAACGTCTGCCCGCGATTGCAGGCGCCGAAGGTCTGCGCCGCCGAGCCGGCCCAGCTGAAATTGGCCGCGCTGCTGCCGGTGCCGGTCAGTTGCAGCGAGCTGCCGACCGCAGTGCTGTTGCTCTCGCTCACTGGCAGGTTCTGGCTGGTCACGCCGGCCGCCGGGCCGCCGCTGCCGGTGATGGCGCCTTCGTAATGGCGCCTTCGTAACTGAGGAGCTGTACCAACTGCCCGTTGGGGTCGACCAGCGCCACGCCGTCGTTGGCTCCGTTCTGCACGCCGTTGCTGGCGTAGCTCACCGTGGCGATACGCACCTGACTGCCGCAACTCACCGCCGTGCCGGCCGGCACCGCCGTATTGGCGTACACCACTGCCGCACTGGGGCTGTTGCCGTTGTACAGATAGATCCGGTAGCCGCTCAGCGATTCGCCGGCCGTGGCCACCACTTCCACACCTTCGCCGCTGTCGCCGGAGGCGCGCCCGCGTCGTCGTAATGCAGTTCGTTGATGAAGACCGCCGCATGGGCGGAGCTGGCACCGAGCGCGAACGCGCAGGCCGGCGGAAGGGTGCAACGCAGGGACACGAAACGGGACGGCAACCTCATCGACAGCTCCTTGTGATCGGGGATGCGTTCCCGACTGTAAGGCGCGCGCATGACAAGCGATGCAACCTGGTTCCATTTCGAGTGCATGACGGGACGCGCGCGGGCCCGCGGCGGCGGCAAGGCATTCAGCGGCGCCCCGACTCGGCGTGCCTCGCGGTTTGGGGCCACCGGCAGCGCCAGCACGTCGACCGCCGTCAACCTGCATGGCCGGGCGTCGTCCCTGGCCCCGAGTCGGAATCTCCAAGGTCTCTGGAAGAGATCGCCGCCGGCGAAAAAATTTTTACCGCCAGCCCTTGAAACCCGTCCGCCCAGCACAATCTCTGGCCCGCACCCGCTTTGTCGGGTTTTTCCGCGCGCTGTGCTGGCAGTCGTCATGTGCGAGTGCTAACATCGCCGATAATTTCCAGGTCAATCAAACACTTAAGAGGTCTTCTCTATGAGCATCAAGCCGCTTCACGACCGCGTTGTAGTCAAGCCGATCGAAGCCGACGAAGTTTCCGCCGGCGGCATCGTGATTCCGGACTCCGCCAAGGAAAAGTCCACCAAGGGTGAAGTCGTCGCGATCGGCGCCGGCAAGCCGCTGGACAACGGCAGCCTGCGCGCGCCGGTGGTCAAGGTTGGCGACAAGGTCATCTACGGCCATTACGCCGGCAGCAGCTACAAGTCCGAAGGCGTCGAGTACAAGGTGCTTCGCGAAGACGACATCCTGGCCGTCATCGGCTGAAGCCGTTGACGGCGGGATTCGGGAGTCGAGATTCGGGATTGCTCACCGCGGCTTGCCGCACCAATCCGCCTCTCCTCCAGATCCCGCTCTAGCCAATCCCCAATCCCCAATCTCAAATTCCGGAGTAATAACCAATGGCTGCTAAAGACATTCGTTTCGGTGAAGACGCACGTACCCGCATGGTTCGTGGTGTCAACGTGCTTGCCAATGCCGTGAAGGCCACCCTGGGCCCGAAGGGCCGCAACGTCGTGCTCGAGAAGAGCTTCGGCGCCCCGACCATCACCAAGGACGGCGTCTCCGTCGCCAAGGAAATCGAACTGGCTGACAAGTTCGAGAACATGGGCGCGCAGATGGTCAAGGAAGTCGCTTCCAAGACCAACGACAACGCCGGCGACGGCACCACCACCGCCACCGTGCTGGCCCAGGCCCTGATCCGCGAAGGCGCCAAGGCCGTGGCCGCCGGCATGAACCCGATGGATCTCAAGCGCGGTATCGACCAGGCCGTCAAGGCTGCGGTCGTCGAGCTGAAGAACATCTCCAAGCCCACCACCGACGACAAGGCCATTGCCCAGGTCGGCACCATCTCGGCCAACTCGGACGAGTCGATCGGCAACATCATTGCCGAAGCGATGCAGAAGGTCGGCAAGGAAGGCGTGATCACCGTTGAAGAAGGCTCGGGCCTGGAAAACGAGCTGGACGTGGTCGAGGGCATGCAGTTCGATCGCGGCTACCTCTCCCCGTACTTCATCAACAACCAGCAGAGCCAGTCGGCCGACCTGGACGACCCGTTCATCCTGCTGCACGACAAGAAGATCTCCAACGTGCGTGACCTGCTGCCCGTGCTGGAAGGCGTGGCCAAGGCCGGCAAGCCGCTGCTGATCGTCGCCGAAGAAGTCGAAGGCGAAGCGCTGGCGACCCTGGTGGTCAACACCATCCGCGGCATCGTCAAGGTCGTGGCGGTTAAGGCCCCGGGCTTCGGCGAGCGTCGCAAGTCGATGCTTCACGACATGGCCGTGCTGACCGGTGGCACTGTGATTTCCGAGGAAGTGGGCCTGGCGCTTGAGAAGGCGACCATCAAGGATCTGGGCCGCGCCAAGAAGGTGCAGGTCTCCAAGGAAAACACCACCATCATCGACGGCGCCGGCGACACCGCCGCGATCGAGTCGCGCATCAAGCAGATCAAGGCGGAGATCGAGGAAACCTCCTCCGACTACGACCGCGAGAAGCTGCAGGAGCGCGTGGCCAAGCTGGCCGGTGGCGTTGCAGTGATCAAGGTCGGCGCGTCGACCGAAATCGAAATGAAGGAAAAGAAGGCACGCGTCGAAGACGCCCTGCACGCGACCCGTGCAGCCGTCGAAGAAGGCGTGGTACCGGGCGGCGGCGTGGCCCTGGTGCGTGCGCTGGTGGCCGTGGGCGAGCTGAAGGGCGCCAACGAAGACCAGACCCACGGTATCCAGATCGCCCTGCGCGCCATGGAAGCCCCGCTGCGTGAGATCGTGGCCAATGCCGGCGAAGAGCCGTCCGTGATCCTGAACAAGGTCAAGGAAGGCACCGGCAACTACGGCTACAACGCCGCCAACGGCGAGTTCGGCGACATGGTCAAATTCGGCATTCTGGACCCGACCAAGGTGACCCGTTCGGCACTGCAGAACGCCGCCTCGATCGCCGGCCTGATGATCACCACCGAAGCCATGGTGGCCGATGCACCGAAGAAGGACGAGCCGGCAATGCCGGCCGGCGGTGGCATGGGCGGCATGGGCGGCATGGATTTCTGATCCACGCCACTTAGGCTGTTGCAGTAAAAAAACCCCGCCGAACGGCGGGGTTTTTTTATGCGCGTCACGATTGCGCATGCACGCGGCAGTTGCCGACGCCGACGGTCGTAGCGTCAGGACAAAGGCGCTGTGCTGGTTGCGGCCTGATTCGGCGACGGATGCGTGTGCGCAGGCGAGCGTTGCTCAGGCGATGTGCTGGCTGAGGCCAACGCGGCGGCGTCGTTCGTCTCGTTGATCTCGGTGATCTCGGTGATCTCGGTGATCGTGACGCTGCTGGGCCTGGTCTGCGCCTGCATGCCGGCGTCCTCGATGACCTGCAGGGCGATATCGCTGACCTGCTGCGCGTACTCCTGCGCATGTTCCGGCGACAGGCTTTGCACATAGCTGGCCGTGTCTTCCACGTTCTGGATGAGCTCCTCGGGCGAGGAGGGCATGCGGGTTGCGAGCGTGGTGCCATCGGGCCCTTTGAAGACCCGCATGACCTGCGCCCCGCCCCAGTTCATCGCCAGCTCTGCGCCACGCGCCATGGGGCCCGGCATGGTCATCGCCATCAACGACATGATCGCGCCGGCGTAGTAGGGCGATGAGGAGGATGCCTCGATCAGGCTCTTGTCTGCGAAGGTCTTGGACAGTTTCTCCACGCCCAGGGCCAGCGCCATCACCAAGCTGCTGGAGCACATGGCCTTGAAGCGCTCCATTGCGTCCTGACGGGTCGCATGTGCGTTGACCGCCGACTGCATCATCACCGTCGTCACAAGGACAGAGTCGGCGACCAGGTCCACCGTCCCGATGCGGTCGGGCTGGATCAGGTAGACCGTCAGCCCGGTCACTCCGGCCCCCAGCAACGTCAATGCCAGCTTGGGTGCAATGTCGTGGTTGGTTACCTGGAGCGGGATCTTGGTTGGCTGGTCCTGGTTCTGATCCACTTGTAGCGCAGTGCTCAGTCGCTTGCTGCATCGGTCCAGCGTCTCCAGCAGGTGCGTGCACTGGGCATTGAGCGTGCGGGTGAGCTCGTGCCCTTGGCTCGGGTCGGTGAACGCGCGACGTGCCTGTTGAAATGCCTCTCGGCCATTCTCCAGAGCGGCGCAGATCTCGTTGAGTTGCGTGCGCAGCTGCGCGCTGATCTTGCCAGGCGTCAGGCGCGCACGCCACCGCTGCGCCTGGCTCTGGAAGCCGGCGCTTTGTGCAAATTGGGCGCCCAGATGCGACGCCTTGTGTTGCAGTTGATTGCCAAGCGCGTTGAGGCTGTTCCAAAGGAAGGGCGTGAGCACCATCGCCGCGCAAGCCGTCGATGCGGCCGCGGCAAATCCCAGGCTGTTTTCCACTGTTTCGGCTTGGTGCCGGATGGATGGGTTGCCGAATTTCTTGGGCAGTTCGGTAGTGAGAAACAGTCCGTTGAGCAAAATGGGGTAGAAGTGCATTTCGTTGGCGTCGCGCCCCAGCTGCCCGCCCATCAGTGGGAACGGAAGCCCGTCGGCGGTGGGGCGCAGCGCAGAGGCCGAAAGCGTCATCACGCCCTTGGTTGCCGCGGCGATGGAATAGGCTAAGGTCTTGGCCTGGTTGCCCAGCAACGGACTGGGGACCACCAGGGGCCAGAGATTGACCAGGTTGGCCAGCGACTTCAGCACCCGCCCGGCCGCAGGTGTGCCGTGCTCCAGGGGCTGCAGCGCGTCTTCCACGGCCTTGATGTCGCCGAGCAATTGCTGACGGAAGCGTGCTTCCAGATCGGGTGCCGCTTCGATGGCATCGCGCAGCTGCGTGATCTGCTGGCGGCACGCGGCCAGACTGTGCGGCGCGTGCTGTTCCGGGTCGGTGTGACGCACCATCTGCAGGAATGCAGGATCGTCCGCATGGATCTGCAGCATGGTGCGCAGGTCTGCCAGCGACCAGAGATTGGAAGCGGCGTTTCTGAGCGTCCCGGAGAGTTGCAGCGCCCCCTCGGCCAAGCCGGCGGTTGCTTTGCGAAACACAGAACTGGGTCCATCCACCGTAGGCGACCTAGGCTGCAGCATGGTGCCCTGGGGCGGTGCCGCATCTGTACCAACGCTGGCGGTGTCTGCTTCGATGATCTCGGTGTCGGAGCTTCCGGCCGGCGACGAGGGCCTGCGTGCGCGCTGGCTGAGCTCGCTCAATCTCGGGTTGAGTTGGGGTTGGGGGGGCGCACCCTCAGGTGTCGGCTGCGATGTCGCCGGTGCGGTTTCCTGGGGGAGTTGCGTGTGCGGCTGGATGGCCGCCTCCGCTTGATTCGTTTGCTTGATCTGCATGGGATATTCCTTGGGGTGATTGGGGACGATAGGATTTGGGCACTAGCAGAGTCATTGGAACGGCGCGTTCGTTCCGCAGCGGTTGATTCCTGTGGCGGCCGAGGTGGATGTCATGGCATTGCGGGCCGTGGACGTCACTGGACTCGCTGCGAATGCACCGTTGGCGCGGCGGCGCTTAATCCGAGCGCGGCCTGTCAGCGCCCCCCCTGCGCACGCTCTGGCGCAGCGGGTTGGCTGTCATCGATCTCGGTAAGGGTCACGCTGCTGCTGGGGCGGGCTTGCGCCGCTTCGCCGGCTTCCTGGATGGCTTGCAGGATCGAATCTCCCACGTTGTCCGCGTACTCCTGTAGCTGCTGTTCATCTCTCAGGCTCAGCAGATACCCCAACGTGCGTTGCGATATTTGCTGCAGTTCTTCGGTAGAGGAGGGAACACGGGTTTCCAGCGGTGTGCCATCCGGTCCGGTGAACCTGCGGCCAAGCTGGCGTCCGCCCCAGTTCATCGCCAGCTCCGCACCGCGTGCGATTGGGCCTGGCATCGTCACCGCCATCAGCGACATGATGACCCCAGCATAAAACTGAGCGTTCGGCGAGAATTCGATCAAGCTTTTGTCGGTGAGCAACTTGGACAACTTTTCTGCGCCCAGCGCAAGGGCGATGACCATGCTGCCGCCACACATGGCCTTGAAGCGGTCCATTGCGTCTTGCCGCGTGGCCTGTTTATTCCATGTCGACTGCGCCATCACCGCTGTGACGATGCAGGTGTCGCTCAGCAGGTTGATCGTGCCCAACCGATCCGGTTGGACAAGGTAGACGGTCGAGCCGGTCACCGCAGTTGCCAGTATCATCAATGCCACCTTGGAGGACACATCCTGGTTGGGCATTTGGCGCGGAAGGCTCGGCGTCTGTTCGCTATCCAGGTGCAATACGCTTGAAAGCCGTTTGCTGCACCTGTCCAGCGTTTCCAACAGATGCGTGCATTGCGTATTTACCGTCCTGGTGAGTTCGCGCCCTCCATCCTGATGGATAAAGTCGCGGCGCGCCTGCTGAAAAGCCGCGCAGGAGGCGTCCAGCTGTTTGCGGATTAGCTGCAGCTGCGAGCGGACCTCTTCGTTAATGCGGGCAGGTGTCAGGCGGGCGCGCAGTTGCTGCGCCTGGTTGTTCAGACCCGTTGCCTGCGCTGCGGCGGCGCCCAGGCGTGTCGTTTTGTCCAGCAGTCTGTTGCCGAGCTTACTGAGGCTGTTCCAAAGAAATGGGGTCAGCATCATGGCCGTGAAGCTCACCGAAATGCCCGCGGCGTAGCCCATGTTTTTGCTGATGTCCTCGGCGTTTCTGCGCAATCCCGGATCGCCAAATTTCTTTGGAAGTTCGGTAGTGAGGAACAACGTGTTGATCAGCGCGTTGTAGAGATGCATTTCGTTCGCCTCGCGGCCTAGCTGGCCCCCGGCGAGCGGAAAGGGAAAGCCGTCAGCAGTGGGGCGTAACGCCGAGGCCGACATACTAAGTACCCCCTTGGTGGCGGTGGACATAGTGAAGGCGAAGGTTTTGGCCTGATTGCCCATCAGCGGGCTGGGAACCACGATCGGCCAGAAATTGATGAGGTTGCCAATCGATTTCAGTACTCGTGAGGCGACCGGTACGGCGTGATCGAGCGGCTGCAGGGCGTCCAGTACCTGCTTAACGTCGCCCAGCAGCTGATTGCGTTGACGCGCTCCGAGTCCGTCTGCTGTCTCGATGACCCGGCCTAGCTCCTGTATCTGCTGGCGGCAGGAGGCCAAAGTATGCGGCGTCACGTGTTCCGGATCGGCGCCCCGTAGGATTGCCAGAAACGCGGGATCGTCCGCATGGATCTGCAGCATGGTGCGCAGATCCGCGAGCGACCAGAGATTGGACGCACCCTTCGATACCGCAGCGTAGGCCTGCTGAATGCCGCCTGCCAATGCAGCGTTCGCGCGCGCGGCAACTGTCGCGGAACTGGACGTGCCGGAGCCGCGTTCGGGTGAATGCGCCTGCGTGTCATGGTCATGCAAGGCCGTCGGCGAAGCGCTGTGCTCGGAGTCGGCGCTGGCAGCGCGCGAACGGCCGCGCGGAGTAAGCGCCAACAAGCTGGGGTTGAGCGGCGGTTGCCTCGGTGATGCATAGGCGGCAACGTCGGAGACGGGGGCGCTATCCGTATGGACGTCGTGCAATGGCGCGAGAGAAGACGGGCCTGCGGTTTGCTGGTTTTTGATCTCCATGGAGGGTTTCCTCGGTAAGGGGGAGCGGCTAGCTCGCAAGGGCTGGCCCGCCTGCATCATTCGAACAAACGTGCCCAGCCGATGTAGCGCGTTGCGAAGTGCTGCACTGCAAGAAGAATCAATGAAACAACACGACGGAAACTTGTGACCGCGCAACACCTCGCCACCCGCGCATGGTCGCGTGCGCTTCGAGCGCGCAGACCACCAGAAGGAGCGCGACAGGGCGCCCGATATTCTACGGCCGTCACACTCTGCGACCACCTGTTGAAACCGATGTCATCGCAGCCTTAGCGTCGCTGGGCAGGCGTTTGCGCCGAGCGGTCGGGTGCTGGTCAACGGGCATCGCGTGGCCGATTACCCGCTGCCCTACGGCGGCGAGAGCAACTTCTCCAACTACAGCAATATTCCTTCCGCTGCGGTGGAGCGCATCGACATCCTCACTGGCGGTGCGTCGGCGATTTACGGCTCGGACGCAGTGGCCGGCGTGATCAATGTGATCCTCAAGCGCGACTATCAGGGCGACCAGGTGCGCTTGCGTGGCGGCACCGCCACCGAAGGTGGACGCGACAGTTTCGACGTGTCCTGGGCCGGCGGGCGCACCGGCGAGAACTGGAGCCTGACCTACGCGCTGCAGGCCACCAGGCGCGACCCGTTGAGCGGACGCGATCGCCCACAGATGGATGATTCGGACGACATGTCCTACTCCAAACTGGACCGGCCAGAACCGCCTGTACGGCTTCAATCCGTTTACCGGTTTGAGTCTGATCGATGCCAATACCAACGAGCGGCTGGCACCGCCGGCCGGCACCTGCGCGCGCTTCGGGGGCGAGTTCATCGACGCGCAGCGGCTGAGCTACAACCAGAACACCGGCGCGCTCACCAACGCCGGCGATTACTGCGGCGTGGCACGCGATTACGGCGACTGGGGGCTGGTCACCGGCAGCGAGGATCATTCGGCATATCTCTACGGCACCTGGAAGTTCGGCGAACACACCGAAGCCTGGGCCACGCTCTCTGCCAATCGCAGCACCGGCCGCTGGACCTACGACCCGCCGTACGCCTACCTGGGTCCGTTCCAGGACGCGGCCACCGGGCGTTCGTTGAACCTGATCCGCCAGCTCACCCGGCGCGAAGCCGGCGGCTGGGACCGGCTTGCCAACTACAACAAGGAGCAGTCCTGGGATCTGAGCGCCGGCTTGCGCGGCGTGTGGGCCGACCGTTTCGATTGGGAGTTCAGCGTGGGCCGCTCGCGCTACACCGTCGACGAATACATCCGCACCGTGGACACCGCGCGCGCCACCGACTACTTCCGCGGCAGCTCCCTCGGCACTGCCGCCGATGGAACGCCGATCTATGCGATCAACCAAGCGCGCCTGTACACGCCGCTGTCGTCGGACCAGTACGACACACTGGTCGCCAAATCGCACAACTCGGCCTATTCGTGGGTGAATCAAGCCAGTTCCAGCGTGAGCGGCGATGTCGTGCAGGGCTGGGCCGGGCCGATCCGTTTCGCCACCGTGGCCGAAGTGGCAAAGCAGGGCTATCAACTCTCGCCCGACCCGTGCGCCAACGAGTGCTACCCGGTGGACGTGGTGGACAGCGGCGGCGGCGAACGCATGCGCAGTTCGGCCGGTCTGGAATTCCAGATTCCGTTGCTGTCCACGTTGAGCGCGAATGTGGCCGGCCGTTACGACCGCTATGGCAATTACCGTTCTTCGGCCGCCATTCCCACCGATGTGGGCACGCAGAGCGACACCACCTGGAGCGCGGGCCTGGAATGGCGGCCGGTGGAAAGCCTGCTGGTGCGCAGCACCCTGGCCACCAGCTTCCGCGCGCCGGACATGCATTACGTGCTGGGCGAACCCAGCTCCACCAACCAGACGGTGATCGATCAGTACCGCTGCATTGCCTCGGGCGCGTACCTGACCGGCGGCTGCAACGACGAGAACAACAACATCTTCTACACCGTAGACGTCAATCGTCGCGGCACCTCGGACCTGCGCTCGGAAACCGGCCGCTCGTTCACCGGTGGCGTGGTGTGGGACATCGCGCAAGGGCTGTCGTTGAGCGTGGATTACTACCGCATCCAGCTGGAGGAAATGATCAAGGACCTGGACCGCGACGAGATCCTGTCGGCCGAAGCCGGCTGCCGTACCGGCACCACGATCAGCGGCGGCACCTGGAACAATCCCGGCGGCGCGGGCTATTGCGACACCATCACCTCGCGCGTGACGCGCAATGCCGACGGCACCATCGCCAGCATCGAGCGCGGCCCGATCAACCTGGCGCAGATGGAAACCTCCGGCATCGATGCGTCGCTGAAGTATCGGCTGGCTACCGCCGGCTGGGGCAACTTCCAGCTGTCGCTGGACTACAACAATCTGATCGCTTACCGCGAGCAGATCTACCGCACCGACAGTGACGAAAACCGTCGCGACGAACGCGTGCGCAGCCGCGTGCGTGGCAGCGTGCAGTGGGACAACGGCGGCGCCTGGGACTGGACCGTGTACTTCCGCCGGATCGGCTCGATGCGCGCCGTCAACTGGGGCACCTGCGAACGCTTCGACGACGGCTATCAACCCAGCGCCTCCGATGCGTGCCTGGTGACCGATACCGGCAACGTGCACCTGGGCGAAACCAGCAAGCGCTACTTCGGCCGCGTGGGCCCGGCGATCTATTGGAACCTGAGCACCGGTTACAAGATCACTGACCACGCCAAGGTCAATTTCTACGTCAACAACGTGTTCAACGAAGTGGGCTACGACCACAAGGAACGCTTCTACGGCTACGGCTTCTACAACACCACGCTGTTCAACCCGATCGGCCGCGAAGTGGCCGCCGAATACGTGTTCACGTTCTGAGTGAGTGCGGCGCTTGCGCACGCCACGGTGGGTGCCGTGGCGTGCGGGTGTTTTGTGTCTGCAATGCTCCCGGCAGGCGGCAGACCTCCCGAGACCGCCGACTCGATCAACGCGTCATCGATGATGTGCATCGCACCGATTGGCGCGGGCGCGATCGCCACCCGTTGGACCGGCGATTGCCCGGGGAATCTGTGCCGAATTCAACGCTCCGGTCCGGCCGCACGCATTTCAACGCGGGATTTCCCGGAGCCTGTGGAGGGACGTTTGCTTCCACCTGCGTTCCGGTCCGTTGCCAATGAAACAGTGGCAACACGCAAAAGTGCGTGCTATCAATGCACCCCATGAACGCACCCCGCAGCCAGTTTTATTTTTGGTACTACGGTTTTCCGATGCCGCTGGCGGAGGAAGGATTGCGCTCACCCTGAAGGAAACTTCAGCAGCATTCCCGAAAAGCCGCCAGCGCACACCTGGCGGCTTTTTTGTTGCCGCCGCGCCTGGCTCCCTGATGCAACACCGCCCACCGAGACACTGTGATGCCGCCTGTAACCGATGACCTGCGTATCCGCAAGATCGAAGCCCTCACACCGCCTTCGCAGCTGCTGTCGCTGCTGCCCTGCGATGAGCGTGCCTCCGAAACCGTGACCAACGCGCGCGCCGCGTTGCACGAAATCCTGCAAGGTCGCGACGACCGCCTGGCCGTGGTGATCGGCCCCTGCTCGATCCACGACCCGGTCGCGGCGATGGAGTACGCGCAGCGCCTGCGCCCGTTGCGCGATCAGTTCGGCGACGCGCTGGAGATCGTGATGCGGGTGTACTTCGAAAAGCCGCGCACCACCATCGGCTGGAAGGGCCTGATCAACGATCCGGACCTGGACGGCAGCTTCCAGATCAACAAGGGCCTGCGCGTGGCGCGTGGCCTGCTGCGCGATATCAACAACCTCGGCCTGCCGGCCGGCGTGGAATTTCTCGACATCATTTCGCCGCAATACATCGCCGACCTAGTGGCCTGGGGCGCAATCGGCGCACGTACCACCGAGAGCCAGGTGCATCGCGAAATGGCATCCGGGCTGTCATGCCCGGTGGGCTTCAAGAACGGCACCGGTGGCGACGTCAAGATTGCGGTGGACGCGGTGGGTGCGGCCTCGCATCCGCATCATTTCCTGGCCGTGACCAAGGACGGACATACCGCCGTGGCAGCGACGACGGGCAACCCGGATTGCCATGTGATCCTGCGTGGCGGCAAACAGCCCAACTTCGATGCGGCCAACGTGGAAGCGGCCAGCCAGGTGCTGAACGCTTCCGGCTTGCCCGCGCGCCTGATGATCGATGCCAGTCACGCCAACAGCAGCAAGAATCCCGAGAACCAGCCCAAGGTCGTCGAGGACATCGCCAATCAGCTGGAAAACGGCGAAACGCGCATCGTCGGCGTGATGGTGGAAAGCCACCTGGTCGGTGGGCGTCAGGACCTATTGCCGGGGTGCGAGCTGACCTACGGCCAGAGCATTACCGACGGCTGCATCGGCTGGGACAGTTCGGTGCAGGTGCTGGAGCGTCTGGCGACCGCAGTGCGCGCACGGCGCATGCGCCGGATCGCCGAAGCTGCGTGAGTTGCGGCGCAGCAGCATCGGCGGGAACGCTTGCTGATGCTGCGTGGGGTAGCGCCAACTCGGAGTGATTGCGAGGCAGCGCGTTGGCTGGTCTGCGGTGAGCGTGAGGCCTCGCGCGTCCCCTAATCCGGCGCTAGGCGTCACCTTCTTCCGATGGGAAAAGCGTCTCACGGCTGGCACATGCGTCGGTGCAGCGAGCGTCGGCAACTGCGCAAGCAATGAAGTGGGTGCGCTGAACGCTCGGCCACTACTCACCATAAATACATCCATCGGCCTGGCCGTGAGCGAAGGCGTCCCGCTGGCTGCTGCAGACCAAGAACGTCGGGCCGGCGCAGGGAGCCGGCCCGACGGATTGGACACCACCCAGTGATGGCCGGTTTCGCTCAGTGACAGCAGGGGGAGAGAGCCTTCCTGTCACATGAAGCGAGCGGGCAGGACCATTATCCGCCTGGCACGTGACCCTGCGATGTCGCTGCATGTTGTGCGCAGCAATGAAGTTTGAGAAGCGTTAAACGCTCGGCTGCGTGATCTCTAGTCCAGAAGACCACCAACGCCTGCACGGGAAGGGAGGCGATCTTTCTGCACTGGTCATCGGCCGCGCGCCAATCTCCAAGCTCGCCGCCGATTCCCAATTCCCAATTCCCGAATCCCGAATCCCGAATCCCGAATCCCGCAACGGCACCAGCCTCGTTCACGCCTCGCGGTCAGCGCAACCGGGATAGTGGCGGCAGACTCTTTCCTGCCTGCGCCCATGCCCTCACTTCGCGACCGCTTCCAGCGTTGGCCACGGCCGTGGTGTCGTGCAGTGGGCGTGGTATTGGCGCTGTACGTGCTGTATCTGCTGGCCGGCAACCTCTATCTCAATACCCCGTTGTTCGACGCCAGCACCAATCGGCAGCCGCACAAGTTCACCATGCAGACCGGCCCGGCACTGACCCTGTTTCCGGGTGAGGTCATTGCCTGGAACGTGCGCATGCGCGGGCAGGCCAACCGTACTGTGTACGTCTTCCACGCCGACCGCGCGCATGCGCGTATCGCCCTGCTGGCCTTGTTTCGGCGCGAAGTGCGCCTGCCGTGGCTGCATGCCACCGGCGTGAGCGCAGAAGTGGAAACGTCCGATACGCCCATTCCGCCACCGCCGCGGGGCAACCAGGGCTGGACGTTGCGCTTCGACGCAATCACCAGCAACAGCCTTCGCAGTGCACGCCTGGGCAAATTGCTGATCGCCGGGCAAGGACACGGCAAGGTCGGTCTTCTGAAGCAACTCAAGGGCGGGCCGTTGGAGCTGTTTCCTTCGGAAGCGGGCTTTACCGATGCGGTGGTCAGCTACGACGGGGTGCAGGTATTCAACGGCGCGCAGCTTGATGCGCAGTTCCAGTTTCCACGTCACTACCGCGACCAAGCACTGGGCCTGCGCAAGCTCGGCATCACCAACGTTCGGCTACAGCTCAAGGCCAACTCCGTGGCGCTGAAGATCGATACCGGGGCGCCGCATGTGGACATCGGCAGCGGGCCATCGGCCGCGCGCGTGGAGGCCGATATCCGCCTGGCCAGCGGCGCGCTGCAGCCGGGCAGCCGTGCGGTGTGGCGGCTGCCGTTGCTGGCCGGCGTTGGCGCCACCGACCGCGGCATGCTCGCGCTGCAACTGGACGTGGCGCAGGACATCCGCGTGCAGGCGCGGCTGCCGCGCGATGAGAAGACCGGCAGCGAGCTGCACGCCGATCTGCACATCGCCGGGCGCAGCGTTCCGTTCGAACAGCCGGCGCAGCTGTTGCCGCGCCTGTCGGGGCAGGTGCGTGGGCGCTGGAAGTTCGAATCCTTGAACTGGATCGCCGAGCTGTTCGTGCGCAAGCCGTGGTTCCAGCTGGAAGGTGGCGGTCTGGTCGAAGCGGACCTGCGCCTTGCACAGGGCCGGCTGAGTGCCCGCAGCACGCTGGATATTCCGCGCGTGGAAGCGGTGGCGCAGGTGTTCGACACGCGCCTGAGCGGCGTTGCCAAGGCGCACGGGCGCATCGACCATGCCGGCCACCCCGCAGGCGCATCTGGATGTGAGCATTCCCACCTTCAAGGCGGCGCCGCGCGATGCGCCCAAACAGCTCTTGCTGGACGGCCGCGATCTGCAACTGGCCATGCATGGCGATGCCGAGCTGGCCCGCCTGAGCGACACGCTCAAGGCGCAGCTGCGTTTCAGCGATGCGCGTGTGCCCGATCTCACCGCCTACAACCGCTATCTGCCGGGCAATACCGTGCGCCTGCTCGGCGGTAGCGGCAGCCTGACCGGCGATGTGGCGCTCAATGCGTCCGGCGATGTCGGTAACGGGCATGCGAACCTGCGCGGGCAGGGCGCGCATCTGGCGTTGGCTGGCGTGCAGATGCGCGGCGATGCCGAGCTGCAGGCAACGCTGCAACGCGCCGATTTCAAGAACAAGTTCTTCGACCTCAGCGGCACGCGCATACGCCTGCGCAACATGCGCGTGGGCGACGATGGCAACGACGCCGACTGGTGGGGCGAGTTGCAAGTGGGCGCCGGCACTATCCAGGCCGAGGCACCGTTCCAGGTGGATGCCGACGCTGCCCTTCGCATGCGCGATATCGCCCCACTGCTCTCGGTGTTCGCGCAGCGTGCCGACTATCCGCGCTGGGTACTGGGGTTGCTGGATTCAGGCGAACTGGATGCCACTGGCCGAGTGCGCTGGCGCAAGCAGCAGGTGCTGATCGACGACCTGCAGGCGGAAAATGCGCGCTTGTCGCTGCGTGCGCGTCTGGCCTTGAACGATGCGCAGCGGCGCGGCGATCTGTATCTGCGCTGGGGTGTGCTGGGTGCCGGCATCGAACTGGATGGCAAGCAGCGGCAGTGGCATCTGGCCGGCGCGCGCGAGTGGTATGACGCGCAGCCGGGACCGTTACCGGCGGCCTCCAAGACCCCGTGATGCAGCCGCTGGCGTGATCGTGCTGCGCCCCGCTCACGGTTGGCTTGGCACACTGTGCCCAGCCGCATGCGCGGTTTTCAGGAGCCAGCTGTCATGACGATGCCTGTTCGCGCCCGCTGGCGTGCCTTGCCGCGCGTCCTGCGATGGCCGCTATTGGCACTGATTGCGCTGTACGCAAGCTATCTGCTGCTGGGCAATCTGTTGCTCAACACACCGCTCGGCCCGGCTGCGCTGAACCGCTCGCCCGACAAGCTCACGATGCACTGGGGCCCGGCGCTGACCTGGTGGCTTGGGCGTGTGGTGCTGTGGGATGTCGATCTGCAAGGCCATTCGACGCGCACGAAGTGGAGTGTCAGTGCGCAGCGGATGAGCGGGCAGATTCGGTTGCTGCCGTTGCTGCACCGGCAAACTGCTGGTGCCGAAATTGTATGCGCGCGGTGTGCGTGGCGGTGTGCAGCCTGAGGTCGTGGCGCCCGGGACAGTGTCGAGGCAATCGCCTGCGGCGACGCAAGCGACGCGGACTGCGCCTACTCCGGTGAAGGGTGTCGCTGACATGCCGGCCGCTTCAGCCAACGCGCAGGCGACCGCAGCAACGCCCAATGGCGAAAAAACGGCGACGACGCAGCCGCCCGAGCAGAATCTGCGCGTCACAACTGCAACGACGACAACGACGGCGAAGCCCACAACGCCCCCAACCAACACGCCGCACCCAGCCCACCGCGCGCATGCCCAAGCCAGCACACCCACGCCACCAACCGCCTGGAGTCTGCAATTGGACCGCATCGTTGCCGAGCAGGTGCAGTCCGTGTCGCTGCGTCAGCTGCACATCGAAGGGCAGGGCCAATTGCAACTGGGCCTGTTCAAACAACTGCGTGGCGTGCCGATGGAACTCTTCCCCTCACGTGCCGTGTTCGAATCGGCGCGTGTGCGGTGGGGGCAGGACGAAGTGATGCGCAATGGGCAGCTGCGCATCGAAGCCAGCATCGCGCTGCATGCACCGGATCAGGCAAGTGGAAGCGCGGTGCTGCAACTCACCGATGCGCTGAGCGCCGTGCATGGCGACACCGCAGCGCTGGATGTCACCCGTAATCCGCCGGGCCGCCACACGCTGGCGACGCGTGCCGGCAAGGGGCGTGCAGATGGCGAGCTGCGCTGGAGACGCGGTGCCTTGCAGCCTGGCAGCCAGCTGCAATGGCGCGCGCCGCTGCACGACAGCACGCGCGCACCGGCCGCATTGCTGGGCGAACTGACGGCGCAGTTACAGGTCGATCAGAACATGCGGCTCAAGGTCAGCATGCCCGAGCCGGCCGATGCCGGGCTGACGCTGGACGCCGATGTGCGCGTGCAAGGCAGGCAATTGCCAGTGCATGCCATGCGCAGCCTGTTGCCGCGCACGTCCGGGCATGCGCGGCTGCATTGGCAGCTGTCTTCGCTCAGCTGGATTCCTGCGCTGTTTCCGGATGTGGATTGGCTGACCCTGGAAGGCGAAGGCCTGGTCGATGCCGATCTGCGGATCGATCGTGGCCAGCTTGCTGCCGGCAGCCACCTGCAGGTGCCGCATGTGCAAGCGCAGGTGGGCGTGATGGGGCATGCGATCACGGGGCAGGCCAGTGCCGATCTGCGCGTGGACGCCGATGCCAACGGACAGTTGCTGCCGGCGCTTGCACTGCAGATGCAGCAGTTCTCGATCACGCATACCGACCCACCCACGCGGCCGTTCGTGCAAGGCCGAGATCTGCGCCTGGATCTGCGCACACGCGCCGATGCGCGCAACCTGAGCAGCCTGCGCGATGCCACCCGCGCGCATCTGGTATTCGCCAATGCCCGCGTGCCGGATCTGCGTGCCTACAACCGCTACCTGCCGCAGCAGCAACTGCGCTTCGACGGCGGTAATGGCGTGCTCAGCGGCGATCTGCAGATCGAGCCGGGTGGGCGCATCGGCAAGGGCGGTTTGCGCATCGGCGCGCGTGCAGCGCGGCTGCAGTTTGCCGGCCTGGTGTTGCGCGGCGATGTGGATGCGGATCTGCGCCTGCAGCGCGGCGATCTACGCGCCGAACAGTTCAGTCTCGATGCCAGCAGCATCCAGCTGCGCAATGTCGGATTCACCGGCCCGGATGGACAACGTCGCGATGGCTGGTGGGCGCGCATCGTGCTGGACGATGCGCGCATGCAATGGCGGCAACCGGTTGGCGTGGATGGGCGTGTACGCATCCAGGTGCGCGATCTGGCATTTCTGGTGGCGTTGTATGCGCGCGACCGCTCGATTCCGAACTGGATGCTGCGGCTGGTGGATGCAGGCCAGGCGCAACTGACCGCACGCGCGCACTGGCAAGGCGCGACGGTCATCGTCGATCGGCTGCAGGCGCGCAACGAACGCTTTCAGGTCGATCGCGGCTGCGCTTGCAGGGCAATCAACGCAGCGGCAGTCTGCTTGCACGCTGGGGCATGCTGAGCGCGGCAGTGGGCTTGCGCGGCGACACACCCGACTGGCATCTGCGACGTGCGCTGGAGTGGTATCGCGCGCAGCCGGATCTATTGCGCTGAGGCCCGCATCGCGCGCGCTGGCGTGAAGAAAAAACAACAGTTATGTAATTTTTGGTGTTGTTTTGCAGTGCAGCGTGCAAGTCCGATTCCAGGCGCGCACTATGATCCTGCATCCCGACGTGGGGGGATGGGAGCAAAGCCCGCTGGCAGTTCGCTGCAAGCGGGCTTTTTATGCCTGCTGCTTGTCGGAGCAAGCATCAGCCCGCGCAAGATCCGCCGGAGATGAAGCCCGCCCTGCATGCCGCAGTTGCCGCCCGCGCGCAGTGTGGCGAGCAGACTTGCATGGCCTGGAGCTGCACCCGAAACCCGGCCAGCGATCCTGCTGCTGGATGTGCACAGCGCGCTCGGAACCGTCAGCACAAGCGATCCACGCCGTACCAGCACCGGCCGCGTCCGCCCGGGCAGTTGCCGTTCTTAAGTCCTGCAGCTCCAGCAGCCACAGCGTGCTGCCGCCGGTGATGAACAACCGCCGTTGCGCCAGGTCGAAGGTGCAGTTGGACGCCGTCTCCGGGGTCGGCACCAGACCGATCCGTTGGCCCTGGTTGTCGAAGATGTACACCCCCGCGCCGGAGCTGCTCCATAGCCAGCCCTGGCGATCCACGCAAAAGCCATCCGGCAGGCCGTCCGGCACCACCACGAAGCGGCGGCGGTTGTGCAATGCGCCATCGCGCCAGTCGAAGGCGGTGATCTCGGGCGTGGTCGGGTCACCTTCGGGCGTCTGCGACACGTACAGCACCCGTTCGTCCGGGGAGAACGCCAGCCCGTTGGGGTGATCCAGGCTGACCATGCATTGCAGGGTACCGCCATCGGGCGGCAGCCGGTAGACGCCGTGATGGTCCAGCTCCTGCGGGCCCGGGCAGCCCTGGCTGGGCTTGAGCAGCCCGAAGGGCGGGTCGGTGAACCAGATCGTGCCGTCGTGCGCCACGATCAGGTCATTGGGCGAATTGAGCCGTTTGCCCTCGAACCGCCCGACCAGCAAATGCGCCCGGCCATCCACATCGCTACGGGTGATCGCGCGGCGCCCGTGCTCGCAGTGCACCAGTCGCTGTTGTGCATCCACCGCGTTGCCGTTGGTGAAGGCGGTGGCATCCAATAAAACGTGCACCGCGCCGTCCTCGCGCCAGCCAAGCACGCGGCGGCCGACCACATCGCTCCACACCAGCGTGCGCTGTGCCTCCCACCAGGCCGGGCCCTCGCTCCAGGTGGCCTGGTCGTAGAGGGTCTGCAGGCGCGCGTTGCCCAGCCGCGCCGCCAGCGCGGCGTGGTGCGTGGTGGGCGGCGGGCACTCGGCTGGCCGGGCGGCGCCGGGCGCGCGCAGGCGGCAGTGGCGATCCATCAACGCGGCGCCGGATGGCCGAACGGATGTGCGGTGGCTGCGCCTGGCGATTGCGCAAACTGCACCATCATCTGCAGGCAAGGTTCATCGCCAAGCTGGCCGGAGCGATGGCCGCGCTGATCGCGGGTGCCCTGATCCTGGCCGAAGTGGATGTCGCCAGGGCCCATTTCCACGCGTGTGCCGTCGCCGGTTTCGATGAAAGCGGCCGCGCAACGGAATGACCCACTGCGGGTGCGGGCTCTCATGCCAGTCGCCGACCCAGCCCACCGGCAGCACCGCAAACTGGATGCCGAGCACCTCGCCGGGAAACGGTCGCAACCACTGCGGTGCGGCACCGCCACCCACGCTCTTGCGACCGAAGCCGGGCAGCTGCGAGACGTTGAGGCAGCTGTTGCCATCCGGTCCCGTCCACAGATGCAGGAAGGGCAGGCTGGGCGGCAGTGCAGGATCGTTGCCATCGGATTGGAGCGGAATCTGCGAGGGCAGCAAGTGGGTAGGCAAGGTGGTGGGCGACATGGCAGGACCTCGTACGAAAGACGCAGTGCACCATGGGTGTCGTCAGGGCTGCGTAAGCGAGATGTTCAAAGCGGCAAAATGCGGCACGCCCTGTTGCAGTCGCCATGCGGAATGTTGCGCATGCTTGCACTCCCTGCGTGGCGGGGATGCCAAAATCCGGTCATGTCGATGCCTACCGTTTCCATGTCTGCTGCGCTCACCGCCCTGATCGAGCGGGCCGTGGCCCGTGTCCGTCTAGCATTGCCTGTCGAGCAGGCGTGGCCGGGCGGCGCGTTCGATCGGCAGCTTGCGCAGGTCGCACTGGCCAGCGAGTTCGCACTCGATACGTTGGCGCGGCAACCGGCATTGCTGCAGCACCTGGCACAACCCGATCCGCCGCCGCTGCCATTGCCGCAGCTCGATCCGGCGCAGCCGCAACTGTGGCCTGCGCAATTGCGACGCTACCGCAGCGCCGAGTCCACGCGCCTGGTGTGGCGCGATGTGCTCGGTCTGGACAGCGTGGAGGCGACCCTGGCCGGCGCAACCCGGCTGGCCGAACAGTGCCTGCAATGCGGGCTGCAGGCGCTGGAGCAGCAGTTCCACACCTGCCACGGCAAGGTCGTTGCTGCAGACGGCAGCGTGCAACGCCTGGTGGTGTTCGGGCTGGGCAAGCTGGGCGGTGGCGAGCTGAATTTTTCCTCGGACGTGGATCTGGTGTACGCCTATCCGCAGGGCGGCCAGTCCGATGGCGCGCGTCCATTGGCAGCGGAAGAATATTTCGCACGGTTGGGCCAGCAGCTGGCCAAGTTGCTGGACGAAACCACGGCCGACGGCTTCAGCCATCGCGTGGATCTGCGCCTGCGTCCGTTCGGCACCGCTGGCCGCGTGGCGTTGTCGTTCGCCGGCATGGACCAATATTTCCAGCGCGAAGGTCGCGATTGGGAGCGCTATGCATGGCTCAAGGCGCGCGCGGTGGCGGGCGATATCGACGCCGGTGAAGCCTGGCTGGAAACGCTGCGCCCCTTCGTCTACCGGCGGTATCTGGACTTCACCGCACTGGATGGCTTGCGCGAAATGAAGGCGGCCATCACCGCCGAAGTGGCGCGGCACGATCGTCTGGACGACATCAAGCGTGGGCCCGGCGGGATTCGCGAAATCGAGTTTCTGGCGCAATCGCTGCAGCTGATTCGTGGCGGACGCGAGCCGAGCCTGCACGAACGCCGGCTGCTGCCCGCGCTGCAGGCGTTGGTGGCTGCAGGCCAGATCGACCATGAGAACGGCCAGGCGCTGTCGACGGCGTATCGTTTTCTACGCCGGCTGGAAAATCGCCTGCAGATGTTGCGCGATGCGCAGACCCACGCATTGCCGCAGGCGCCGCTGGATCGCGAGCGTATTGCGCTGGGTCTGGGTTACGCGCAGTGGTCGGCCCTGCTCGACGCACTGGCACCGCAGCGCGCGCGGGTTGCGGCCGAATTTGTCGAGCTGCTGGCTCCACGCGTGCGCGCCATCGCACCGGACGCGCTTGCCGAGTACTGGCGCGCGCTGCCGGAAGGCGATGCTGCGCCGTTGGCGGGGATTGGCTTGCACGATGCCGCGGGCGCGCACCAGGCGCTGGCCGATTTCGCGCAGTCCTCCGGCGTGCGCGCGTTGTCCGATAGCGCGCGTGCGCGGCTGGATCGGGTGATGCCGGCACTGCTGCACGCCGCCACCCGCGCCAGCCAGCCCGATGCGGCCGTGCGTCGCATGCTTGGTCTGCTGCAGGCCACCTTGCGCCGCACCAGCTACCTGGCCTTGCTCGACGAGCAACCCAGCGCGCTGGCACGCCTGGTCGATGTGCTCTCGCGCAGTGCGCTGCTGGCCGAACGGCTGGCGGCGTATCCGTTGCTGCTGGACGAATTGCTCGACACCCGCATCAGCGGCCCGCTACCGGATCGCGCGGCGCTGCACGCGGCCTGCGCCGAGACCTTGCACATCGACGACACCGAAGCGGCGCTGCGTGAACTCAACGAGCGCCGGCTCGCATTGAGCTTCCGCATTGCGCTGGCCACGCTGGATGGCCGCCAGCAGGCGGTGGAGAGCACCCGGCAACTGGCCTGGCTTGCCGAAGCGGTGGTGCAGACCGTGCTGCAGCTGGCGCGCAGCGACATGGCGGCCGCGCACGGACACGTGCCGGGCGGCAGCTTTGCCATCGTCGGCTACGGCAGTCTGGGCGGGCTGGAGCTGGGATTCGGATCGGATCTGGACCTGGTGTTTCTCTACGATCATCCGCCCGAGGTGGATGCCTCCGACGGCAAGCGCCCACTGGAGGCCGGGCGCTGGTTTGCGCGGCTTGCGCAGAAAGTGATGGCATTGCTGGCTGCCGAGACCGGCGCCGGCCGGCTGTACGACATCGATGTGCGGCTGCGCCCGGATGGCGCCAAGGGCGCGCTGGTGTCCTCGCTGGCCAGTTACCGCGAATACCAGCGCGACCGCGCCTGGACCTGGGAGCACCAGGCCCTGGTGCGCGCACGCGCGGTGGCCGGCGACGCGGCGCTTTGCGATGCGTTCGCACAGATGCGTCGCGAGACGCTGATGCGGGTGCGCGACACCGCGCAGTTGCACGAGGACGTGCGCAAGATGCGTGCGCGCATGCGCGCCGAACTGGATCGCAGCGATGCCGGCCGGCTGGATCTCAAGCAAGGCGCTGGCGGCCTGGTGGATCTGGAATTCGTGCTGCAGGCTGGCGTGCTCGGCATGGCAGCGCAGCAGCCGCATCTGCTGGATGCCTGCGACACGCCCGCGTTGATCGATGCACTGGCGCGCACGCACTGGCTCCCGCACGAGAGCGCCGTGCTGCTGCATCAGGCGCATGCAACGCTGGTCGATGCCGGCCTGAGCTGCACGCTGGACCGCCGCCCGCGGCTGATCGCACCGACGCCGGCCATCCAGCAGGCACGTGGCATCATTTTCAACGCAGCGCGTGGGCAGGGCCTGACATTTCCGCTGGGCAAGGATGAAACAGCGCTGTAGGTGCAGTGGTGAGTACGCCGCTTTGGATGCAGCTCCAGCAAACGGCAGCAACGGTGCGTTGCCGTCCTGGCGGAGGCAACGCACCCATGGGCGTCAAGCGCTCTACCGACGCGGCGCACTCCGCCACAGCAGGGCGCGAAACGGGCCAAGCAGGAACACGCCCATGCCCAGTTTTACCGCCAGATCGCCTGCGGCCCAGCTGGCCCACGGCAGGCTCGCGCCGGCAAACGCAATGCTCCAGAAGATGGTGGTATCCAGGGTGGCGCTGCAGGTGGTGGCCACGATGGGCGCGCGCCACCAGCTGCCGTCGCGCAGGCGGTTGAACACGCTGATGTCCAGCAATCGCGCCGCGATGAAGGCGCTGCAGGAGGCCACCGCAATGCGTGGCGTCGCCAGCCAGATCGACAGCAGCACCGCCAGCGCGAATCCGCACCAGGCAACCTGGCGCGCCGCACGCGGACCGAAGCGGCGGTGGATCAGGTTGCTGACCCTGGGTCAGGGCGTGAAGCTTAGGTCGAGCTCCGCCTGGGCGAAATACGCACTGGCCTTGCGCAGGATCTCGCTGGCTTGCCCCAGCTCGCGCACTTCGCGTTCCAGCGCTTTTATCCGCGTCCGCTCGTCCGTCGTCGGCCCCCTGACGCTGCCGGCATCACGCTCGGCCTGACGCACCCAATTGCACAGCGTCTGCGACCAACAGCCAATTTTCGCGGGAATCGATTCGATCGCCCATCGCGAGCTGACTTTCCTTGGTGCTCCCGCACCAGCCGAACCGCCCACTCTTACGCTTCCAAGGAATACTTTGTCTTGCTCATGGCCCCATCTTCTCAGGAGTTTGAGCCTCCCAACTTCCCGGGGCGGTTTACCCTGCAATGCTTCGCCGTCCCAACCATGACTTCGGGCAAACAACGACATTCAGAAAGCTCTGCGTTAAACTTTCTTCAACACTCACTGCAGGAGATCAACACGGGACTATGTAGTTCAAAGCCGTGCCTGCATGCTCACCTGAACATTATGCGACCCCTGTCACAGGGCAGATTGATCAGACCATCCTTAGAAATAAATTCTCAAATTGATTTCGAGGTTTCACCAATACCAAATGCGGCTAATACAACGTAGCCAGCGATCGTCAGATGGGTGCGGGCGGCGCGCAGAACCGGATTTTACGAGTGGAAGATGCCGATTCCGATCACCAACCGCGCTCGCCTAACGGCCGCGCATTAGTTTTGTTAGCCGCTCTAAAGATCCTGACTTTTCAAATAATTCACAAAAAAGGATAGGAAGACATGAAGACAGAGCTCGCACGATCCCATTCACTGTCGTCACTCGAGGACATACTTCACCCCGAATCTGGTATGGGCTACGACTGTGATCTAGAAGCTGGTGCACAGCCCAACCATAGCGTCTTCCGTCAGTCCGAAGATAGCATATTGCCCACCACCAGGCCCCCCCGGCGACGCGGCACAAGCAGCGGGTCGACTAGCCCCAGGTCCACTGGGCAAGGCTCCGGTTACACTGATAACAGTGGATTAGAAACTTTGCGACCGATCTCGTTAACAGGCTTCCAAAAGCCCAGGCATATGGGATTGGTGCGCAGGGAATCGGGCCGACTTGTTTCTGCCGACCCGGTGGTGCACGCGTTGCTATCTTTCGCGCAGCTTGACCAGGCATTTCCATCGCAGGTCGCGAGCACTGACGGGGTCCGACTAGAGTTGGTGTCGCGTCGAGACCCGGAGAAAGCGCTTGAGGAGTTCAAGGACGCATTCACGGTTAAGACGGCGCAATTGATGCCTGCCGCCAACTCGTCAGAGCGGACAGCTGAGCAAATCGATGCTGACATTCATATCCCCTTATTGCTTAAGGCGATTGAACGGGGCTCCGCAGCATTTGGCCCAAGCGCTTTGATCGAGATGGCAGACGGCAGCCAGATCAGCGCGAAAGCCTTCCTCGCCTCGTGTGCCCCAGATGTCATGTCCAATGACGATGTCCTGTCGGTGTTCATCAACCAGAAACTCAAAGGGGACGAGGACCTCCAGGTTCGTCTGGGTGCACAGGAATTGCTATATGTTGCGACCAAGAAAGAGTTCCAGCTCGGTGGCTTGGCTGGTAGTATTGGTGTCAGCAGCATACTCGGCTCCGCATGGGAGCTCGGCGCTTCGGAACTGTTGAAAAAAGCCATCTTCGGCAAAAATTTCTCGCCCAGTCAGTATGCTCTGCAATTGGCAGGAATCGATTCAGTGCCGCCTTTGCTAATCGAGACCATGGACACCATGTGTGTGCTTGCAATCATCAAGGGTATGAAGGGTGAGGACTGGTCCATGCGCGACCTGCTCCCCAAGGCAATGAAAGCCGGTGCCATCTCCTCAATTGTGTCATTCCCCAATAACGTCTTGCAGTACACAGGCTTTAAATCAAGATTAGGTAATCTTGCGGCCAATATGACGACAACCGAAGCGGCCATCTTTGGCGCCGCCTCTGGCATTCCACCCGAAGTCAAGGAAAGCGAAGAGTTGATGCGTGCTGGATTGTTCCAGAGCATTAAGGACGGTGTCATGGCGCGCCCCAGCGAGAAGATGGGCCCGGAAGAGGCGATTGAGCAGGTGGCGCGTCATGCGCTCGATGTTGCCCCTGGCGAGAGCACCGCCGTCAAGTCTATGGGGCTGGCATCCATTGTCGGGATGATCCCGCTGATCGCCGGCAACAAAGCCACAGGATTACTCTCGGAAAGAGTGCTGCGTATCTTCCGGAGTACCGTCTTTAATCCGATCGAAGCCATCGCTCTGAATGCACTGGCGCTTGGAGGACGCATTCATGTTCCTGGGCTATTTGAATCAGACAATGCTAAGCACGCGCGGGTCGTGCAAACCATTCTGGCGCGAGCAAGCGAGCAAATGGAAAGCGGGGCACGGGAAATTACTGCAGAAGAATTGCATCAGATTTTGGCTCCCAAAAGCGAGTTCCTTCGTCATGTAGGAACCGCAATTGTCAAAGGCATGAATGCAAGCTTCGAGGCCCTTCCCGCGCTGGCCCGTAAACTTGGATATGGCGAAACTCCCTTGAACAAACGTATTCCATATCAGGACCTGGCTGTGTCTAATACTTCGCACCAACCCGCGCCGGAGCCGTAACCGACGTAATAGCCCGGGTAGCGATCAGTGGTCGGGGACATGGGATACATCCCTCCTGTCGACTCCCCACGATTCGATGCCAGCTAGAATTCGGGGTCTGCGGTCGATATGAGGGTCGGCAGGGATTCGTACTCTGACAGAGAGCTAGCTCGCTTTTGGCTGTTTTTTCACACGAATCCCTGCCGACCCTCAGGAACGCCAGGGGGTTAATAGAGCACGCCCCAGGTCAGTCAGTCGTTGATCGGGTATTGCACCAGGATGTTGGACAGCAGGACCACCGCGCCCATTGCCAGCACCGCCCAGAGCAATGCACGGGCGGTGAGCGGGGCGAATGCGGGTGGCGAGGCAAGACGCATGGCGACACGGTGCTGATGGGGCGCGCAATTATCGCTTCGAGGGCCGGGATGGACCCGCGCAGCGATGCGCTCGCCGGACACAGCGCCGGTACGCAACGCCCTCCTTTAGTGCGCAGGCGCCTGCCGCCGGACCGTGCCCGTCGCGCCGGCGGCGACCGACTGGGCGCGTGCGCATATCGCGGCCGCAATCCAGAGGCGCGTGCGCTGGCGCTCGTGGCCACGCTGACGCTCGGCGGCATTGTCGGCATGTGATGTGAGGGGGCAAGCCTGCGCCACGACATCGGGTCGTCATCGGTGACGTGTGCACGAGACGCCTGACCGACGGCATCGGTAGCACATGGTGATCGCAAAGCGGGCGGCAGGCCTCGACCTGGGAAAGGGGTGGCGTGAGCGGGCGCATGGGCGCGCATGGTCGCTTGCAGGTGCTCGCCACAACGGCGCGCACTTTGCGACATCCACGCGCGGCGGACTGGCATGCAGCGGCACCTGCAGCCGCAGGCACGCGCACCTCGCTGTTGGCGACACAATCTCGCCCGCTGGCATTTCGGCCGCGGACATCGCACGTATCGTCCCGGCTCATGACCCACGTCGTCTGATTGATGACGGCCCTTGCCAGCCCCGCGACCTGCCGATGCCGATGCAAATAGCCGCTGAATGTGCAGTGTCGTGATGGTGCACTGGCAGCTCTCGGCCTTGCCGTCGTCTGTGACAGCGGCCAGCCATGTGCATTGCGGCCGGCGCGGCCATCTATCGCAGCCGGCACCTGCGTGCTGTTTTCGTGTCGACATGATCGCACCCTTGGTCCGCGAACGCTCGTGCACGCCCCGGCGATGCCATTCGGCCTTGCTCACTGCTCTGCCCCCGGAGAGATCCATGCTTACTCGCACCCGCTGTCGGCCGCTGCTGGCTGCCGTATTGTTCGCTTCGCTGTTCGCCCTCAGTAGCGCCAACGCTGCCACGACCGTCCCCGATGCCCAGATTGACGCGATGACGGCAAGCTTGCGCGCAGCGCCCGGTGTCATTCGACGTGCATCTGCCATCACGCGACCAGGTGGCCCTGGACGCGCTGCTGGCCGACATCCAGGATCCGCTGTCGCCGCAGTACCACAAGTGGCTGTCGGCGGCCGAATTCCAGCGGCGTTTTGGTCCAGCGCCTGCACAGCTCGCGCAGGTGCGCGCCGCCCTGCAGGCAGCACACATGACCGTGGTGCAGCAGGGGCCAACCCTGCATGTCAGCGCGAATGCCGATAGCGTAGAGCGGTTGTTTGCCGCGCCGTTGGTCGCCGATCTGAAGGCCGGCCAGCAGGTGCGCCTGGCCGCCGCCGCTCCGCTGCAGCTGCCGGCCGCGCTGCGTGCCAACGGTGTCACCGTCACCGGCCTGAGCCGCGGGCTGCCGGCGGCACGCATGGACTCGCGCATGTTGGCCGGCGACCCCGGCAACCGCACTGGCCATGGCACCACCAGCTATTGGTACAACGATCTCAAGCAGGCCTACGGCTATCCGTCCTACCAGACGATGATGGGTGCGCCAGGCAACAAGCAACAGCGGCTCGACGGTAGCGGCAGCACGATCGCCGTGTTGATCGGCAGCGACGTGCTGGACACGGACATCGCCGCGATGTTCGACCACGAGCGCTTCAGCCGCTATGCCGGCAACCATGCCAATCCGACGCTGTATGCACGCCGCTATGTGGCCGGTGCCAAGCTCGGGGTGCAGGACGGCAATCGCGCGGCGGCGCGCGAGGCAACGCTCGATGTGGACATGGCGCTTGGCGGCGTACCGGGCGCGCACGTGCTGCTGTACGTGATCCCCGACCTGTCCATCGATTCCATCTTGGCCGGCTACCGACAGATCGTGCAGGACAATGAGGCAGACGTGGTCAGCTCCTCGTTCGGGTTCTGCGAACAGGTCTTCACCGCGGCCTATAACGGCAAGGACGCCACTTCCATCCTTGGCGTGTTCGATTCGGTCTTCAAGCAAGGCAACGCGCAGGGCATCAGTTTCGTCGCCTCCAGCGGCGACAACGCCGGCCTGGATTGTCCGGACACGCAATACCTGGTGGAGGGCAAGAACGGCCGGTACGTCCCCAGCGTGCATTGGCCTGCCGCCGATGCGTATGTGACCGCGGTCGGTGGTGGCAACCTGCTCACTGCCTACACGAAGGGCAGCCTGGATGCGAGCTACTTCAGCGAAAGTGCGTTTGCCGACCCGTTGCAGGCCGAGGACCCGTATGGCGTCGGCGCGCTGCTCAGCGGCGGCTACTGGGGTGCCGGTGGCGGCGTCAGCACGCTGTTCCAGCGTCCGGCGTATCAGCTGCGCGCGCTGGGCGGCACGCGCACCTCGATGCGCGCATTGCCCGATGTCGGCATGCTGGTCGGTGGTTGCCCGGGAATCGCCGTGCATCCCTGTCAGCAAGGCACCAGCTCGGTGTCCATCTACGTGGCCGGTGCCATCACCAAGTTGATCGGCACCAGCGTGGCGGCACCGGAGTTCGCCAGCGTGGCCGCGTTGCTGGTGCAGAAGCAGGGCCGGCAGGGCAATCTCAACGATTACCTATATCGCCTGGCTGCCAACGGCCCGCAGGCCTACCACCGCGGTATTCCCGGCAATAACGGGGTCGTCAGCAACGACGTGCCGATCGCCGGCAAGTACAACTACACCACCGGCTTGGGAACCCCGATCGTGCGGCTGATGATCGGCGCGCTGGACGCGGCGCCGGCAGGCATTCCGCGTTCTCCCAGCAATCCGTAACGGGCAGTGTCGCTGCGCCGGCGGGGGTGCCTTGTCGGTGCGGTGAGGGAGCGGTAGAGCGCACAGTGCGTGGTAGTGCTGTGTGCTCTTGCTCCGCTTCGAGGGTTGGGGGCGCGACCGATGGGCGATGCAAGGTCACCGCTGCCCGCAGGAAGGCAACACGCACGCATCGCGACCCTAATAGACACCCCTGGTCCACGGCCGCTGCGGGCCGACGGTTGCCCCGCAGCGCACACGCCTGCACGTGATCGCCGTGCAGGCAGCGCTGTTGCTCAGTGCGTTGAAATCACCAGCTGCGGCTGCTGTTGTAGGCCGCCGCGTCGCTGGTTGGCAGGAACGCCAGGGCCTGGCCCTGCGGCGCATGCACGGTCCAGCCACTGCCCGCCGGGCTGGGCTGGAACGACACCATGTCGCCGACGCGAAATCCGGCTGCCGGGTCGTCCTGGCGCGCGGGCCAGCGCAGCATCACGGTCGCCTCAGGCTGTTGCGGATCCTGCAGCCTGACCTCGCGTTCGCCCGCGGGCAAGGTCTGCACCGCGTCGACTCGCATCGGTGGCAGCGTGCCTGCGCGCGGTTGACGGCGGTCATCGCGTCTGTCTGCGTAGGCGTTGAAGGACGCAACGAAAGGAGACGCGACGATAGCGCTCGCCGCCACCACTGGGACAGAGACGGTCAACATGGCATAGAACCCGGACTTATCGGCCGTGGTCATCTCCCCGGCCTGCACGCAGGTTGGTGACAGGGCGGCGAGCAAAACAGGGCAGCGGCAACCCGGGCGGACAGCGGGCGTGTCATGGCGCGGCTCCAGTCGTGGCAGTGGCGGGCGGGATCGACAGCTCCTGTGCAAGGGCGTCGCGTTGATGCAGGAAATCGAACACCGATTCGACGGTGACCACCGAATAGTTGCCGGAAACGCGCTCGCCGACAGGATGATCGGTGGTGGTGGCATTGGTGGCGACAAAACGTGCGCCCACGCGCTGCTTCAAATCCAGATGCAGGATGCTGGGGTGATACCGCGCCGCTTGCAGCCAGGCCTGCGCTGCGCGGCGATCGCCGATGACCGTCGGTGGTTGCGCATCGGCTGCCAGCGCCGCGGCCAGCACTTCCAGCACCCACTGGTTGGAATTCTGGTAGTCGGTGGAGAAGGGATAGGCGACCATGCTGTAGCGCGTTTCATGCAGGCGATGCGCGAGCTCGCCGGAGTCACTCAACAATGCCTGCAGGCGCTGTTGGACCGCGGGCTTCAGGACGCCGACACGCAGATCGTGGCTGACCGCGCTCTTGCCGACGAAATTGCTCAGGCCTTCGACATAGAGCTGCGAGGCGTCGCTCTTGCAGCGATTGAGCAGGTGCCGCACGCGCCAGATGCCATCGTCGTCGCGCATGGCGAACGCCAGGTGGCTGTGTTTGAGGCCATAGCGACTCAGGTCCTGGCCGCCGCGCGCCAGCAGCACTACCTTGGCGTCGGGCAGTGCATCCAGTGCCTGCGCGGTGGAACCGGCCAGGTCGAACATCGCGGCGGTGGCTTGCGGGGTGGGGTAACGCGGTACGCAACGCGGTGCTGCTACGATGGCAGCCAGCGGTAATGCGGCAAGGACCAGCAGCGCGATTGCCCGGCGCCGGGTGTGCCCCATCCATCGCGCGTCGATTGTCCCTGTCATGCGAAGCGTCCAGAGTTTCAGTGGCCCGCTGACGGGCCTGGGGTCACGGCAGCAGGCGCGCGCGCACCTGCATGGCGATGCGCTCGGTTTCGCGCACTGCCACGATATCGACAGCACCGGCGAGAACTTCAGTCACCGGGTGCAGACGCTGGCGTTGTCGCAATGCATGCAGGTAGGTGCCCACGCGCCCGCGTGCCTGTTCGGCAAACGCGGCGGCCACCGCCACGCGGGTGGCGCAGGCTTCGGAGAGCAGGTTGACCGAATCGGCGCTGGCCACGATGGCGTCGCCCCAGCCGAGCAGGCCGGCATACGGGTTGGGCCCATCGCGTTCGTCGCACCACAGCAGATGCGGCAGGCCGGCGCAGGCCGCGCGCAGCGTTGCGATTGCATCGCCCGGTGTGCGGCGCGAGGTGGTCACCAGCAGGCTGCCGCCCAGCGCGCGTAGTTGGGCGCGTAACGACGTGCACAGCGCCGCCAGCGCCTGTGGCGTCCAGGGCACCTGGTCGGTGGGCCCACCGACCAGCAGGGCCAGCCGCGGGCCCGGCAAGCCGCCGATTGCGGGGAAGGCCACCCGCCCGGCCGCCAGCCACGCATCGTCCACTGGGTGCAGGCTGCCGAGCAGGGTGAGCACGTTGCTGCCGCGCGGTGCATCGTGCTCGGGCACGATCAGCAGGTCCCAGTGCCGTGGGTCCAGCCGCGGATCCAGGATCTGCACGCTGCGGCTGCCGTGGGCACGCAGCAACCGGGTGGCCAGGGCCGCCTGCCTGCCGCAGCCGATGGCCAGCGCCGGGGGCTGCTGCAGTTGCCGGGCAAAGGCTGCGCCAAACGCCTGCCGTGCGCCGGGTAGCCGCCGCGGCGCCGCCCAACGCCATGGCGCGCTGGGCTGCAGGTGCAGGGGCTGGTAGGCATCGGGCTGCACTGCACGCGCCAGCGCCTCGGCTTGGCACGCATTGCCGGCACGGCCGTCGCTCAGTGCCCAGGTCAGCCCCATCGTTTCAGATCCGACATAGATTTGTTTCAGATTGAACGCGTGTGGCGGCAATCGCGCCACTCTACACTGCGGGTCTTCACACTGGCGCCGACGCCGCAGCCTACCGTCGCACGCCCCTTCCCCTGGAGTGCTCATGTCCGACTCGCTCAACGCCGCCGCACTGGATCAACTGTTCCGCACCGCCCGTACGCAAAACGCGTTTGCCGACACGCCGGTCAGCCACGAGGTGCTGCGTGAGCTGTATGAGCTGGTGAAGTGGGGGCCCACCGCGGCCAATAGCTGTCCGGCGCGCTTTGTGTTCGTGACCAGCGCCGAAGGCAAGGCCAAGCTCAAGCCCGCGCTGTCTGAGGGCAATGCCGCCAAGACCCTGGCCGCACCGGTGACGGTGATCGTGGCGCACGACGAAGACTTCCACGAGAAGCTGCCGTACCTGTTCCCGCATGCCGATGCCAAGAGCTGGTTCGACGGCCCGCGCGAGGGCCGCACCGAATCGGCGTTCCGCAATGGCTCGCTGCAGGGCGTCTACCTGATCCTGGCCGCGCGCGCGCTGGGACTGGATGCCGGCCCGATGTCCGGCTTCGACAACGCCAAGGTGGATGCGGCGTTCTTTGCCGGTACCCCGATCAAGTCCAACTTCCTGGTCAATCTCGGCTACGGCGACCCGGCCGGGCTGTTCCCGCGCTCGCCACGCCTGAGCTTCGACGAAGCCGCGCGCTTCGAGTAAGCCGGTGCATGCGTGCGCCCCCGGCGCACCGCGCATGCCTACCGCGTTCAAGCGATGCAGTTGGCCGTTCGCAGGCTGACCGCTTGATCTGGCTCACGGTCTCGACGTACATGGTTCCTCGATTTCCTGCAGTCCTCGTCCGTCTGCATCTGTCCCACCCGCGTCGATCCGACGCGTCTCTCATCCCATGGAGTTCCAATGAAGACCACCCACAAGCTGTTGCTGCCGCTCGCCCTGGCCCTGGCCATTGCCGCCTGCTCCAAGCCGGCCGACAACGCCGCCGCGCCGGCCGCCGAAACCCCGGCCGCTGCCACCGCCCCGGCCGCCTCGACCGCCCCGGCCGTGGAAGTGGCGTCGGGCACCTACACCCTGGACCCGGCGCATACCGACGTGCTGGCGCAGTGGAGCCACTTCGGCTTCTCCAACCCGAGCGCGAACTTCGGCAATGTCGACGGCACCCTGGTATACGACGCGGCCGACGTGACCAAGTCCACCGTGCAGGTCACCCTGCCGCTGTCCGGCTTGAACAGCTTCACCGCCAAGTTCGACGAACACCTCAAGAGCGGTGACTTCTTCGACGCGGCCAAGTTCCCGACCGCCACCTTCAAGAGCACCAAGGTGGAAGCTGCCGGCACCAACAAGCTGACCGTCACCGGCGACCTGACCATCAAGGGTCAGACCAAGCCGGTCGTGCTGGACGTCACCCTCAACGGTGCCGGCGAGCACCCGATGAAGAAGGTGCCGGCCGCGGGTTTCGACGCCACCACCACCATCAAGCGCAGCGATTTCGGCCTGAGCCAGTACGCCCCGAACGTCAGCGACGAAGTGAAGATCCGCATCACCACCGAAGCCCTGCAGGCCAAGGCCGGCGATGCTGCGGCGAAGGATGCCGCGGCCAAGTAAGCGCTCTGGCTGCTGCCCAGGCAAAGGCCCGCTTCGGCGGGCCTTTGTCGTTTGAGGGGGACGGCCACGTGCGACCCCGTCGGGTGTGGTCACGACATATTGTGGGCAGCCTGTGTGCCGGGGCGTGTCTTGGGAACGCCGCCGCTCACGGCATAGCCGGCAGCGTGGACCGTGTGGGCCCCGGCATCGGCAAACAGATGGCCGCCGCGGCGTTTGGCAGACCTGACGCCGCGTCGTTGTTTCGCAGATCGCGCATCGCCATCGCCGCTCATCAACTACCAGGCGCACCGCGCGGCAACGGGTTTGACCGCTGTCATCCATGCGTCATCCGGTCTACGCAGGCTGGGCGCATTTTTCTGGGCTGGTGATGTCTGTCGTGTGCTTCGGTAGATCGCTGCCGCTGTTCCTGCAGCGGCAGCCATGGCGCCACTGCGATGTCCGGCCTCGCCGCACGCGCGCCGCCGGCGCGCGTTGTTGCATCCATGCACCAAGGTCTGTCGGTCAGCCTGGACGCGGGGTAATGCTCGCGTTGTCGACGACGTTCTGAGGAAAGCCATGCGCAATCACTTTTTTGCCAGGACGATGCGGCAGGCATTGCTCGGTCTGGCGCTCTGCATGCCGATGGCAAAACCGGTCGCCGCAAAAGAGACCGCCGCCGCAACCGCGCACCTGCGCCTGAGCATCGTGCTGGTGCGGCATGGCATCCGTGCACCGACCCAGCCCGGCAGCGAGCTGGATCGCTACAGCGCGCAGCCATGGCCGCAGTGGCCGGTGGCCGGTGGCCGAGGGCCAGCTGACGCCGCACGGACGGGCGGGCATGCAGGCGCTGGGCGCACGTTATCGCGCACTGCTGGCACCGCCGCTCGGGCTGGCGGCCAGTGGCTGCGTGGGCACCGAACAGATCGTCACCCTCGCCGACAGCACCGCCCGCAACCACGCCAGCGCGCAGGCGCTGCTGCAGGGCATGGCGCCTGGCTGCGCAGTGCATTACCAGGCCCTGCCGGAAGGCGAGCGCAACGCCGTATTTGATGGCGGCAAGGCGCCCGCACCGCCGGTGCGGCTGGAGGCCGAAACACGCGCGCAGCTGGCGCACTTGCAGGCGGTGTTGAGTGCCTGCCAGCACGGACGCTGCGCCACGCCGCCGCCGGCCCGCCTGCTCTACGAGCCGGCCACGCGCGACGGCTCGCCGGCCGCGGGCAGCACCCTGAAGCTGGCCGGTGGACTGGCCGAGAACCTGATGCTGGAAGACGTCGAAGGCTTCGATGCGGCGCAGCTGGGCTGGGGCAGGGTGGATCGCGCCGCAGTGACGCAATTGATTGCCCTGCACAACACCTCGTTCGCCCAGAGCAAGCGTCCGTTGCCGGTCGCCCGCGCGGCGGCATCCAACCTGCTCGTGCATCTGCTGGCCACCGTGCAGGCCGCGGTCGGGCAAACACCGTCGGTGGCGACCCTGGCGCCGCCCTCCACGCGGCTGCTGGTGCTGGTCGGCCACGACACCAATCTGGCCACCCTCGGTGGACTGCTCGGCGTGCAGTAGCATCGCCGTGATCGCCCCGATGACTATCCGCCCGGCGGCGCGTTGGTGCTGGACGTGCTCGAACGCAACGACGCGCCGTCGCTGCGCGTGCGCACCCTGATGCCAAGCCTGGCGGCGCTGCGTCGCGGGCGCCTGGACGGCGATGCGCTGGCCTCGTCCACGCTGGTGTTGCCCGGTTGTCGGGGTCAGGCCTTGTGTCCATTGCCGGTTGCGTTGGCCTGGCTGCGTACGCGCATCGATCCGGCCCAGGTGCAAGCGGCGCTGCCGGCCATGCAGTCCTGGCCGGCGCAACCGTAGCGCGTGTCATGCACGGCGAGCGCGGGAGAAGCGGCTTAGAGCTGCTGACAAAACCCAGGAAGCATGCGTAAGCAGATGATGGAGCATGCAAGCGAGAGCAACGCCAAGTGGATATCGATGCGGCGTTCGAAGCGGATACGCAGCTTGCCCATGCCGGCAAACCAAGCGTGCGTGCGCTCGACGACCCAGCGGTGCTGGCCCAGGCGGTCGTTGCGTTCGATGCCCTTGCGTGCAATCCGCGCAATGATGCCGCGCTGCTTGAGGGCGTTGCGGCAACGGTCGATGTCGTCGGCCTTGTCGGCATGCAGTTTGCCTGGCCAGCGTCGCGCACGCCCTGGTTTTCCACCGATCGCAGGCAATGCATCGAGCAATT
>NZ_JFAQ01000036.1 GCF_001304695.1 Xanthomonas axonopodis
GTTGCCCACATGAAGCACAGAGGCCTCCCAACAGAGGCCTCGATCACCGGGATTGCCCTGAATGGGCAAAGCGATCTACGCGCCCCATCGTCTATGTGCATCCAACCTCCCGCGAAACGCGGGAACGGGGCTTGATCAGCGTTGCCCTAGTTGCGTTCGAGGCGTCGAGCGCCGCGTTTCACGCATTCCTCGCGTGCGTTGCAGCCGCGCAGACGCTCCCCATTCGGCGATCGCAATGGCGCAATTCTTGCCTTGCGCTGCGACAACATGTCGCACAAATTGGCGCGCTTTTATTGCGTCAGATCATTGCCAATGGGTTTCGTGCAGGTGCAGCAAAGACTAAAATTGGCGGGCTAACCCGCGTCTTCGGTCTGCGCAGTTCATCTCCTCCAGGAAGACAGCTGCGTCGGGAACATCCCACGACAGATACGACGAACGAGGTTGGCGTTCCTTCGCACTTGGATCGACCGATGATTCCGCTGAAACAGCTCGGGCGTTTACTTCGTCCAGGTCTGATGTTGCCCTTCCTGCTGCTGGCAGGCTGCAACTCGGCCATCCTCAATCCGAAAGGCCAGATCGGCCACGACGAAAAGCAACTGCTGATCACCTCGGTGGTGCTGATGCTGATCGTGGTCATCCCGGTGATCGTGATGACGATTGCGTTCGCGTGGAAATATCGCGCATCCAATACCAAGGCGCGCTACGAGCCGGACTGGTCGCACTCCACTGCCATTGAAGTGGTGGTGTGGTCCATCCCGTGCGTGATCATCCTGGTGCTGGCGGTGCTGACCTGGCGCTCGTCGCACGCGCTGGACCCGTACCGGCCGCTGGATTCGGACGTCAAACCGATCAACATCGAAGCGGTGTCGCTGGACTGGAAGTGGATGTTCATCTATCCCGACCAGAACATCGCCACCGTCAACGAGATCGCGTTCCCGGTGCACACGCCGCTGAACTTCAAGATCACTTCCGACACGGTGATGAACTCGTTCTTCATCCCGCACCTGGGCACCATGATCTACGCCATGGCGGGCATGGAAACCAAGCTGCACCTGGTGGCCAACGAGCCGGGCGAATACTTCGGCCTGTCGACCAACTACAGCGGCCATGGCTTTGCGAAGATGAGCTTCAAGGCGCATGCCGTCGATCAGGCCGGCTTTGAGGCCTGGGTGGGCAAGGTCAAGGCCTCGCCGACCGCGTTGAATGCTGCCGAGTACCAGGTGCTGGCAGCCAATCGCAATGACAAGGAACAGTATCCGGTCACCTACTACTCATCGGTGCAGGACGGCATGTTCCGCTCGCTGGTCGACAAATACATGAATGGTCCGGGCCACCACGGCGGCCACGGCGAAGGCCACGGCGACCATCAGGCATCGGCTACGGAGCCGGTCGCCATGTGCACTTCTGGAGACAAGTGATGCTAGGCAAACTCACCATTGAGGCAGTTCCGTACCACGAGCCGATCATCATGGTCGCGCTGGGTGGTGCCGGCCTGCTCGGCCTGCTCATCGCGGGCGCCATCACCAAGTACAAGCTGTGGGGCTATCTCTGGAAAGAGTGGTTCACCTCGGTCGATCACAAGCGCATCGGCGTGATGTACATCATCGTGGCGCTGGTCATGCTGCTGCGCGGCTTTGCCGACGCGGCGATGATGCGCACCCAGCAGGCGCTGGCCGGCGGCGGTGGCGAAGGCGTGCTGCCTCCGCATCACTACGACCAGATCTTCACCGCGCATGGCGTGATCATGATCTTCTTCATGGCCATGCCGTTCATGACCGGCCTGTTGAACCTGATCGTGCCGCTGCAGATCGGCGCGCGCGACGTGGCGTTTCCGTTCCTGAACTCGCTGAGCTTCTGGCTGTTCGTGGCCGGCGCGGCGTTGATCAACATTTCGCTGGGTGTCGGTGAATTCGCCCAGACCGGTTGGCTGGCATATCCGCCGTTGTCGGGGCTGGAATACAGTCCGGGGGTCGGTGTCGATTACTACATCTGGGCGTTGCAGGTGTCCGGTCTAGGCACATTGCTGACCGGCATCAACTTCTTCGTGACGATCATGCGCATGCGCGCGCCGGGCATGAACCTGATGCGCATGCCGATCTTCACCTGGACCGCGCTGATCACCAACATCCTGATCATCGCTGCGTTCCCGATCCTGACCGTGGCGCTGGCGCTGCTGGGCGCCGACCGTTACCTGGGCACGCACTTCTTCACCAACGACGGTGGCGGCAACGCCATGATGTACGTCAACCTGATCTGGATCTGGGGTCACCCGGAGGTCTACATCCTGATCCTGCCGGCATTCGGCATCTTCTCCGAGTTGATTGCGACCTATAGCCGCAAGCGCCTGTTCGGCTACACCTCGATGGTCTACGCCACCTCGTGCATCGGCGTGCTGTCGTTCGTGGTGTGGTTGCACCACTTCTTCACCATGGGCTCGGGCGCCAACGTCAATGCTTTCTTCGGCATCACGACGATGATCATCTCGATCCCGACCGGGGTGAAGATCTTCAACTGGCTGTTCACCATGTTCCGCGGTCGCGTGCACATGACCGCGCCGGTGCTGTGGACGATCGGCTTCATCATCACCTTCACCATCGGCGGCATGACCGGCGTGATGCTTGCGATTCCGGCCGTGGACTTCGTGCTGCACAACAGCCTGTTCCTGATCGCGCACTTCCATAACGTGATCATTGGCGGCGTGGTGTTCGGTTACCTGGCGGGCCTGACCTACTGGTTCCCGAAGGCGTTCGGCTTCAAGCTCAACGAAAAGATCGGCAAAGCCTCGTTCTGGTGCTGGATCATCGGCTTCTTCGTGGCCTTCATGCCGCTGTACGTGCTCGGCTTCATGGGCATGACCCGTCGCATGAACACCTACAACCACCCCGAGTGGGCGCCGTGGCTGTATGTCGCCGCGGTGGGTGCTGCAATCATCGGCATGGGCATCTTCTTGAACCTGGTGCAGATCGGTTACAGCGTGTGGAAGCGCAAGGAGCATATGGACTACACGGGCGACCCGTGGGATGGTCGTACGCTGGAATGGGCAACCTCCTCGCCGCCGCCGTTCTACAACTTCGCCGTGCTGCCGCACATCGACGACCGCGATCAGTTCTGGGCCGACAAGCAGAACGGTAAGGGCTGGGTGCGTCCGTCCAAGTACGAAGCCATCCACATGCCGCGTAACACCGGCGCCGGCGTCTACATTGGTGCCTTCAGTGTGCTGCTGGGCTTTGGTCTGATCTGGCACATCTGGTGGCTGGCCATCGTCGGCCTGGTGGGCATGATCGGCAGCTTCATCGCGCGCACCTTCGATGACGACATCGATTACTGGGTGCCGGCCGACGAAGTGGAGCGCATCGAAAACGCACGTTTCGCCCTGCTCGAACAGCAACAGGCGGCGCAGGCCGCGAAGGTGGCATGACCATGGCTTCCTCGACAACGCTTGACCACGCCGCCCACGCGGGCGGCCACGATCACGACCACGAGCATCACGATGGCGGTGGCAATACCGTCTTCGGGTTCTGGGTCTACCTGATGAGCGACTGCCTGCTGTTTGCCGGCCTGTTCGCCACCTATGCGGTGCTCTCCGGCGCCACGGTGGACGGGCCGACGGCCAAGGAGTTGTTCGACTTGAAGTTCGTGTTGGTGGAAACCTTCCTGCTGTTGTTCAGCAGCTTGAGCTTCGGCTTTGCGATGATTGCCGCGCACAAGCGCAAGATGGGCGGCCTGTACGGCTGGCTGGCCGTCACCGCGCTGCTGGGTATCGGCTTCCTGTGCATGGAAGTGTGGGAGTTCAACCACCTGATCCATGAAGGGGCCGGCCCGGGTCGCAGTGCGTTCCTGTCGGCGTTCTTCACCCTGGTGGGCACGCACGGTCTGCACGTGGCCTCCGGCCTGCTGTGGATGGCCGTGCTGGTGATCCAGATTTCCAAGAACGGCCTGACTGCGCGCAACAGCACGCGTCTGGCCTGCCTGAGCCTGTTCTGGCACTTCCTGGACATCATCTGGATCGGTGTGTTCACCGTCGTCTATCTGCTGGGAGCGCTGTAATGGCCAATCACCACCACACCGATACCGCTGCCGACGCGCATGCCGGCGGCTTGAAGTCATACCTGATCGGCTTTGTGATGGCCGTGATCCTTACCGTCATCCCGTTTGCGATGGTGATGAGCGGCGCGTTCTCCAAGGGCGTCACCGTCGTCGTGATTTCGGTCATGGCCGCGGTGCAGATGCTGGTACACATGGTGTACTTCCTGCATATGGACCGCACCCCCGAGCAGCGCTCCAACGTGCAGGTAGGCCTGTTCTCGCTGCTGATCATCGGCATCGTGATCGTCGGCTCGCTGTGGGTGCTGCACAACATGAACGTCAACATGATGCATTGAGACGGCTGCCAGCCGGATCACCGCAATGTTGAAGAAGAGGTCGCCAAGTGATTGGCGGCCTTTTTTTTATGTGTCAATCGCCCGCAGCATGACCAATGGCATACGGGGAAGCACCGGCAGGCGCTTAGCATCGTGGGCTTGCCTGTTCCAGGTCACCCGCGGAGTTGCGATGAAAATGCCCACCCTGTTGTCCGTGTCGTTGTTGGCGGCGTTGTCGCTGCCCGCGGCTGCGCAAACCGCACCGCCGCAGGACGTGCCGTTCGACGGCACCTTGAAGATCGACGTGGATGCCACCGATCTGGCGCACCGCATCTTCAAGGTCAAGACCACCATGCCGGCCAAGCCGGGCCCGATGACGCTGCTCTACCCCCAGTGGATTCCCGGCAACCATTCGCCGACCGGTCCGATCGACAAGCTCGCCGGTCTGGTGATCAAGGTCGATGGCAAGGTGGTGCCATGGAAGCGCGACCAATTCGACGTCTATGCGTTCAAGGTGGACGTGCCACAGGGCGCCACCGAGCTGACGGCCGAGTTCAAGTTCCTGTCGCCGCAGGCCGGCAACCAGGGCCGGGTGATGATGACCCCGGAAATGCTCAACCTGCAGTGGAACACCACGGCGCTGTATCCGGCCGGTTACTTCGCGCGCAACATCAAGGCGCAGGCCAGCGTTACGCTGCCGGCCGGCTGGAGCTATGCGACCGCGCTGGAAACCGATCGCCGCGTCGGCGACACGGTGAGCTTCAAGCCGATCGATTTCGACGACCTGGTCGATTCGCCGATGTTCGCCGGCAAGTACTACAAGCGCGTGGAGCTGAGCACCGGCAAGCAGCCGGTCTACCTCAATGTGTTCGCCGATGAAGCCAAATCGCTGGAGGCCAAGCCCGAGCAGATCAAGGCGCATGCCGGGCTGGTGCAGCAGATGGACAAGCTGTACGGCGCGCGCCACTTCGACCATTACCAATTCCTGCTGGCGCTGACCAAGAAGCTGGGTGGCATCGGCCTGGAGCATCACCGTTCCAGCGAAAACAGCGGCCCGCCGAATTACTTCACCGAGTGGGACAAGAGCTGGACCATGCGCGACCTGCTGGCGCACGAGTTCAATCACTCCTGGAACGGCAAGTACCGCCGTGGCGCCGATCTGGCAACGCCGAACTTCAACGTGCCGATGGGTGACAGCCTGTTGTGGCTGTACGAAGGCCAGACCCAGTTCTGGGGCGAAGTGGTGGCGGCCCGTTCGGGCCTGTGGACACAGGACCAGGCGCGCGACATGTTGGCTGGCGTCGCGGCAAGCTATGAGCGCGGCCGCCCCGGCATGGCCTGGCGCACGGTGCAGGACACCACCAACGACCCGACCATGTCGATGCGACGTCCGAAGGCGTACCGCAGCTATCAGATGAGCGAAGACTATTACTCCGGCGGCCAGATGATGTGGCTGGAAGTCGATAGCAAGCTGCGCGAGCTCACCAACAACAAGCGTTCCATCGATGATTTCGCCAAGGCGTTCTTCGGGATGAAGAACGGCGATTGGGACGTCAATCCGTACACCTTCGACGACATCGTGAGCACGCTCAACGGCGTGGCCGCCTACGACTGGGCCAGCCTGTTGCGCGAGCGCATGGACGGGCACGGTTCGTTGAATGGCGGCATCGAAGCCAATGGCTGGAAGCTGGTCTACAACGACGAGCCGAACCTGGCGATCAAGACCTACGAGAGCAACGAGAACGACGTCAGCCTGACCTATTCGCTGGGCCTGTCGCTGGAAGGCTCGGGCGAAGTCAACGAGGTGTTGTGGGACAGCCCGGCGTTCAATGCCGGCATCATCAACGGCAACACCCTCGTGGCCGTCAACGGCCGCGCCTTCAGCGCCGATGTGATCAAGGATGCGATCAAGGCGGCCAAGGGCACCACTGCGCCGATCGAACTGCTGGTCAAGCGCGGCGACCGCTACGAAACCGTTCGCATCGACTACCACGGCGGCCTGCTGTATCCGCATCTGGAACGCATCGCCGGCAAGCCGGATCGCCTGAGCGAGTTGTACAAGGCGCGCTAAGGGGCGCCCATGTCGTTGACCGACGTGGGATCAGTGGAATCCAAGCGGCATGGCCGGTCGTCACCGGTCATGCCGCTGTTGTGTGAGCGCAGCCGGTAATCGCTTGCACTGCACATCAGCAAGTCGTCGACTTGCCCGAATCCCGAATCCCGAATCCCGAATCCCGAATCCCGAATCCCGAATCCCGAATCCCGAATCCCCAAAGCACTGCGTCGCGCACGCTGAGACCGTCAGCCACTATCCTGCTGGTTGAATAACGATGGGCAACAATGATGGCGAAGGCGAAAACGGCCTATGTCTGCGGCGAGTGCGGCGCCGAGTACACCAAGTGGCAGGGCCAGTGCACCGAATGCGGTGTCTGGAACACGCTGAGTGAAGTCGTGCTCGAAAGCGCCACGCCGGGCGGCAAGATATCGCCAGCGGCATCGCGGCGTAGCGGCTGGGCCGGCAAGGCCGAGGCGCCCAAGATCACTGCACTCAAGGATGTTCAGCAGACCGAGCAGGCACGCGTTTCCACCGGTATCGGCGAGTTCGATCGGGTGCTCGGTGGCGGGTTGGTGGAAGGTGCGGTGGTGCTGATCGGCGGCGACCCTGGCATCGGCAAGTCGACGCTGCTGCTGCAGGCGCTGGCGAGCATGGCCTCCACGTTGCCGGTGTTGTATGTGACCGGCGAAGAATCGCTGGCCCAGGTCGCAGGGCGTGCGGTGCGCCTGGACCTGCCGCTGGAAGGCCTGAACGCCCTGGCCGAAACCGGCATCGAAAACATCCTGCAACACGCCAGCGTGGCGCGGCCGAAGCTGATCGTGGCCGATTCGGTGCAGACCTTGTGGACCGAGTCGTTGACCGCAGCGCCGGGCTCGGTGAGCCAGGTGCGCGAGAGCGCAGCGCGGCTGGTGCGTTACGCCAAGGAGACCGGCACCGCGGTGTTTCTGGTCGGCCATGTGACCAAGGAAGGCGGCATCGCCGGGCCACGCGTGCTCGAGCATATGGTCGATGCGGTGCTGTATTTCGAAGGCGAGAGCGGTAGCCGGTTCCGCCTGTTGCGCGCGTTCAAGAACCGCTTCGGTGCGGTCAACGAACTGGGCGTGTTCGCCATGGGCGAGAAGGGCCTCAAGGAAGTCTCCAACCCGTCGGCAATCTTCCTGTCCGGCGGCAGCACCCAGCAGCCGGGCAGTTGCGTGATGGTCACCCGCGAAGGCACCCGTCCGCTGATGGTGGAGGTGCAGGCGCTGGTGGATGCATCGCCGTTGTCCAACCCGCGTCGGGTGGCGGTAGGTCTGGAGCAGAACCGGCTGGCGATGTTGCTGGCGGTACTGCATCGCCATGGTGGCATCGTGGTGGGCGATCAGGACGTGTTCGTCAATGTGGTGGGCGGCATCCGCGTGCAGGAAACCGCGGCCGATTTGCCGGTGCTGCTGGCAGTGCTGTCGTCGCTGCGCGACCGGCCGCTGTCCGAGAAGACCATTGCCTTTGGCGAAGTGGGGCTGTCCGGCGAGATCCGCCCGGTGCCCAATGGCGAGGACCGCCTGAAGGAAGCGGCGACGCATGGCTTCAAGCGCGCCATCGTGCCCCGCGCCAACGCGCCCAAGACCGCCAGCATCAAGGGCATGGACATCATTGCGGTGGAGCGCTTGAGCCAGGCGTTGGAAGCGGCGGCCGACTGAGGCTGCGCGCCGCGGGGATGTTGCGATAAGGCCAGGTCAGCGACTGGCCGACGCGTCGGAAGCACCGCCTTGGCCATGTTCGGGAGCAGTCTGTCGCCATCGTTCCGGCAGGCTGCCGGGCGAGCATCGATGATCGCCCGGCGTAATCGCCACTGGTGCGGGCTGCCTTTCTCAAACGCTGGGCGCAGAAGGCATCGCATGCCTCTCAGGCGTGCTCCGGAACGCGGGCAACTGCATGCGCCGCGAGGCGAGCGGGCGCCTGCATGCCGTTTGTCGGACAAACCTCGAGATTTGCATTTGGTTGTCTAGAAAACGTTTTCAGAAAGAGTAGGGCTATGACAACATGCGCGGCCCGTTGCACTGCGCATCGGATCACAGGCACCGCTCACTGCCGTTTTCAGGAGAATCACGATGGAATGGATGTTGCTGCCGCTCAAGCGCTACGCCGACTTTAACGGTCGCTCGCGTCGCAAGGAATACTGGGCATTCGCGCTGATGCAGTTTCTGGTGTTGTTCGTTTTTGGCGACCTGTTTGCCATCGCTGCAGTGGCGATGGGGAACGAGAACGGCCCAGGCGCGCTGGCTTGGCTGATCTGTGCAGTCATGGTCATCGTTTGTCTGGCATTGATCGTGCCGGCCATTGCAGTCACGGTGCGCCGCCTGCACGACCAGGACAAATCCGGCTGGTTTTACCTGATCAGCCTGGTGCCGTACGTTGGCGCTTTCGTGTTGCTGGTTTTCATGTGCATCGAAGGCACGCCCGGCCCGAACCAGTACGGCGAGAATTCCAAACAGTAACGCGCGTTCTAAGAAAACAGACAACGGCGCAGGGGTCTCCCTGCGCCGTTGTCGTTTGTGAGTTTGCCAATCGTGGCATTGGGCACGCATAGGCGGAACGCCACTGCCGCGTGCGAGACAGTTGCCAAGTCTGTGCTCCGCAGAAAGGACGTTGGCATCGGACCCCCAGAGATGGCAGGCGGCGACACAGCGACATGCTTGAGGCGTCTTTCGCTCAGCAGTCCCGGCACAGCAGACAGTGCCGCATTTGTCGCTGCCGCCCTGCTTCATGGATACAGCGATCTCGCTCAATGCTGATCAGCATGCACCCTGCGCTGTGCAGTGAGCGATGCAGCTGCGGTCACCTGGCCGGTACCTGCAAAACTCCAATTAAGGCGCAACATGCGCGCAAGATGCGCGCGTAGGCCGCTCTGTCATCGAAGGCGTGCCGACGCCCGTCGTGTCATCAAACACCCTTCGCTGCAATGCAAGCGAGACTGCGCAACGTAGATCGCATATCGGTAGCGTGCGTTTGCTCAGCAGGCGGCTGCGTGATGTGCAGGGCCAAGACTTGGGCTAACGGCCTTGCTCATCGTTGTTGCCTCGGTATCGTGCAGCGCGAGCTCCAACTTGTAGCCGTGCGAATAGACGGTTCTGATGCGCACTGCGCTGCTATTACTGCTCAGCTGCAGTTTCTTGCGCAACTTGTAGATGTGCTGCTCCATGGTGCGGTCGGTGAATTCGGTGTGGCTGCCCCAGACCGCTTTGGCCAGCTGGCAACGCCGGAAGCACACGCCGGGGCTGGAAAAGAGCAGCCAGGCAATCGAGAACTCGCGTGCTGTCAATACGATCGGCTTGCCTTCCAGATAGACGGTGTTCTCATCGCGGATCAACTGGTAAGGACCAACGCTCAGGTGCTGCATCTCCTGGCAGGCATGCGCCACCGGTGATATCGCCAGGGCCGCGCGCACGTGTAACTCATGCGAATTGAAAGGCAGCGCGAGGACCTCCTGCGCGCCTGTGCGATACCAGGCCAGAATGCTGTCGGCGCAATCGAAGCGCCCAAGCACGATCAACGGCATGGGTTGGCCGCTATGGCAGCGCTGCCAGGCCAGCAGCGAACTGTCATCGGCGGCGACACAGCTGGCATCGAAGATCAGCAGCTCGCAGGGCGAATGCCGCAGCGAACGCAGAAGCTCCAGTTCATCGGAAAACATCGACACGTTGCGCGCGAGCGGTGCAAGGCTGGCGTTGACCTGTGAGGCCAGGCGCGCATCTTGCGTCAACAGGAACACCGATCCGGCGTTGGGGGGGCAATGGTAGTTCATTTAGGCGGCCTTCGCGTGTCGGCGTACCAGCCAGGCATGGGACGGGTGCCGGTGCTGGTCGGCCAATGCCAGGACAAAAGCCAGGACAAAAGCCATCTTCAAGGATCGTTGCATCGTCGGACCAGTCGGTTGCGGGGGGGAGTCCAGTGAAGCTAGACGAATGGTATGTACCATTGCAGGGACCAAAAGTTTCACGCTTGCGCACGTGTCTTCGGATTTGTCGACAGTGGCTTTAACTCGCGCTCATTTATAAGTAACAGAGCTCTTACAAAGAGGGCATGTCTGGTCCACATGCAATCGCTCCATGCGCTTCATGTAGCGCGAGGTAGGCATGGACCGACACGCGTGACATCACCCATCGAGGTCTAGACCAATCTATTGCGATTGGTCGTGTGATCGCGCGCGACTGGAATAGGTCGGCAGTGACTGCCGCCGTGTCATGCCTGCTCTTCTCGATCAAATGCGTCTCGGCATACGTGTCCGTACAGTCACTGGGCATCACATTGACCATCGCCGACAAGCATCAACGCGTATGGAAGCAGCGCGTTCGCAGACGTTGTCCGACTGTACCGAAAGAGTGGCGCAGACCGGTGACATCAATACTCAACCGCATGGCGCGAAATGCCTGGCGTACGACAACGATGATGGGTTGCAAAAGCGCTTTACGCCGGGAGAAAACGCATCAACTGGATTTTTGACAGAGTGAGCATTTTTGATTTTTTCAAGGGCTTTCAGAGAGAAATTCTATTGAATCCGCTGCATACAATCATTTGCGCCAGACGAGCTCGGCGCCTGTTGTCTTTTGCTCCGCCCCCCAACGAGAGAGACCGGCATGATCCTTTCCACCTACTTTGCAGCGATCTCTGCGTTGTCTTACGCAGAGCGTCTTCCTACCTATACGAGCAGGATGCTGGTTGGTGCTTGGCCACAGGGACTGCAACATCTCCAACAGCGACGCGACGGACAGGGCGCAGTGGATGGCGCAGACGATGAGGTCAGCTTGTTCGGTGCCAGCGGCGATGCGCTGCTGATCCTGGAATATCAGGAAGAGGCCGAAGACGCGTATCGGCAGGCCTTGAAGGCAATGCGCGGGCACCAGCGCCAATTGCGCCTGCTCTCGTGCCGGAACACGGCCTGGTTGATGCTGAGCCAGCGGCGCCTGAGCGCGGCGTTGAATTGCTTCGCGCAGCTGGCGATGGACCGAGAAACGCCGCCCAGCCTGTGCGGCGAGAGCCTGCTGGGCAAGTCGCTGACCCACTTCCATCTGGGCCAGAGCACGTTGGCCTTGCAGACCCTGGAGCGTGCCCGCGAGGTGTTGGCCGACCTGGAAAGCGGTGCATCGGACTGGCTGCGGATTGCCACCGCGCTGCGTCTGGACATGATTGCGCAGCTGCGTATCCGTCGCTCCGATCGCATGAGCGACCATGTGTTCTGGCAAGCCACGCTGCGCCAGGAAGATGCCGCGCATGCCTTCGAGCCCAGCGACCTGCGCGCCTGCATCGCCGATCTGGCAGAGACCATGCCGGTGTTGGCGCAGCGCATGCGGCATGTACGCAGCCTGCTGCGTATTGCCGGTGGCGACACCTTCGGCTTCGACGCGCAGATCGATGCATTGCCGGCCGCAGCCACCGGCTGCCCGCCATGCGCGCGTCAGGACGCGCAGGTGGAGCTGGCGCTGGCGGCCTTGGCGGTGGGGCGTGCCGATCTGGCCGAGCGTGCACTGGCCGGTGCCGGTCGGCACCATGCGCCGCGCTGGAACCTGGAGTTCGAGTACTGCCAGGCCAAGATCAGCCAGGCGATGGGACGCACCGAACAAGCGTTGTTGCTCTACAACCGCTACGCGCTGGGCGCGGTGCAGTGCCTGCGCAGCGAAGTGCAAGCGCCGCGTCTGCTGGAAGGCGGCACCCCGGCGCACGTCAGCGACGATATCTCCGCCCGGTTGCCGGCCAAGTATCGGCGCGCCTACAGCTACATGATCACCAACGCGCATCGCTCGGATCTGTCGATCAACGAAGTGGCCGCACAGATCGGGGTCACCGGGCGCGCGCTGCAGCAAGCGTTCAAGTCCGCCACCGGGCTATCGCCGACGCAGGTGCTGCGCCGTTACCGCATGCAGAGCATCCGCGACGAACTGCTGGCCGAAGGCGGCTGCGGCAGTGTGTTGCAGGCGGCCAGTCGCTGGGGCGTCGGTAGCCGTTCTGCGTTGGCCAAGGGCTATCGCCAGCACTTCAATGAGGCACCGATGGAGACCTTGCAGCGGTAATTTCCGCAACCCACGGATTGGTAGCGCTACCGATCCGTGGTGGGTCAACCTGGCGCGCGACAGTGCGTGTCGCTGTACGCAACTGAGGGCAGGGGTCAAACTGAGATGTGCGTGCAATGTGGGTTCCGGCTATCCTTTCCGGCTGGCACTGGCACCCAGGGGGACGCGTCCGAGGATGGGCGTCGTCGCCAAGGAAACGACGACCGATCATGCAAGATCCCACCCCCGGGGCGACCGACGCCTCGCAGATCCGCCGGGCAGGCGTCGATCTCAATGGACTGATGTCGGTCCTCAGCAAGCACCTGTATTCCACCCCGGAGGTGGCGCTGCGCGAGCTGTTGCAGAACGCGCACGATTCCATCCTGCGTCGTCGTCTGGAACAACCCGATTGGCACGGCGAGTCGCGCATCGAGGTGCATGCCGATACTGCGCAGGGCATCGTGCGCATCGTCGATACCGGTGCCGGGCTGACCCAGCAGGAAATCCACGATTACCTGGCCACCGTGGGCGTGGGCTATACGCGCGGGCTGCGCCAGGGCGGTCACGAGGACAGCGGCTTGATTGGCATGTTCGGGCTGGGCTTCTTGTCCGCCTTCGTGCTGGCGCGGCGGGTGACCGTGCGCACCACCTCCTAGCCAGTCGCCGACGCTGGGCTATTGCTATATCTCCAGCAACGCCGAGCAGTACACGGTCAGCCCGATTCCTGCACGTGCGCAGGTGGGCACCGAGGTGGTGCTGGAATTGCACAGCGATTACCTGGCGTTGGCGCAGGAAGGGCGGCTGCGCGAGATTCTGTCGCGGTACTGCGCGCTGCTGCGCGAGCCGATCTGGATCGGCGTCGCGATGCAGCCGATCAATCCCGAGCCGCCGCCGTGGCGCGTGCAGGACGCCATACCGCTGCATCCGGTGCAGGCTTGGCGCCGTCAACGCGAGTTCGCCGCGCGCTTCGAGCGTCATTTCGAGCCATTGTGCTGCATGCCGGTACATGCGGAAGAGGGCAGCGATGCGGTCGGCCTGTTGTGGGTGCAGGACGGTGCGACCTACGGCACCAGCGACAACCGCAATCTATCGGTGTTCCTGCGCGGCATGTTGCTGGATGACAACGCGCGCGAACTGCTGCCGCCGTGGGCAGGCTTCATCGGCGGGGTGATCGAATCCGATCGGTTGACACCTACCGCAAGCCGCGAGGATCTGCAGCGCGATACGGTCTACAGCGCGGTGCAGCACGCCTTGTCCGAGGCCTTGGTGCAGGGCCTGGCCGATGTTGCGCGCCAGCACCGGAGGCATGGCGACGCATCCTGCTGCGCCATGACGAAGCCCTGCTGGGCGCAGCGTTGTGCGATGAGCGCCTGTTCGAATTGCTGCTGGAACACGTGCGGGTACCGACATCGCAAGGCGATCTGCCGGCGCAGCAGCTGCCATCGCGCGGCGCGGTGCACGTGCTCCTCGATAGCGACAGCGGTTTCGAAGAAATGCTGTTCCGTGCGATGGGCGTGCCGGTGGCCTATGGCAACCGGTATGCGGTGGTGCCGTTTCTGCGGCGCTGGGCGCAGGTCAAGGGCGTGCGTCTGGTCGAGCTGGGCACCGAGCAGGGCAACCGCCAGCTGTTCCACCTGGACACCCTGCCGGCCGACGAACTGGCCTGGCTGGAACAGTACTTGGGCGATGGCGAGGCGTTGGTGCCGGCGCGTTTCAGTCCGCAGGAACTGCCGTTGGTGGTGGTGCCCGACCGCGAGGCCGAGCTCAAGCGCTGCCTGGAGCAGGACGAGAACGACAAGCGTGTGTCCACCGCCGCGTTGCGCCTGGCGCGGCAATTCACCGCGCGCATCGAAGCGCGGCAGACCCAGCTGCTCTATCTGAATCTCGATAATCCGGCACTACAGGCCTTGCCGGGCGCGAAGCGCGCAGGCAACCCGCAGGCCGCGGTGGCGGCGCGCTTGCTGCGTGCGCTCAAGGTGATCGTCTCGACGCAGGGGCGCACGCAGCCGCAGCCGGGCGACACCGAATCGGGCGTTTCCGATCTCAACAAGGCCTTCGGCGATTTCGCCGAGACCGTAACCCAATTGTTGGCGCACTGAAGCGCCGCATCGCAGGAGCGACACGATGGAAATCTGGAACTGGGTAGAAAAACTGCAGGACGATCTGGGCGACGCCGGGCAGCCGCAAAATGCGCAGCTGCTGACGCGGCTGACCGACCACATCTGCGATCTGCAGATCGACCGCGCCGAGGCCTTGCTGCCGGAGGCGCGTGCGCTGGGCAAGGCGCTGGCCAACCCGTGGCTGGAGGTGTTCGTCGGGCATTGGGAAATGCGTAACCGGGTCGGCAATCTGTGCGAAGGCGAGCGTGCGCTGGGCGCTGCAGTGGCGCTGTTCGAGCGGGCGCATCGCGCCGACGCAGTGGAGTGCCCGCAATCGGTTTGCGTCACCCAGGATCTAGCCGCGTGTTATGCCAACATCGACGGCCCGGGCTGGGTGGAAGAACGCATCGAGGTGTGCGACGAAACCCTGGGCCGTATCGACCCGAACTGGTCGTGTTACCAGTGCCTGAGCTGCGAAAAGGCCGATGCATTGCTCGACGACGGGCGCGGTGACGCGGCGCTGCAGTATCTGGAGCAGCAGTCGCAGACCATCCTGGCGCATGGCGGTGAAATCTACGACGGAGTGCCGGACATGCGCATCTCGATCCTGCTTGCGCTTGGGCGTGCGCAGGAAGCGCTGGCGCTGGTAGAACAGCGCGAACGCGACGCCGCGCGCGAAGGCGCCGACTGGGCCAATTGCAGCCAGCCGCGGCGCCTGCAGAAAGCGCGCGCGTTGGCACTGTTGCAGCGCGATGACGAAGCCATGGAAGCACTGCTGCCATGGCGCGAGATTGCGCCGCGGTATCGCCTGCACTGGCTGCGTGCGGTGGCGGTGCTGGTGTCGCGCGCGCCCGAGCGCAATAGCTGGGACCTGGGCAGCCGCGTGCAGCAGATGCTCGACCATTACGCGCAGGTTGGCGCGCATCGCATCCTGATCGAAGCGGCCGAGCTTGCGATCGGGCTGGCCCTGCAACGCGGTGCGGTGTGGACCGCGCAGCGGCATCTGGCGCTTGCGCGTGCGCATCTGCCCAAGCTGCGCCACGACCGCGGCGCAACGCAATTGCTGGATGGTCTGGCCGCGCGCATCGATGCAGCGCCTGCGACTGAGACCGCGCCGGTGCCGGCCGCACATTTGCTGGAATAGTTGAACGCGCAAGGCGAGGATGTGGTGCGCAATCCCGAGCGCGAAGCGCAGTGGCTGCTGCAGGCTGTTGCGCAGTGTCCGGACGATGCCGAGCTTGTCGATACCACCGCGTCGGCCTTGAGCGCCTGTGCGGCCGACGAAGAAGCGATCGCACTGCTGTGGTCGTTCGTGCAGTGGCATGCCGATCGCGAAACCAGCCCCACGTTCCGTCTGATGAATCTGTTGCTGGGCCGCGGCGACGAAGCAGGTCTGCGCCGGTTGGCGCAGCTGTATCGCCCACAGGTGCCGGTGGCGGCGTTGTGGTGCGAGGCGCAGCTGGCGCAGTGGTTGGCCGATTGGCTGGCGCTGGAGCAGGCCTGCACCGCACTGCTGGAGCTGTCACCCGGCTCGCATGGTGCGCGTGGGCTGCTGGCACGCATGTATCTCAACACCGGCCGGTTTGCAGAGGCCGCTGCGGTCTACCGGCAGCTCACCGAGCTGCTGGAGGAACCATGCTCTGCGCATTGGGACCACATGACAGCGGCCAGCGCAGCGCAGGATTGGTATGCGGTGCGTGCGTCTGCGCAGGCCATCGGCATGGAGCTGAGCAGCACCAGCGGCGTGGTCGAGGAGAGCTGGGGATGGGTGATCGTGCGCTGCATCGACGATGGCGAAGCGGCGGAGTATTACGCGCGCCGTACCGGCCCGGTCACTGCGCGCATCGTCGAAAACGCGCCCGCACATCGGCGCCAGCATGTCGGCGACTGGGTGGTGTTCGACGCGGAACTGTTGTATCCGCCGCCGGAAGATCAGGCCGAGCGCGAGCATTTCGTGCCGACTTACGCGCAGGTACATGTGCTGCAGGCCGGCGGCTATGCGAACAGCTGGCTGGTTGACGGCGTGTATCCCGGCGAAGAAGCCATCAATGCGTTGCGCGAAGGGGTCGAAGCGCGTGGCTGGAAGCTGTGGCTGCACAGTCGCGACGACTATCGGGTGATCGACCCGGAAGACCCGGACAGCTTCGATCCGGAACAGGCCGGTTCGGGGTTGCCCGGGGTGCTATTCACCGTGGCGTTGCCGGAAGCGGTTGCGCCGCTCGAGCTGCATCGCGCCTTGCGCGCCGCGACAGCGCAGTGGCCGCACGCGATGTGCTGGCTGCGGCTTGCCGAAGCCTGCGGCCAGGATCCGCAGCCGCACCTGGACGCAGTGCAGCGCTACGGGCTGTAGCACAGCAATCAGCGCGATCGGACGGCGTCTGTCGCCGGGGTTTGGGGTGGGCCTCGGCGATAGTGGCGTGCGTTCGGGCGCCACGTTGAATGCGTGGCGCGCATCTGGTGTCGAGCGCGCGCATTGCTTTTGCGCAACGCGGCGGCATTCATGCCCGCACACCATCTCGCGTTGGACGTGCGGCCGCGCCCTCTACAGGACGATGACGCAAGTGCATGTCGTGCCTGCAAGCGAAAAGCGCAGCGCTATGCCGCTGCTGTTTCTGCGGCGCGTGGCCCTGTTTGATCTCCATCGTTCTCATGGAGCTCGCCATGGCCGTGGCAATCCCGATCGGAAGGCCATCGCCGCAGGCTCAGAACGCAATGATGTGCCGTTGATCGGCCATCGCCAGGGCTGAGGGTGGCGGCACGCTGATCGTGTGGGGTTTGCCTTGCACGCGTAAGGGCGCAGCCCATGTCCGCAGGCGTGGACCGGCGCACGTTCGGCATGTGCGCCGCCATGTCACACTGCACTCGTGGGCATGGATAACTGCTACAGGTTGGCTCGCTGGTTGGTCAATCTGAATTGCTTTATTCTGCTGCGCATAGGCGTGGGGGCGCCGCGTCGGTCAGGGCGCAGTCCAGCCCGCATGCCCAACCTTTTTTCTTTTGGTGGGTGATCTCATGGTGGCATTGCAGCAGCGCTCGATCGATGCGATTGATGGCCAGGAACACGCGTTGTTGGCCGCATGGTTGGAGTCCAGCCTGGGCAGCGATGCGCGTCTGTCGCGGCAGGAATTCGAAGCGCAGGCCGGTGAATTCCTGGGCTTGCTGGTGGCGTCGTTGAAGCACGACGGTAGCAGCCTGGACAGTGCCGATTGGAGCGAAGTGCGCCGCTTCCTGGAAAATCTCTCGCGCGACCGCGCCACGCGTGGTTTCGATTCGCAGGAAACCGCCAACTTCATCTTTTCGCTCAAGCGCGTGTTGTTTGCGCTGGTGCAGCGCGAATACGCCAGTAGCCCGGAAGAACTGGGCCAGCAATTGTGGGCGTTGTCGGAATTGCTCGACCGCCTGGGCTTGTATACCGTGAAGGTTTTCCAGAAGACCCGCGAAGACATCATCGTGCGTCAGCAGGAAGAAATGCTGGAGCTGTCCACCCCGGTGGTGAAGCTGTGGGAGGGCGTGCTGGCGCTGCCGATGATCGGCACACTGGATTCGCAGCGCACCCAGGTGGTGATGGAGTCGCTGTTGCAGCGCATTGTCGACACCGGCTCGGAAATCGCCATCATCGACATCACCGGCGTGCCAACCGTGGACACACTGGTGGCGCAGCATCTGCTCAAGACCGTGACCGCGATCCGGCTGATGGGGGCCGACGCCATCATCAGCGGGGTGCGCCCGCAGATTGCACAGACCATCGTGCATCTGGGCCTGGACCTGCAGGGGATCGTGACCAAGGCCAACCTGGCCGATGCGTTGGCGCTGGCGCTCAAGCGCACCGGCGTGACCGTCAGCAAGGCAGACTGACATGGAGCGTATTCCGATCCTGCGGATGGGTGATCTGCTGCTGGTCACCATCCAGGTGGACATGCACGACCAGCTGGCGCTGCAACTGCAAGACGATCTGTCCGAGAAGATCAGCGCCACCTCTGCGCGTGGCGTGTTGATCGACATTTCCGCGCTGGATATCGTCGATTCGTTCATCGGGCGCATGATCAGCACCATCTCCGGGCTGGCGACGCTGATGGGCGCGCAAACCGTGGTGGTGGGCATGCAGCCGGCGGTGGCGATCACCCTGGTGGAGTTGGGGTTGACCTTGCCGTCGGTGCGCACCGCGCTCGATGTCGAGCGCGGCATGCGCCTGCTGCAACAACCCGAAGCGGCTCCATGACGGCCGGCTCGCAACCGGTGCGCACCGAGCAGGATGTGGTGCTGGCGCGGCAGACCGTGCGCAAACTGGTGGTGCAATGCGGGCTGCGGTTGGTCGATCAAACCAAGCTGGTCACCGCGGCCAGCGAACTGGCGCGCAATACCGTCATCTACGGCGGTGGCGGAGACATGGACTGGGCACTGGTTGAACGCGGCATCCGCAAAGGTGTGCAGTTGACGTTCCGCGACCAGGGTCCGGGCATTGCAGACTTGGAACTTGCACTGACCGATGGCTGGACCTCCGGCGGTGGCCTGGGTCTGGGACTGTCCGGCAGCCGGCGGCTGGTGGACGATTTCGTGCTCGATAGCGCGGCCGGCAAGGGCACCCGCATCACCATCACCAAATGGAAGTAACCATGACCGGCGCGCTCACCCAGGTGATCCGCGTCGAAGAGGGCACCCAGGTCGGGCAGGTGCGCCGCGAAGCGGTGGCGCTTGCACAGGCCTGCGGTTTCGATGAAGACGGCTGCGGGCGCGTGGCCCTGGTGGCGACCGAACTGTGCACCAACCTGCTCAACCATGCCGGTGGCGGGCAGATGCAGCTGGGCCGCGTCGCCGGCCGCGATGGTCTGGGCATCGAGCTGTGCACGCTCGATCAGGGGCGCGGGTTCGTACTGGCCGATTGTCTGCCGGACGGGTATTCCACCGGCAGCACGCCTGGCAATGGGCTGGGCACGGTGCAGCGACATGCCGCATTGCTGGACGCCTATTCCGATGCCAGGGGTGCCGTTGTCCTGGCACGCGTGTACGCCGATCCGGACAGCGCGCCCGATCTGCCCTACGGCGCGCTGCGTGTGCCGCTGCAGAACGAAACGGCGTGCGGCGATGGCTGGCACCTGGCGATCGATGCGCAACGCGTGACCGTGAGCATGATCGATGGCCTGGGCCACGGAGCGGGCGCGGCCGATTCAGCCGATGCCGGCACGCGCGCTGCGGAAACGGCCCGTGGCGAACCCGGCGAACGCATCGCGCGCCTGCATGCCGGCATGAGCGGCACGCGCGGCGGCGCGGCGGCGGTCATGCAGTTCGATGCCGGCAGCGGCCAGGTGCGCTTTGCCGGGGTGGGCAATATCGTCGCCTCGCTGTGCGATGGCGACGGTGTGCGCGGCATGCCCTCGCACCCGGGCATCGTGGGGGTCCAGTTCCGCAAGGCGCAACCGTTCGACTTTCCACACGCTGCCGGCAAGTTGCTGGTCATGCACAGCGATGGCCTGCAATCGCGCTGGGCCCTGCGCGATCACCCAGGCCTGCTGTCGCGCCATTCACGCATCATTGCCGCAGTGCTGGCACGCGATTACGCGCGCGGCCGCGACGATTGCTGTGTGTTCGTCATGCGCTTAGGAGGCATGCAATGAATTCAACCACCGATATGCCGGCAGCCGAGACGATGGCTGAGCTTGAAAGCTTGCGCCAGCAGAACCAGGCCTTGCGCGAAGAGCTGGAAGAAACCAACCAAGGCGTGCTGGCCTTGTATGCCGAGCTCGACCAGCAGGCCGAGCAGTTGCGCGAGGTGTCCGAACTCAAGAGCCGCTTTCTGTCGTACATGAGCCACGAGTTCCGCACCCCGCTGGGCTCGATCCTGAGCATCACCCGGCTCCTGGAAGACGGCATGGACGGGCCGCTCAATACCGAGCAGCTCAAGCAGGTGCGCTTTGTCAGCGGTTCGGCGCGCGAGCTCACCGAGATGGTGGACGACCTGCTGGACTTGGCCAAGATCGAGGCCGGCCGCATCACCATCTCGCCGGGCTGGTTCGACCTGATGGACCTGTTCGCCGCCCTGCGCGGCATGTTCCGTCCGCTCACGGATGTAGGCAATACCACGCTGATCTTCGAGGATCCGCCGGTGCTGCCGATGCTCTACACCGACGACAAGAAGCTGGCGCAGATCCTGCGCAATTTCATTTCCAACGCGCTCAAGTTCACCCCGCAGGGGCAGGTGCGCGTGTTCGCGCAGCTGGAAGGCGACAGACATGTACGGTTTGGCGTGCAGGACACCGGCATCGGCATTGCGGCCGAGCTTCACGAGGCCTTGTTCGAAGATTTCGTACAGGTGGACTCGCCGCTGCAAAAACGCCTGACCGGCACCGGCCTGGGGTTGTCGATCTGCAAACGGTTCGCCGAATTGCTGGGCGGCCGGGTGGGGATCAACAGCGTGGTCGGGCAGGGTTCTGAATTTTACGTGGTGCTGCCGGTGACGCTGGCAGCGGAGGAAACACGTGGGCAGTAAGCACCACATTCTGGTCGTCGACGACAACGCGGTGACGCGTTATTCGGTACGTCGCGTGCTCGAACACCATCAGTTCGTGGTCGAAGAAGCCGGCACCGGCACCGAGGGGCTTGCCAAACTGGCCACGCAGACGTTTTCTGCGGTGGTGCTGGACGTCAACCTGCCGGACATGAGCGGCTTCGATATCGTGCGTACGCTGCGCGCCGAGCCGCGCACCGCATTGCTGCCGGTGGTGCATGTCTCGGCGGCCTCGATCGCCACCGGCGACATGATCACCGGGCTGGATGCCGGCGCCGATGCCTACCTGATCCATCCGGTCGACCCCAATGTGTTGCTGGCCACATTGCGCACGCTGCTGCGCGCACGCCGTGCCGAGGAGGCGTTGCGGATCAGCGAGGCGCGTTTCCGCGAAATCTTTGAACACATCAGCGCGCCGATTGCGGTCGTGGATGCCAACTTGCACACGCACGAGGCCAATGATGCGTTCCAGCGACTGATCGGCAGCGCCACGCCCGGCGCTGCGATCCATGCCGCCGGGTTGAATCAGGCGGCCGCCGTGCACGCCCTGACCACTGCATTGGCGCAGCGCGAGCGCTGGAGCGGCACCTTGTCGCTGCTGCGCGATGGCAAGCTCTGCGAAACCGAATGGCGGGTGTCGCCCTACCGCGAGCCGGATCTGGGTCTGTTGCTGGTGGAAGACGTCACCGAGCAGCGCCTGCGCGAGCGCGAGCAGCGCCAGGAACTGGATACCGCCACCAGCGAGCTTGCGCACCAGATCGCGCAGCGTCAGCACACCGAAATCCAGCTGCTGCAGGCGCAAAAGATGGAAGCGCTGGGCAAGCTCACCGGTGGCATCGCGCACGACTTCAACAACCTGCTGACCAGCATCATTTCCGGGCTGGACATGATCCAGCTTGCAGTGGAATCCAACCGCATCGAACGCGTGCCGCGCCTGGCCGGGATCGCCACCGGCTCTGCGCACCGCGCCGCCGCGCTGACCCAGCGCATGCTGGCGTTCGCACGCAAGCAATCGCTGGATGCGCAACCGTTCGACGTCAACACCCGCGTGCGTTCGCTGGAAGACATGCTGCAGCGCTCGATCGGCGAAAACATCGCGCTGGAGCTGGATCTTGCGTCCATGCCACTGGTGGCCATTGCCGATGCCAACCAGCTCGAAAACGTGGTGCTCAACCTGGTCATCAATGCGCGCGATGCCTTGAAAGGGCAGGGCACCATCCGCATCCAGAGTGCGGCCTACACCGCGCACAACGATCCGGAACTGGACGACGGCGACTATGTTGCGGTGAATGTGATCGACAACGGGAGCGGGATCGAGCCGGCCATTCTCGACCAGGTGTTCGAACCGTTTTTCACCACCAAACCCATCGGCGAAGGCACCGGTCTGGGCCTGTCGATGACCTACGGGTTCGCACGTCAATCCGGCGGTACCGCGCGCATCACCAGCGATGTGGGTCAGGGCACCACGGTGGCGCTCCTGCTGCCGCGCGGGCTTTCGGCCAACGAGATGCTGCCGGCACCGGCGCCCAGCGCGCCGCGCACGCGCAATGAGCGCATCTTGCTGGTGGACGACACCGACGTGGTGCGTATGATGGTGAGTGAAGTGCTCAGCGATGCCGGCTACCAGGTCATCGAAGCGGAGGATGCCAACGGCGCGCTGGAACAATTGCGCACCGAGGTGCACATCGATCTGGTGGTTTCCGATGTCGGCCTGCCCGGCATGAACGGGCGCGACATGGCCGATGTGGCGCGCACCCTACGCCCGGGTCTGCCGATCCTGTTTATTACTGGCTACGCCGAAAACGCGGCCACGCGGCAAGAATTTCTGGCAGAGGGCATGGCCTTGCTGCCCAAGCCGTTCAGCCTCAACGATTTGCTCAACACGGTGGGGCAGATGCTCGACAGCAGCGTCCAGGCGCGGGCGTAGGGCGTTAAAGCCGCTGCTGACATGCATGCGCAGCTGCCGGTCGGGCGCGGCCGGCGTTGGAGCCCTGCATGCACCAGGCGTGCAGCCGCCGCTCACCGCGCATACGCGTACGGCCCGAATGTGGCGCCAAGAAAACCGTCGGCCGACTCGGTGCTGAGAACACGCGCATCGCCTTGTTCGAGCAGCGTCTGCCATTGCCCCTGGCCGACGGCATAATCCACGTGCACGCGCGCGGCATCCAGCGCAAACCGCAGTTTCACCGGTTGCGTGGCATCGGGCAGTGGCGTGCGTGCCAGTTCGGTGCCGGTGCCGGGCTGCTGCGGTCCGGCGCGGCGATACAGCACCACCGCAGCGCCGCTGGCCTCGCGCACCAGCATGGCTGCCAGGAAGTTGCTCTCCTTGGCCACGACCGCCAGACCGGCCTGTTCCCCGGGCGCCAGCGCGCCGCCATCCACGCTGGCGACCAAGTTGGCTTGGCGATGCTGCAGGCGATGGCCCAGATAGGCTGGCTGACAACGGCCGAGATCGCCCAGCGCGACCTTTGCCGGGGGCACGCGCAAGCCTTGCGCGCCGGGCTGATACCACGGCGTCGTTGGTGGGTGGATGGTCATCCATTGCATCGGCACACGCGCATCCCAGAAGCGCTCGCTCCACTGCATCGGCCCGGTGGTCGGCAGGGCCTGCGTGCCTGCCGGCAAGGGTGGCCGTGCGGCGACTGCCGGGACTGCGGCGCCGTGCGGTAGCACCACCGGCCAACCATCGCGCCACTGCACTGGCAACAGGAAGGTTTCCCGGCCCAGGTTGTAGTGATTGCCCCGATGAGGGCGCGTCGCGAGAAACACCGCCCACCATGTGCCGTCCTTGAGTTCGACGAACTGCGCATGCCCGGCCGAGGTGATCGGCGCACTGCGAGACGGATCCAGGTCGCGTTGGGTGAGCACCGGATTGCCACTCCAGGTTTCGTATGGCCCGGTGATCCTGCCATTGACGGTTGGCACGGATCTGCCGCATCGCGGTGATGCCATCCATCTCCGGCATCATGATGTCCATCAGGACCAGGTCCACCTCGTGCTTGGCCAAGTGCTCCAGCGCCTCGCGGCCGTTGCGTGCAATCTGCAACGTGACGCCCAGCGGTTCGAGCACGCTGGACAACGCAAAGATGTTGCGCACATCGTCTTCGGCAAGCAACACGGTGGCGCCGTCCAGCACCGCGTCGCGGCGACGCGCTTCGCGCAGCAGGCGCTACTGATCGCTGGGCAAGGAGGCTTCCACGCTGTGCAGGAACAGTGTCACCTCGTCGAGCAGACGCTCTGGCGAGCGCACGCCCTTGATGATGATGCTCTTGGAATACCGGCGCAGGCCCTGCTCTTCGTCGCGGGTCAGCGCGCGCCCCGTGTAGACGATCACGGGAGGGAAGGCGACCGCATCGTTGCCGGCCATGCGTTCGAGCAGGTCGTAGCCGCTGCCGTCGGGCAAGGCCAGATCGGTGACCATGCAATCGAAGGTGGAACCTGCCAGCTGATCCATCGCCTCGGCAATGCTGCCGACCGCAACGATGTCCAGCTGGTCTCGCGCCAGCAGCAGTTGCAGGTTCGCGCGTAGTGCGCTGTCGTCTTCGACGATCAGCAAACGACGCACCGCGCATGCGTTGGTTTCTTCCAGCTGGCGGATCGCACCGGCCAGCAGTTCGCGTGTGGCCGGCTTGATCAGGTAGCCAACCGCACCAAGCTCCAGCGCAATCTGGCTGCGTTCCAACGCGGATACCGCGTGGACGGGCACATGGCGTGTGGCCGGGTCGCGCTTGAGGCGTTCGAGCACGCTCAGACCGGACGCATCCGGCAAGCCGATGTCGAGCAGGATGCCGCTAGGGCGCAGCTCGGCGGCCAGGCGCAGGGCTTCTTCTGCGTTGGGGGCCACCACGCAATCGAAATCCAGTTCGTGGGCCAGCTCCACCAGCGCCTGCGCAAAGCGGGTGTCGTCTTCCACTGCCAGGATCAGTCGGCCGCGGCTGCGTTGGTCGCGATCGTCGTCGGCATGCTGGATCAGTGCAGTATTGGGCGATGCGATCGGCACTGGCACCGTGTGGGCCACCGCTCGACCAGATGCGCCCGATTGCGCACCCAGCGTGCTGCCGTTGCGCTGTTGCACCTGGGCAGCAGAGGCCTGGACTGCGATCGCGGCGGCGTTCGCCGCTGCATCGGTAGGGCCGATCACCTCTGCAGGTGCGTCATCGGTCGGCAATTCCAGCGTAAAGCAGCTGCCGCGCCCCGGCTCGCTGTCCACACTGATGCTGCCGCCCATGCGTTGCGCCAGGTCGCGCGAAATCGACAAACCCAACCCGGTACCGCCATAACGGCGGCGCGTGCTGCCATCGGCCTGACGGAACGCTTCGAAGATCACTTCGCTCTGTTCGCGCGCGATGCCGATGCCGGTATCGGTCACCGCAAAGCGCACACGCCCAGGCGCATGCGCTTGCACCTGGACCGACAAGCTGACCTTGCCGTGTTCGGTGAACTTGATGGCGTTGGCCAACAGATTCTTGAGGATCTGCTGCAGGCGCTGGTTGTCGACGACCAACTGTGCCGGCGCGCCGGCAGCTGCCGCGATCTCCCATGCCAGGCCCTTCTGTCGCGCCAGCGGTTCGAAGGTTTCGCGCAGGCGTTGCAGCACCGAACCGGTGACGACCGTTTCGTCGGCCAACTCCACATGCCCGGCTTCGATCTTGGACAGGTCCAGGATGTCGTTGATCAGCGCGAGCAGGTCGTTGTTGGACGACAGGATCGCCTGCGCATACTTCACCTGCTCGGCGCTGAGCGTGCCGTCCTTGTTGTCGGCCAGCAGCTTGGCCAGGATCAAGGCGCTGTTGAGCGGCGTGCGCAACGCGTGCGACATGTTGGCCAGGAATTCCGACTTGTAGCGCGAGGCAGTGGACAACTCGTTGCTATTGCGCACCAGCTGATTCTGCGCGATCAACAAGGCCTGCTTCTGCGCTTCCAGTGCCTGAGTGCGCTCTTCCAGCTGCACGTTGGTCTGTTCCAGTTCTGCCTGCTGCACTTCCAGGTCGCTTTGCGATTGCTGCAGGCTACGGCTCTGTTCTTCGAGTTCCTCGTTGGCCACGCGTAGCTCTTCCTGCTGGGTCTGTAGTTCCTCGCTCTGTCGCTGGGTTTCTTCCAGCAAGGCCACCAGCTGCGTGCGCAGCAATGCGGTGCGCAGTGCCAGGCCGATGTTCTCGCCGCACCGTGCCAGCAGTTCCTCTTCGCGCGAGCCGGCGGTGCGTGGGTCGGTCACGCGCCCGAGCTCGATGATGCCGATCACCCGGTCGTCGGCGGTGACCGGCGCCAGCAGCAACTCCTGGCAGCTGCTCTGGCCAAGCCCGGAGGCAATCTGCAGATGCCCGGAGTCCATGCCGCGGATGCGACGCACCGTGCCATGTTTCAGCACTTCGCCGAGCTGGCCGGTAGCGGTCGGCAGCGTCTGCGGCAGATCGGGCGGCAACGCCCCCCCCCCCCGTGAATCGCAGGCGGTCGCCCTCGATGTGATACGGCGCGCCAACCTGCGCATCCAAGGTCTCGCACAGTGCGCGCACCGCGGCATCGGCCAGCTCTTGCGGCGCCTGATCGCCGCGCAAACTGGCCTCGACCGTGTTTTCTGCCTGCTGCAGCCACAGTGCGAATTCGGCCTGCCGGCGTGCGCGGATCGCCTGCATCACCACCAATGCCATTGCCAGGAACGACACGCCACCATGCTGCGATTGATCGAGGAAAAACTCGAGTTCGTGCTCGGTGGCGCGAGCTGAAAACCGATCGCCAGCAAGACACACGACGACACGCCCACGATGAGCGGCACCTTCGGGCGGTTCTGAAACACCGTCACGCCCACCGCCACGAAGTAGGTCAGCCACACTGCATAACCGAGCGGGGTCACCAGTTCCATGCCCAGCGTTGCAGCCATCAAGGCCCCCGCGATGACCCAAATCCAGCGGTCGCGTGTGGTCGAGATGGTTTGCATAAGGTGCGTTGACCGAACTGGGAGGGCGGTCATGGTAGCCGATAACTTTCACGCACAAATCGCCGGAAATTTGACACTTTTTGCTGCCGTATTAGCTTGCACGCAGCCTTCACGCAGCTATCAATATGGTCCGGCGTTTTTCCGGAGAATCATTGCGCGATGGATGCGGAAACAGCCGTCGACAGCGCAGGGCCCCTTTCTTACGACAGTCGGCAGTGTCAGTTGTTGGTGCAAAGCGTGTCCGATCACGCGATCTACATGCTCGATATCGGTGGGCATATTCGCAGCTGGAACCCGGGCGGCGAGCGCATCAAGGGCTACAGCGCAAGCGATGTATTGGGCACGCATTTCTCGCGGTTCTACCTGCCGGAGGATGCGCAACGCGACGAACCCAGTCGCAATCTGGAGATCGCCAAGCGGGAAGGGCGCTTCGCTGCCGAAGGGTGGCGCCTGCGCAAGGACGGCAGCCGATTCTGGGCCAGCGTGGTCATCGAACCGGTGCTCGAATTCGGCGTGCTGGTGGGGTTTGCAAAAGTCACCCGCGATCTGACCGAGCGCCATGAAGCGCAGCATTTGCTGCAACAGGCGCAGCAGGCGTTGCTGCAATCGCAGAAAGTCGAAGCCTTGGGTCGGTTGACGCTGGGCATGGCCCACGATTTCAACAACCTGCTCACGGTGATGGTGACCAGTCTGGATCTGATTGCGCTGCGCGCAGGCGATGACGCGCGCACCCGCATGCTGATCGAAGTGGCGCAAACTGCGGTGGATCGCGGCACCTTGTTGACACGGCAACTACTCGCTTTCGCGCGCGGGCAACAGCTGAACCCTGAGTGCCACTCCGTCAACGACATCGTGACCGGTTCGTTGGAATTGTTGCGGCGTGCCTGCCCGCCGGGTGTGAGCTTGTCTTTGCAGTTTGCCGACGCACTGCCGCATGTGCGCGTAGACCCTGGCCAGCTGGAGGCGGCGTTGCTCAATCTGGTCTTCAATAGTTGCAATGCGATGCCCGCTGGCGGCAGCATCGCGTTGCTTACTTCTGCTGTGCAACGAGCCGGACCGTCAGGCCCACAAGGCGTATGTCGCCCGTACGTTGCCCTTGCGGTACGCGACGACGGTCCGGGTATGACCGCGCACGTTGCACAGCGCGCCAGCGAACCATTCTTCACCACCAAAGATGTCGGCAAGGGCTCCGGCCTGGGCTTGAGCCAGGTCCATGGCTTTGCATCCCAGTCCGGTGGCTTCGTCGAGCTTGAGACCGCACCTGGACGCGGCACCACCGTCACCGTGTTTCTCCCGGCCGTCGAGGAGGCCGAGCATGACTGAATCCCTTCGCCTGCTGATGGTGGAAGACCAAGAAGAACTGCGCGAATTGATCGGCGAAGCGCTGCGCGATGCCGGCATCAGCGTCGACACCGCCGACGATGGCCACAGCGCGTTGCGCATGGTGCGCGACAGCGGCCCGTACGATGTGGTGTTCAGTGATATCCGTATGCCCAACGGTATGTCGGGCATCGAATTGAGCGAGCAGGTGGCGCAACTGATGCCGCAGGCGCGCGTGATTCTGGCCTCCGGGTTTGCCAAGGCGCAGTTGCCGCCGTTGCCGGCTCAGGTCGATTTCCTGCCCAAACCCTACCGCCTGCGTCAGCTCATCGACATGCTCAAGAGCACCCCAGCCAACGTGTAAAGGTTGGCTGGGCGTGCGGTGTCAACGGCTCTGGTGGTACACCTTGTCGATGGCGCCTTGAACCCGGGTTGTCACGCCGGCATGGCGACGTGACAACCAGGCACATCAGAAATGCAGCGATCGCGCCCCCGTTGGAAGGCGCTTCCGAACGAGGCAACACCGCGCCCACACAGCTGGCTCTGTCCGACGCGTCATACGCCTGAGCAAAAAGCTGTGCATTGCATCCGATCGCTCATTGCAGCTTGAGCATCACGATCGAATGCGCCGGCAGCGCCACGTTCACTGCCTTGCCTTGTACGCGTGCACCATTGAATGCCGCCGGCGCAACGGCCTGTGGCTGCGCATAGGTGTTGTACGTGGTGATCGCCGGCGCGGTCAGGATCTGCCCCTCCACTGCACGTAGCGGCAGCCCTTCCACCTGCACGCTTACAGTCGCCGCTGCGGTCGCGTCCAGATTGGTCAGTGCGATATACACATGGCCATCTTTCGCCTTGACCGCCGAGCCGTGCACTGCCGGCACCTGCGTGTCGCCATGACGGTACTCCGGTGTCTGCAATTGCAGCGGCAGGTGAGTGGCGTCCTGGTAGGGCTTGTAGAGCGCAAACACGTGGTAGGTCGGCGTCAGCACCATCTTGTCGCCGTCGGTGAGGATCATCGCCTGTAGCACGTTGACCATCTGCGCGATGTTGGCCATGCGCACGCGCTCGGCATGCTGGCTGAAGATGTCGAAGTTGAGGGAAGCCACCAGCGCGTCGCGCAGGCTGTTTTGCTGCTGCAGGAAGCCGGGATTGGTGCCGGGCAATGGCGCATACCAGGTGCCCCATTCGTCCACGACCAGGGCCACTTTCTTGCCCGGGTCGTACTTGTCCATGATCGCGCTGTGCTTGGTGATCAGCTCGTCCATCACCAACGTGCGCGACAACGTCTGGATCCACGCGGCTTCGTCGAACGTGGTCGAAGACGCGCGCGGCGGCCAGCCACCGGGAATGGTGTAGTAGTGCATGCTCAGCCCGTCCATGAACTTGGTGGCTTCGCGCATCATTACCTCGGTCCAGTGATAGTCGTCGTCGCTTGGGCCAGGCGCGATCTTGAGAATCTTCTGGTTGGCCGGCGACTTGACGAAGGTCTGGTAGCGGCGAAACACATCGGCTGCGTATTCCACGCGCATATTGCCGCCGCAGCCCCACAACTCGTTGCCCACGCCGAAGTAGGGGACCTGCCAGGGCGCATTGCGGCCATTGCCGCGGCGCTCGTTGGCCAGGCTCGAGCGTGTCGGCGCGGTCATGTATTCGGCCCACTGCGCAATCTCCTCCGGCGCAGCATCGCCCACGTTGCCGGCGACATAGGCCTGGGTGCCGAGCAGTTCGGTGAAGTCCATGAATTCGTGCGTGCCGAAACGGTTGGACTCTTCCACTCCGCCCCAGTGCGTGTTGACCCGGATCGGGCGCTTGGCCGGTGTGCCGACACCATCGCGCCAGTGGTATTCGTCGGCAAAGCAACCTCCGGGCCAGCGGATGTTGGGCACGGCAATGGATTTCAGTGCGGCGACCACGTCGTTGCGATAGCCGCGCGTATTGGGAATCGGCGACTGCTCGCCCACCCACACGCCGCCATAGATGCCGGTGCCCAGATGCTCGGCGAATTGGCCGAACAGTTGCCGCGACACCTGCGCGCCGGGCTGGTCCACGCGCAAGGTGCCGCCGACCTTGACCTCGGCAGCGAAGGTGGCCGGCACACTGGCAATCGAGGCGGCGACGAAAACGGCGTTCAACAGCTGCCTGCGCGATGTCCGCAACGCGGGGGAAATCCACTGCATCGGGTCGGTGCTCCTGTGCTGGTCGATGGTCGGGTGGGTGCTGCTGCGATGGGAAACGCGCTGCTAGCGTAGTGCCGGTGGCCGCCCTTTGTATTGCTGCAGCGCGAGCGCGGCAGTCGAGCGCGGCAGTCGCTTCGCCGCCGCAATCGCCTCGCCAGCCAGGATGTGCGCAGCGGCATGGTCGGCAGCCACCGCATGCGGCTATGCTCGTGGGCTACCTCATCGGCAGGACGATCCATGCAGCGAGTGTTCGGGCAATTGCCAGACGGTGTCGAGATCCACGCGCTCACACTACGCAGCGAGGCTGGTCTGCAGGCGGAAGTGCTCACCTACGGCGGCATCCTGCACACGCTGCAGTTGACCACCGCACAGGGTGCGCTGCCGCTGGTGCTGAACCTGCCGGATCTACCCGCGTATGTTGCCGACGGCGACAGCCTCAACATTCTGGTGGGCCGCTTCGGCAACCGCATCGCCGGTGCGCGTTACACACTGGAAGGTGTCACCCACGTGCTGGCCGCCAACGAAGGACGTCACCAATTGCACGGCGGGCTGCGCGGCTTCGGGCGACGGGTGTGGAGCGTGCTGGAGCAGGCACCGGACCAGGTGCTGCTGGGTTACGACTCGCCCGATGGCGAAGAAGGCTACCCCGGCAATCTGCACGTGCGTGCGCGCCTGCAGCTTCACGGGCTGAGCCTGCAGCTGGACTTCGAAGCGCACTGCGATGCCGCGACTGCGTTGAACCTCACCCATCACCCGTATTTCAACCTGTCCGGCGACCCGCAGCTGCGTGCCGCAGCGCAGGTGCTGCGCGTGCCAGCCGATCGCTACCTGCCGGTGGATGCCGAGTCGATCCCCACGGGCCAGATCGCATCGGTCACCGGTACCCCATTCGATTTCCGCCAGTCTGCTGCGCTGGCCGACAACACCGACCCGACGCATCCGCAGATCATTCTCGGCAAGGGCTATGACCAGTGCCTGGTGCTGGCCGCCGACGCGGACTGCGTTGCCGAGCTGTATTCCCCGCACAGTGGCGTGGCGCTACGCATCCGCAGTGATGCCCCGGCGGTGCAGGTGTACGAAGGCCAGCATCTGGACGCCCACCATCCCGGACTGGGGCGTGGCGTCTGCCTGGAGCCGCAGGACTATCCGGACGCCCCCAATCACCCCAATTTTCCGTCGACCATCCTGCGGCCGGGCGAGACCTCCCGCCGCAGTATCAGCTATCGCTTTGCCAATGCGGGGCCGGGCCAGCCCTGGGACGCTGTGCGCGCTGCGCTGGGGATGCGTGAGAGATTTCAGAGCTGAAGAGGTTGGCTGGGTTGCGTCGTGCGAGCGCGACCCAATGCCGCTGATTGCAGTGTCGGCTCTGAAGTTGCGCGACCTTGAGTTGCCATTAAGCCCGGGCTGACAGTGACCTGGTGTGGCCTATGCCCTAGCTGTTCAGTCCCGGCA
>NZ_JFAQ01000037.1 GCF_001304695.1 Xanthomonas axonopodis
ATCGGGGGGACGTCGCACCTTCGAAATTAATGACCAGCACCACGGTGCATGGTGATTTTGAATGTCTTCAATATGTCTTTCAAACCAATCAGGATTACCCCGGATGTGGCTTCCCCAAAAATGCTGTTTCTCGATTTGCCACGACGCTCAGCCATAACAATTTCGTGCCGAGCGTAATGCGTCACCGACCGCGTATCCTGTGCTTGGCGTGCTCGGTAGGCCGATCAACATCGACACCTTTTACCGCCCACACGGCCGCGGCCCGTGTCAATTGCCTTCAGCGTCTACCGCAATAGAGTCACATAAACATACGCCACCGAATTGTGCGGACGCACGATGCACATTCGGCGCACACGTTGTATGGTCATCGGGAATTGGTCATGCATAGGTCTCATCCTGAGCCGGCAGTCAGCGCGGCGCTGGAGCGGCACTGGCGTGCAGGCCCGCTGTCGAAATCCAAGGAGCTCCAGGTCATGCACACCCGCCGCGACATCCTTCAGCTGCTGGGCGCCAGTGCCGGCGCCGGCCTGCTCGCCGGTACCCTGCCCGCCCTTGCGGCCGCGCCCGCTGCCGGCGCGTCCAGCGCAACCGGCCGCTTTGTCAGCAAGCGTCCGCCCAAGGCGCAGCGCCGCTTTGTCAGCAAGGCAGTCGAGCAGCAAATCGCGCAGGTCACATCGCGCATCGCCGACCCCGAACTGGCCTGGCTGTTCGAGAACTGCTACCCGAACACGCTCGACACCACGGTGGAAACCGGCACCCGCAACGGCAAGCCGGACACCTTCGTCATCACCGGCGACATCCACGCGATGTGGCTACGCGATTCCTCCGCGCAGGTGCACCCGTACGTGCCGCTGGCCAAGCACGATCCGGCCTTGCGGCGCATGTTCCATGGCCTGATCCAGCGCCAGGCCGCATGCATCACGCTGGACCCGTATGCCAACGCGTTCCTGCCCGATAGCCAGACCCAACGCCTGAAGTGGTCGCTCAACGACATCACCGACATGAAGCCCGGCGTGGGCGAGCGCAAGTGGGAAATCGATTCGCTGTGCTACCCAATCCGCATCGCGCACGAATACTGGTGCGCCACCGGCGATGCCGCACCGTTCGACGACGACTGGCGCGCGGCGATGCATGTGGTGGTCAAGACCTTCCGCGAACAGCAGCGCAAGGACAACCGCGGCCCGTACGTGTTTCAGCGGCCTTCGCCACTGGCCACCGAAACCCTGGTGCTGGAAGGCTACGGCCAGCCGACCAAGCCCAACGGCATGATCCACTCGATGTTCCGCCCCTCCGACGACGCCTGCGTGTTTCCGTTGTTCGTGCCGGCCAACCTGTTTGCGGTGACCTCGCTGCGGCAGCTGGCCACGATGAGCACCGCCTTGCATCGCGACACCGCCTTTGCCGCCGAGTGCACCGCGTTGGCCGACGAAGTGGAAACCGCCACCCGCCAGTTTGGCCAGCAACGCGATGCCGACGAGCAGGCGTACTGGGCGTTCGAAGTGGACGGCTTCGGCAACCAGTTATTCATCGACGACGCCAACGCGCCCGGCCTGCTCAGCCTGGCCTACCTGGGCTGCTGCGATCGCGCCGACCCGGTGTTCCTGCGCACGCGCCAGCTGGCCTGGAGCGAGCGCAACCCGTATTTCTCGCGCGGCACCGCCGCCGAAGGCGTCGGCAGCCCGCACAGCGGCATGGGCACCATCTGGCCGATGTCGATCATTCAATACGCGCTGGTCAGCGACGACGACGCGCAACTGCGCCAATGCGTGCAGTGGTTGAAAACCACCCACGCCGGCACCGGCTTCATGCACGAAGCCTTCGACAAGGACAACCCGAGCACCTTCACCCGCGACTGGTTCGCCTGGGCCAACACCTTGTTCGGCGAACTGATCATCGACCTGCATCAGCGCAAACCCCAGCTGCTGCGCAGCCTCTGACCTTGCCTTTTCCCTGTGGGAGAAGGTGCCCGAAGGGCGGATGAGGGTACCCCGGCATCGCCCGCAACATTCCGAGACCACACACATGGCAACACGACGCGGTTTTCTCCATGGCGCCATCGCCGCAGCCCTGTTCGGCAGCGTCGGCCTGCCCGGCCTGGCCCGCGCGCGTGCCGGCAATTACGCGCTACCGGCCGATGCGCGCGCCCGCGCCGACCTCACCCGGCATGTGGATGTGTTCATCGGCACCGGCGGCCATGGCCACACCTTTCCCGGCGCCACGTTGCCGTTCGGCATGGTGCAGCTCAGCCCTGACACCTACAACGCCGTGTGGGATTCGTGCTCGGGATACCACGAGTCCGACGGCTCGATCATGGGCTTCTCGCACACGCATCTCTCAGGCACCGGCATCGGCGACATGCTGGATTTCCTGCTGGTGCCCGCCACCGGCGAGGTCAAACTGGTGCCCGGCCCGCTCGACAACCCAGACGCCGGCTACCGCTCGCGCTACGACCATGCCGATGAAGCCGCATCGCCGGGTTACTACCGCGTGCGCCTCAAGGACAGCGGCGTGCATGCCGAATTTACCGCCACCGCACGGGCCGGTCTGCACCGCTATCACTTCCCCAAGGGCAAACCCGCGCATGTGTTGCTGGACCTGTGCCACGGCATGCAGGACAAGCCCGGCATTCCCACCCGCGTGAGCGATGCGCAGCTACGCGTGGTCGACGAACGCACGCTCACCGGCGGACGCCGCGTGTACCAATGGGCCAAGGGCCGCTACATCTATTTCGCCATGCGCCTCTCGCGCCCCTTCAAGCACGTGCAGTTGTACAACGAGGACCAGGCACTGGCCGCCGGCACGCGCAGCATCGACGGCACCCACCTCAAGGCCGCGTTGCATTACCCCGACGCTGCCGACGCCCCGCTGCTGATCAAGGTCGGCATCTCGGCCGTCAGCGCCGACAATGCACTGGCCAACCTGGACGCCGAATTGCCGGACTTCGACTTCGCGCGCGTGCATGCGCAAGCCGTCGCCGCCTGGGAAAAGGAACTGGCCCGCGTGCGCATCGACAGCGATGACGACGCGCAACGGCGCATCTTCTACACCAGCCTGTATCACAGCCTGCTGGCGCCCACGCTGTTCTCCGACGTGGATGGCCGCTACCGCGGCATGGACCTGCAGATCCACACCGCGCCCACCGGTTATCACAACTACAGCACCTATTCGCTGTGGGACACCTACCGCGCATTGCATCCCTTGCTGACATTGGTGCAGCCCGAGCGCGTGCCGGACCTGGTGCAATGCCTGGTACGCGGCGCCAACGAATGCCCGGACGGCGTGGGCATCTGGCCGCTGCAAGGCGTGGAGACCGGCTGCATGATCGGCTATCACTCGGCCGTGGTGCTGGCCGAGGCGCAGGCCAAGGGCTTCACCGGTATCGACTACAAGGCCGCATGGCCGGCGTACCGCAAACGTGCAATGGACGACACCACCCACGGCCTGGACGAGTACCGCAAGCTCGGTTACATCCCCGCCGACAAAGTGGACGAGGCGGTCAGCCGCACGCTCGAATACGCCTACGATGACTGGGCCTGCGCACACCTGGCGCAGGCCGCCGGCGCCAGCGACGATGCACGCGCATTGCGCGAACGTTCGCGCAACTACCGCAACGTGTTCAATCGCGACAGCGGCTTCGTGCAGGCGCGGCTTGCCGACGGCAGCTGGGCCACGCCGTTCGACCCGCGCGGCATGGGCCACATCGCCAAATGGCGCGATTTCACCGAATCAAACGCCTGGCAAGCCACCTTCCTCAATCAGCACGATCTGTACGGGTACATGGATTTGTACGGTGGCCGCGACGGTTTCGTCGCCAAGCTGGACGAGCTGTTTTCCACCAGCTCCGAACTGCCCGCCGATGCACCCCCGGATATCGACGGCATGGTCGGACAGTACGCGCATGGCAACGAGCCCAGCCACCATGTGGCGTATCTGTTCGCCTACGCCGGCCAGCCATACAAGACCCAAACGATGGTGCGCCGATTGCTGCGCGAGCAGTATCACGACGCGCGTAACGGCCTGTCCGGCAATGAGGACTGCGGGCAGATGAGTGCGTGGTTCGTGCTCAGCGCGCTCGGTCTGTATGCGGTGGACCCGGTCAGCGGCAACTACATCGTGGGCAGCCCCTTGTTCAAACGCGCCACGCTGGATGTGGGCAACGGCCGCACGCTGCGCATCGTGGCGAAGGACAACAGCGCGCAGAACATCTATGTGCAATCACTGACCTTCAACGGCGAATCGCTCACCCGCGCCTGGCTCCGCCACACCGAGCTGGTTGCCGGTGGCACGCTGGAATTTGCGATGGGACCCAAGCCGAACCCGGCCTTCGGCGCAGACAAGAAGGATCTGCCACCGTCGTTCGCGTAATGCCAGTACGTCGCTTACGCGGGCGGCGCGTTCGGTTCTTGCTGCGCGAATGGGGAACGCCCTTCCCCGCTCGCGCAAACAGGGATGGCTTTTCATTCGCCAGTGGAAGTTGCTTTGCTCTTTTCCGCAAGCGGGGATTGCTCCTCCTCCCGCAAGCGGGAGAAGGTGCCCGAAGGGCGGATGAGGGCAGAACGCAAACACCGGCCCCTGCCATCCACCCGCACCACCGGCCCACCTACATCGAGACCTCCATGCTGCGTACCACTCTTGCTCCCCTGGCCCTGGCGCTCGCGCTGCCCGCCGCTGCCGCGACGCCCGAGCCCTGGCCCGCTTTCGGCACCCAGGGCACGCAATTCGTGCGCGACGGCAAGCCGTATCAATTGCTGTCCGGCGCCATCCATTTCCAACGCATTCCGCGCGCCTACTGGAAAGACCGCCTGCAAAAAGCGCGCGCCCTGGGCTTGAACACGGTGGAAACCTACGTGTTCTGGAACCTGGTGGAACCGCAGCAGGGCCAGTTCGATTTTTCCGGCAACAACGATGTGGCCGCGTTCGTGCAAGAGGCCGCCGCGCAGGGTTTGAACGTCATCCTGCGGCCCGGCCCTTACGCCTGCGCAGAGTGGGAAGCCGGCGGCTACCCGGCCTGGTTGTTCGGCAAGGGCAATATCCGCGTCCGTAGCCGCGACCCACGCTTTCTCGCCGCCAGCCAGGCGTATCTGGATGCGTTGGCCAAACAGGTGCAACCGCTGCTCAACCACAACGGCGGGCCGATCATCGCCGTGCAGGTCGAGAACGAATACGGCTCCTATGCCGACGACCACGCCTACATGGCCGACAACCGCGCCATGTACGTCAAGGCCGGCTTCGACAAGGCCTTGCTGTTCACCTCCGACGGCGCCGACATGCTCGCCAACGGCACCTTGCCCGATACCCTGGCGGTGGTGAACTTCGCACCCGGCGAGGCCAAGAGCGCATTCGACAAACTGATCAAGTTCCGCCCCGATCAACCGCGCATGGTCGGCGAATACTGGGCCGGGTGGTTCGACCATTGGGGCAAGCCGCATGCCGCCACCGATGCCAAGCAACAGGCCGAAGAGTTCGAGTGGATCCTGCGCCAGGGCCACTCGGCCAATCTCTACATGTTCATCGGCGGCACCAGTTTCGGCTTCATGAATGGCGCCAATTTCCAGAACAATCCCAGCGATCATTACGCGCCGCAGACCACCAGCTACGACTACGACGCCATCCTCGACGAAGCCGGCCACCCCACGCCCAAGTTCGCGTTGATGCGCGAGGCCATCGCCCGCGTGAGCGGCGTGCAACCGCCCGCATTGCCGGCGCCGATCGCGACCACCACGCTGCCAGCCACGCCGCTGCGCGAATCGGCCTCGCTCTGGGACAACCTGCCCGCACCGATCGCCATCGACACCCCGCAGCCGATGGAACAGTTCGGCCAGGATTACGGCTACATCCTCTACCGCACCACGATCACTGGCCCGCGCAAGGGCCCGCTGTATCTGGGCGATGTGCGCGATGCGGCGCGCGTGTACGTGGATCAACGACCGCTCGGCAGCGTCGAGCGGCGTTTGCAGCAGGTCTTCCTCGAGGTGGAGATTCCTGCAGGCCAGCACACCCTGGATGTGCTGGCCGAAAACAGCGGCCGCATCAATTACGGCACGCGTATGGCCGACGGCCGCGCCGGCCTGGTCGACCCGGTGCTACTGGACAACCAGCAGCTCACTGGCTGGCAAGCCTTCCCGCTGCCGATGCGCACGCCCGACAGCATCCGCGGATGGACCGGCAAGGCAGTGCCAGGCCCGGCGTTCCATCGCGGCACCCTGCGCATCGGCACGCCGGCCGACACCTATCTGGACATGCGCGCCTTCGGCAAGGGCTTTGCCTGGGCCAACGGCGTCAACCTGGGCCGCCACTGGAACATCGGCCCGCAGACCGCGCTGTATATTTCCCCGCGCCGTTCCAGCGCAAGGGTGACAACACGGTGGTGGTCTTCGACCTGGACGATGTCGCCGCCCCCAGCGTGCGCGGACTGACGCAGCAGGCGTGGCTCAAGCCCAAAGAGTGAGTCTTGCAAGGCGGCTGCTGCAGACGCTTGCTCGCTCGCCCAGCCGCCATCACGCCGTGGACGCAGGGGCTGAGGCAGCAGCCTGTTCGCGAATGCGGGCTGCCTGGATTTCGGTCGCCAACAGCGTGCCGCGCACATGGGTCGTGTGCTGACGGGCCTGTTTCATACAGAACCGGGCAAAACCTGCAGCGCCTTCTTGCGGCACGATCGCGTTCGAGGTCAGCACCCGGATCAGGCGCTGCTGCAGACCGGGCATCCTGGCGGCGGCCCGCGCCTGGCTTCGCGCATCTGGGCTTGCCAGCTCCTGCTCGGCCATCTCCAGTTCCTGCAACATCAGGCTGACGGTGCGCTGCTGGGTGTCGTCGCGCGTGCGCGCTTGGTGCAATTGGGCCAGCAGCTGTTCCGGCGCCCGATCGACCGTCGCAGCCGGAGCTTGGCCATGAGAATGCTGAGCATCGTGCATGCCGGGCTGCGGAAGGTCCGCCTGCGCGGCGAGTTTGGCATCGAGATACTTCTTCTGCAGCTCGAGGCAAGATTGCATGTAGGCGATCTGCGGCTTCACCGAGCCGGGCGTTTGCAGCCACTGCGCAAGCGCGGTTTCGGTCAGCACCGCGCTGTGCTTCGCATGGCTACGCATCGCCTTGCCGCGCGCCTCCTTCGGCTTACCGGTCAATACCGCGCGCCCATAGTTCGCTGCTGCGCGCAGGGCTGCATTGACGCGCCGACTCAGCGGCGCCGCAGGTGCCGTCCGACCCGCGCCCTTGCTCTGATCTGTCGAGCGCGGCTGGGTCGGATGCAATTTTTGCAGGTCGCCGGCACCGGTCTGTACAAACGCGTCCAACGCCCTTTCCTGCCCGTCGACGCAGGCGTAAAGCGCGCTCCGCAACTCGAAACCATGTTGGGGAACCGCGTTATCTGACGCTCTTGCGCTCGACCCTTCGGCACTCGAAGCGGCCAGTTCCGGCATGGCCGGTTGCCCATCACGTGCGCCAGAGACGCCTTGGCGATGCTGCTGCTCCAGGCGCGGATCAGCTTCTGCAACGATCGCGTCTTCATCGCTCTCTGCCGCTTCCTCCGCCACTGGCGTCAGTGCAACGTCCACCGCGGTTGGCTGCAAACGGTCGGCAAGGTTGGGCGCTTGCTGGGCTGCAGCACTCTCCGCCTCGCGTGCAGGCAACAGGTCCGCCACCGCCAGCAGCGCGCGATCCACGCCGGGCATGTCCTCGGTCTGGTACCTGCGATAGCGCTTCTGCTTGCCGTGCGCCAGCAGGAACTGATGGCTGCCGACCCCCATCGTGGCCGCACCGAGCAGACCTGCGCCGATGATCAGGCCGGTGCCCACCGGTGCGGCCACCGTGGCGCCGGCGAGGACGGCCGCACTGACGCCGACTTTGGTCAACGTACTGGCGGTGTAGGTGACACCACCCACAACAAATCCTTTGTTCCATTGATTGAAAAGATGCGCAAAGCGGTCGTACTTGCCCAACTTGGTGCTCACAAAGTGCTGGTAGTGCTGTGCGCCAGGACTGAGCTCGCTGGGTTCGAGGTCTTGCAGGAAGCGCTCGACCCGGCCCACATCCACGGCAACACGCGTCCTCTCCCGACGCGACTGGTGCAGGAAGGTGGCCCCCAATGCGGTGGCCGCCACGCTCGCCAACGGCGCTAGCACGAAGCTGCCGGCGATGCCCGCCGCAGAAGCAGCACCTGCGGCAGCGGCGCTGTGGCCCACCAAGCCCGCCGCATTTGCGCTCTTGCTGGCGATGGCCAGCCCGCCCTGGATGCCGAGTTCGCTCGCTGCCTTGGTGAAGATCACCCCGGCCGAGGCCATGGAGGTCGCAGCAATGGCACCGTCGCGCGCATTTCGCCGCTGCAGGTAGGCGTTGGTATCGATCGCCTCGCTCAGTGCATGCGCGTGCGCATTTGCAACCTCTGCAGGCGAAGCCGTGTCCAAGCCAGATTGCAGTGCCGCCTGCTCCGAGCGCAGGCGGCGTTCCCGCTGCCGCAAGTGCGTGCGCTGCTCTGCAACTTCACGGGTTTCCTTGTACGCGGCATAGATCGCAAGACTCGACAGCGGCAACATCGCACTGCTGATGCCCAGACTCATCACCAGATCGAATGCGCCTGCCGGCGCGCCTTCCTCGGCAAGAGCGTGCAGAATGCCGTCCTTCGCCGCATCCCCAACCGCTTGCGGATCCGCCGGATGCCCGACGTCGGCATGCGGCGCGTGCTGCCCCTCCGGCGTCGGCGCATGCGGGGCATCTGCAGGGTGCGGCTGTGCGGGATGCGCGGTTTGCGGTGGATGGTGGCCATCCGGTGCCGCTGCATGGTCGCCCGGTGGATGCGCTGAATCCCCAGCGTCCGCGGACTGCCCGGGTTCGCCGCGGCGCGGAATGTCGTTGATCAATTCGGCCGTGTCGTCCGCGGTTCCGTGCAAGGGGTCGGCCAGGTATTTGGCCACCACCAGGACGTCATAGGCCGACTCCGCTTCGGTAACTCGGGCGTTGGCATCTCCGTGGTGCGGTCGTCGCTCGCTCTCATCGCGGCGTGTGCGTTTGGGCAGTGACCGCGTCTGCAGCACTTCCAATCCGAGTGGCCAACCCTGTCGATCTTGCGGCGATTGCGCTGCGGGCGGCGTTTCAACGGCCGCAGAATCGCGTGTGGCAAGATGTTGTGCAGTGGATCGCTGGACACGCATGAGCAAACTCCAACCGGTGCGAAGCGGCGATGGTGCGCCTGTCCTCTCCATCCAGTCCTGCTGCAACGAACACGCGATTCCGTAAACGAACTCTCCGGCCCAACCACGCATCGCGCGATTTATCCCGGAGAAAGCCGGACGTTGGGTAGTTCCATGCCGTATTGGCAGGATGCAAGCCGCCGCATGGATGGCCTGGTGGAGCTGGCACTGCGCTACCAGGCGCCGGCACAACGATCCGGCTCTCGAGCCGCCGCGTTCTTGCAAGACGCCCCATGGCCTTGGGCCATCTTGCGCAATCGAAACTGACCGCCGGGGCGGATTTCTGTCGATGGCGCTTTAGACCTGGCCGCAGCCGCCGTTATCAGAACGTCCGGTGCCGCTGCGCCGCCCGCATACCGTCGAGGTATCGGACGGCACAGATTCCAGGCAATATCACCGGCTGACTCCGTTACGGATGCGCTTACTTGCGACGTAGACGGCTTGATTGCAGGTTCCAGGAGCGTTGCATGTCGTCGTCTACCGTTGCAAAAGAGTCCGTTCCCGCCGTTGCCGAGCACACCCAAAACGCCTTCGCCGAGCAGATCCACAGCAAGCCCATGGGCAGTGCCGAAGCCGCACACCTGATGACGTTCCTGTGCCAGACCGAATCGGCCAAGAAGCCGCAGACGCTGCTGCCGCCGCAAGTGCGCGACGACAACGCGGCCTGAGCGACGCGTTTGCACGAGCAAGCGTGGCGACAGCCGTGACGCTGTCGCCAGAGGCGGTTACTTCGCAGTGTCGAACGAATTGCGCACGGTGAGCAGACTGTTCAAATTGTCTGCGGCACCGCCTTGCGCAACTTTCTCGACATCGGCCGCGCAAGCGCCCGTATCGACACCGTAGGTCTGCATCACGCCCCGGTTTTCGCCCGCCTGCGCCAAGCTGTTTGGCTGCTGCTGTGCACGGACCGCACTCTGAAACAGGATGCCGCTCGAATGGGCCAGGCTCTGGTAAATCGAACCCATCGCAACCGCTGGCGCTTCGCCATCGACCTTGACGTTGGTCTGCGTGACGGCTTCGGTGATCTGCGAATCGAGGCTGGTGGGAAAAGCCATCAATGCACTCCTGAGTGAATGGATGCACCGCGGCTTGCGTTGTGCAGGCCACTCGGCGCTAAAAACTCCTCGCGACCGGGTGCCCGCATCGCCGCGCCGACAACCACCCCACCACCCACGGTGCCATCCCGATAGCGGCCGGCGCGCGCGCAACTCGACCCTCGCGTTGCCACGCCCAGCGCAGGTCGCAGCATCAGTGTGATCGTGCGCGCGGGTGCAATGCTGCTGGGCAATCCGCTGCAGTGAAGGCTGTACCGCGGCAATGCCGCACGATGACCGTATGCGCCATCGCGCCCAGGTCAGGCCAATTGCGCCAGCCAGTGGAAGCATGAGCAGAGCGGCCGCACCGCCGTGCGGCTGGCGGTGCCGTTCTTCCAAGCAGCCTCGGCGGACAGAGCACGTGGTATTTAAGAGATAATAAAGAGGTCTCTTTAAACTCCGCCCAGGACTGGACCACGATGTATCCGCCACGCCTGCTGAGCCGTCTTGTTGCGAGCCTTGCTGCAAGCCTGGGTGGGATCGTTGCGCAGGCGCAATCGCCCGCGTCGCCGTCCTCGCCGATCGTGCTCAGCGAGTTCATCGCCGACCCGGCTCCCACGCCGCAAGGACACGCCTCCACCTTGCTGGAAACGCGCGATGGTCATCTGCTGGCCGCCTGGTTCGGCGGCGAGCACGAAGGTGCGGCCGATGTCGGCATCTGGCTCGCTCAGCGCGGCCCGCAGCAATGGCAGACACCGCGCCGTCTTGCCGATGGCGCACATGCCGGCATCGATGGCACTGCAGTACCGGCATGGAATCCGGTGTTGTTCCAATCGGCCACCGGGCCGGTGCAGCTGTACTACAAGCTCGGACCCAATCCGCGCCAATGGTCGGGGCTGCGCCTGCTCTCCACTGACGACGGCGTGCACTGGTCGCCACCGCAGCGGTTGCCCGACGGCATTCTCGGGCCGATCAAGAACAAGCCGGTGCAATTACCGAACGGCCGCATCCTGGCGCCCAGCAGCAGCGAAGACCGCGGCTGGCGCGCACATCTGGAATGGAGCGACGACGACGGCGTGCATTGGCAACGCAGCATGCCGCTCAACGATGCCAAGACGATCGGCGCGATCCAGCCTAGCCTGCTGCTGTATCCGGATGGCCGTCTGCAGGCGTTGGGCCGCAGCCAGCAAAACAAACTTTTCAGCACGTTCTCACTCGATGGCGGCCTGCATTGGCAGCCCATGCACTTGCTGGACGTGGAAAATCCGAACTCCGGTACCGATGCAGTGATACTGCGCGACGGTCGTGCGTTACTGGTCTACAACCCCTCCATTGCCGGCAAGGACTGGTGGGACGGTCGCGGTACCCTGGCCGTTGCCCTCTCCAACGACGGCGTGCACTGGCAACGCGTGCTGACGCTGGAAGACAGCGCCCATGATGAATTTTCGTATCCGGCCGTGATCCAGACCCGCGATGGGCTGGTGCATGTCAGCTACACCTGGAAGCGCCGACGGATCAAGCATGTGGTGCTCGATCCCACGCGGTTCGGCGCATGCAGCCCCTGCCAGGCGCCCGCCCCCGCAACGCTGTCAGAGCGCTGTACAACGGCATGCGTCCACGCCGCCGCCCCTTCGTCATGATGACGACGGCTTCGCCCCTCGGGATTCGCCAATCGCGTTGCATGCCGATCATCGTCATTGAGCGAGAGCCAAGACGAGGAATGCGATGCGATGCGACGCGTCGATCAACCACGCCCGCCGGGCACACCTGTCGGACTGCGGGAGCAGACTGTGTCCAATGCAGATGCGCCCACGCGCAATGTCCCCCCCGCACACCCCGCGCCCGAGCGCCCTACCGGCATGCTCGGCGGCCTGACCAGATATGTGCCTGACGACCGTTCCGGACGTCCGCCAGCAACGCCCACCACTGCCGAGACCTCTCGCCAGCCAACCACATCCGCTCACCCTCTTCCTGACGGCGGACACGGCAGCGCCCCGCGAACGAACCAGGCGTCCGGACATCCTCCGCGGATGCCGCAATTGCGACAGCTCACCGACATAGAGCGCTCTCGCTTCCATTTTGTCACCACCGAGTCGCAACGCTTGCCGCCGGCGCCCCCCCGCGTGCCACCGACCGGGGGCGCTTCACCATCACGGCGCTCCACCGCGCTTCGCCCGTCCCCGGCGGAGTTGACGGAGCTCGCGGACACCGTGCAGCAGTATGCGGGCCTGGAAACACTGACGCTTGCGCACTATCCGCTTCGCTCGCTACCTGCATCCATCGCAAGCCTCAGCCGATTACGCGAGCTCTCCATCCTGGAGTGCCCGGAATTGATCGAACTTCCCGAACACCTGGCGAGCACCAACGCATCCGGCGAGCACGAGGGCTTGGTCAACCTGCAGAGCCTGCAGTTGGTCCAAACCGGCATCACGTCGCTTCCGGCTTCCATCACCAGCCTGCAAAATCTGAAAAGCCTACAGATACGCAACTGCCCGCTGTCCAAGCTTGCCGCGGCCATCCATCAACTGCCAAAGCTGGAGGAAATTGATTTGGAAGGCTGCACAGCGCTGCGCTTCTATCCGCCGATCAACGGCGGCAATGCGCCATTGAAGCGACTGAATCTGAAAGACTGCAGCAACCTGCTCACGCTGCCGCTGGACATTCACAACCTGACGCAGCTGGAAGAACTCGATTTGCAAGGCTGCAACAAGCTCTGCAGACTGCCCTCGTCGATCGCCGAATTACCTGCCAACTGCATCATCCGGGTGCCGGAGCATTTGCAAGCGGAACTCGACCCGCTTCGTACGGTTGCGCTTGAACTGAACAAGGTTGCGCTCGAACGCATCGAAGACACCGCATATGCATTGCTGAGTACTGTCATTGATGAGGAAAGAAATCCCTTTCTGGAAGGGGCTCCATCCTATCTTCCGGAAAAGCGCCCGCCAGACACCCCCACCACCTTCGGCCAGATTCCGGACTTGCAGAAAATGCTGGAAGAAAGCAGGGATCGGCATTTCCTGAAACGGGTGAGCGACATGGCAGGCCCATCGCCCAGAGTCGAAGACGGGAGCGAGGAAGGCCTCAGCCGCCACTACACGAACGTCAGCAACTGGAAGGCGCAGAAGAGCGCGCACCTGGGCATCGTCGATCATCTCGGGCAGTTCGTTTATCACCAGGGAAGCCCGATCGATGCAGCGACGCTGACCAAGGCGGTCCAGATGTGGAAGACCCGTGAGCTGATCGTCAACGCACACCCGCAAGACCGCGCGCGCTTTCCCGCTTTCACGCTGCACATTCCCGAGCAGGTCAGCGATGACTCTGAGGACGAACAGCAAACCAGCGCGGAACCCTCACCCCATCCGTAGATGGCAAACGCGACATGCGCAGCGACCAATCGTGCCGCGCCGTGATCGTCCTTGGGCAAGTCAAGCAGCGGCTCTCTGGCCGAACGCGCCGTTGCGCGCGTGTCACGCTTGCTGCAGCGCGTCCACCATCCGGCGTACCCGCGCGGCATCGGTCCGCTGGTAGTCTCCGCCCAGATCGCGGATATACGGGTGCGGCGACGGCACCTGGGCGGCGATCATGCCACGCGCCGATGCATGGAATTCGTGCGCGCCGGTGTGCTGCCGTATGGTGCGGATGTTGTGCTCGGAAAGCCCGGCACCGGGCATGATGCCGATGCGCCCGGCTGCCTGCCGCACCAATGCGGCGATGGTGTCGATTCCCTCCAGCGCACTCGCACGTGCACCCGAGGTGAGCACCCGCTCGCAACCCAGCGCGATCGCATCTTCCAGCGCACGCGACGGTTCGGCACTGACATCGATCGCACGATGAAACGTCACCCCCAACGGCCCTGCCGCCTGCATCAACACGCGCATCGTCGCCAGATCGACCTGCCCATGCCGGTCCAGCGCGCCAAGGACCACCCCATTGCATCCAAGCCGCACGCACTGCTCCACATCGCGCCGCATCACCTCCACTTCTGCAGCGTCGAACACGAAGTCGCCCACACGCGGGCGAACCAGCACATACAGCGGAATCCGCAAACGCTCGCGCACGACCGCCAACGTGCCGAGCGACGGGGTCAGCCCGCCGCCATCCAGTCCGCCGCATAGCTCCACGCGCATCGCACCGCCTGCTTGCGCAGCCAACGCCGAGGCCACCGAATCGGCAGCCACTTCCAACCCTAACGCGCTCATGCCGCTGGCTCGCTGGTGTAATGGCTCTCGCCAGGCACCAGCAGATCCTGCCGCTGCGCGTCGCATACCGCGTAACTGAAGCCTTTCTGGATCGCGAACGCACCCACTTCGCCGCGCTTGTTCATTGCCAGAAAGCCGACCTGCAATGTGCGCGTCAATTCCGGCTTGCGGCGTATCAGCCGCATCACCACCTCGCGGCAGGCGTCGGCCGGCGATTTGCCCTGCCGCATCATTTCCACCACCGCAAAACTGCCGACGTTCCGGATCACCTCCTCGCCCACACCAGTCGAGGTCGCACCGCCCACTTCGTTGTCCACGTACAGGCCCGCACCGATGATCGGGCTATCGCCCACGCGACCGTGCATTTTCCACGCCATGCCGCTGGTGGTGCATGCACCGGATAGATTGCCGTGCGTATCCAGCGCCAGCATGCCGATGGTGTCGTGATTGTCTTTGCCGCCCGGCAGTTTGGCATCGCGCCAGGCGCGATTTTCGACATTGGCTTCGGGCGAATACTTCGAGGTCTTCAACCACTCTTTCCAGGCCGCTTCCGAGCTTGGGGTCAACAGCCTGGTTTTCGGAAAACCCTGTTCGAAGGCGAATTGACGCGCACCATCGCCCACCAACATCACGTGCGGCGTTTTCTCCATCACCGCACGCGCCACCGAAATGGCGTGCACCACGTCTTCCAGCGATGCCACCGCGCCGCAGTTGCCCAGGTGATCCATGATGCAGGCGTCCAGCGTGACCCGGCCATCACGGTCCGGATAACCGCCCAGGCCGACCGTGGGATTGCTCGGGTCCGCTTCCGGCACACGCACACCGGCTTCCACCGCATCCAGCGCAATACCGCCGCTGCTGAGAATCTTCCAGGCTTCCTGATTGGCGGCGACGCCGAAATCCCAGGTGGAAATCACCCGCGCCGCACCACGCGGCAGCGCCGTCGGCCGTACACCTGGCGTGGCGCCTGCCCTAGCTTGCGCGCGGGCGCCCCAGCCGGCCAGCCCGGACGCAATCGCGCCCAGCGTGGCGCTCTTGAGGAAGTGACGACGTTGAAGCATGCGGATGACTCCATGACGGAAACGAGCGGCCGCGCAGTGCGGTACCAGCCTTCCATCATGCGACAGCGTGGCGTGCGGATAAACCTGCTTGCGGCGTTGTCGCATGCGGATCCGTGCACAACCGCTACGTGGCTGGGCCAATACTGGCTCGGCCGCTGCGCGTGCGATGCATGGATCTGGCTGGCGGCAAGCGACGGGCGATGCCATGCGCAGCGGCAGGGATGCTGCCTACTCAACCATCAACAGTGCCGGAGACGGCGCAAGACGATGTGCAGGCCAGTGGCGCGCTCGCGGCAGGCACGGATAACATCATGCCTACTCCGCAACCAACCAAGCGTGCACCAGCGCCTGCGGTGGCGTCGGCATGACCGGTGATGCCAGCACCGTCGCAAGATCGATCGCTGCGTATCGAACCCATCGCGGCTAACGCACCTGCGACCCCCGACATACCGATATCGCGCACCGCGTCGCTTGCCGCGCCTACAGCTGCACCTACACTAAAGACGGAAACCGCAGGTCGGCAAGCCGCAGCCTGGTGCATCTCGGAAAACCTGGTCGCTACCATCGGCCGGCGGCACTGCTACACAGCAGGCACAGCCGCAACGCGATACAGGCACGCGCGACCAGACACACCGCACGACGTTGCTGAAACTTTCCGCATCACCAGGCGATTGGCTTGCGGACCATGCTGCTTCCGGGAGCGCGCAGACATCGATAACGATCCGCATCATGGCGGCCACGCCGAAGACGGCGGCCGTGCAGACCCGGGCGGCGCAGTTGCGCAATCAACTCAAACGACGTGGGCTGGCCAACGCAGATCGAGCCTGTACAAGACAGCAATCCAGCCGCCGATGAACTACGGATCGAGCTCTCGGGCGCTGCGTCCTAAACCGGCTGATCATCCACCGTGACTTCGCCGGGCGTGTCGTCGTCGCGCAACCTGCTGGTGAGCACGTGATCGCGCCAGTGGCCATTCAACTGCAGATAGCGCCGCGCATAGCCCTCGATCTGAAAGCCCAGCCGCTGCAGCACGCGCGCACTGCGCAGATTCTCCGGAACGTATTGCGCCATCACCCGGTGCAGGCCGAGCTGGCCGAAGGCAAAGGCAATCCCTTGTGTGGCTGCCCACTGGATCAAGCCGCGTCCCTGCTGCGCCGCGTCCAGGCCATAGCCCATGTGGCACGCCTGGAACGCACCGCGCTGGATCTGGGTGAACCCGGTGGTGCCGATCACTTGCTCGCCCTGCAACAAGACCAGTTGCAGCTCACGCTCGCCAGGCATCGCGCCGCGGTATGCAATGCACAGGCGGCGCCAACCCTCGGCGGTGTAGAACGCGGGCGGGCGCAGCGGCATCGCATCGGCCAGATGGGCACGGTTACGCGTGTGGTAGTCGGCCATTGCAGCCGGATCGACCACGGCCAGATCGCACAGCACCACGCCGTCGGCGCGGCGGATCGGCGCAAAGAGCGGAAGACTCATGGCTGCCACGCCTCTACCGCGCGCGTCGTCTCGATGCCAGTTGCTTCCGGCTGATGCAGACCGATCATGCTCCGAAAGCAGAAAGCCGTCTCCGGCGTCATCCAGTGCATAAGATGGAACACCCGACTGTCAGCCACGCCCTCACTGCACATCACTCAGTGCACGGCAGCCTCCGCTGCACGGTGCCACCGCACCCGCCTGACGGCGAACACAGCAGGCGCGCCGCCCGTTCTCAGGCGGCAGCAACCGCAAGCGCCTGGCCAACCTGCGCTTCGATGGCGTCCAGGTTCGGCAACAGCGCGCTTTGCTCGCCCAGCAGCACGCGCATGTGCACGCCGTCGGGCAGCGCGTCTTCCGAGGCATCGGCCAGCAGGCCATCGCGCGGCACCGAAATCAGCTGCGGGAACGAGGCAGTCAGCAGCGCGAAATACGGCAACGCCGGGTTGCCGCCCAACGCCTTCAACACGATGACCTTGTTGTTGACTGCGGTGGGCTCATCGCCCATGCCGCTGAGGCGCGCGAACGACAGCAGCGGCACCTTCCAGCCGTACCAGTCGATGCGTCCGACTACCCAGCGCGGCATGTCGGGCAGCGGCTCGACCGCCACGCGCGACATCACCTCGGCCACCGTGGCGTTCGGCAGCAGCACGCGCTCGCTACCGGCCTGGATCAGGACGCCGCGGATTTCGTCGTTATTGGCGTAGCTCATCGCATGATTCCGATTCGAAAGGGAACGCCCGGCTTATGCCGGCCAACGCTGTGCCAGCGCCTGCGCCAACTGCGCAGGGTCGCCGGTCAGAATGCCTTGCCGCGCCAGACGCGCCGCGGCGGCGGGATCGTAACAGCCGTCGGTGGATTGCCCGGCCAGCCAGCCGCCTTGCTCGGCCAATGCCAGCGACGCCTCCACCAGCGCCTCGTTGGCACCGCTGAGCATCAGTACCGCGCTGTCGGCCGGCGGCAGCGCCGCGATCAGCCCGGCCGGATCGGCCGGTGCCACGAACGCCAGCGCGCCGGCGTGTTGTTGCACGCCGACCTCGTCGGAGAGCACGTACACCTTGCCCGGTGCGACCACCTGCCCCGCTTCACCCAGTGCGACCGGCAACGCAGACACGCGCCCCATCTGCCGCACCAGGTTGCCGTACTGGCCGCCGTCCAGGGTCATGCGCACCAGCACCGCGCGCGGGAATTCCGGCGGCAATGCGGCCAGCAACCGGCGGATCGCATCCGGCCCACCGATGCCAGCAAGGACCAGCACAGCGCCGGTGACGCTGCCGCCATGCTCAAGATCCACCAGCGACAAGCCGCCGGTGGACAGGGCCGCCACATCGGGTTCGGCGCGCGGGCGCACCACCACGGCCACCTCGTCCACCAGGCCCCAGGTGCTGGAATCGCCCAGCGTCAGGCCCGGCTTTTCCACAGCGGCCGGTACCGCCTCCTGCATGGAGGCATGCGCGAACAAGGCATCGCCGGGCACGCTGTCGAATGCATGCGCGGCCGCTTCCAGGTGTTGATCCAGTTGCAGGTCCGAGTGCTGCCGCGGTGCCAGCGCCAGGCCGGGCTCGGGCTGCAGCGAGGGCTCGCTTTCGGTGCCCGGCGGCAGCACGTCGGCATGACCGTGCAGTTTGGCGGCCAGATGGCGCACCCAACGCTGCGCTTCCCAGCCTTCGCGACGCACCGTCAGTTCGGCCTCGTCGAAGATCACGGTGACGCCAGGCATGTTGAAGGCCGGCTCCAGCGCTTCGAGCGCGTCTTCGATCGACGGTTCGAGTGCAACCAGCACCGCCACCGGCTCGGCGTCGCGCAGCATCTGCACGTCGACCGCCGCTGGCTCGTCTTCCAGCACCACCTGCGCCCCGGCCAGGCCAAGCGCTTCGCGCAGGCGCTCGCGCGCCTGACCGGGACAACCCAGCAAAGCAACCGGAGTTCCCATTACGCCATTAGTCCCGGACACGGGCGATCCCCAGCAGGTCATACACGTTTCGCATCAGATCCAACTCTTGGTAAGGCTTGCCCAGGTAACGCTGCACGCCGATCTCGAAGGCACGCTGGCGATGCTTCTCGCCACTGCGCGAGGTAATCATCACGATCGGCACCGCCTTGAAGCGCGGGTCGGCCCGCATCGCGGTCGCCAGCTCGTAACCGTCCATGCGCGGCATTTCGATATCCAGCAGCATCAGGTCCGGCACGCGCTCTTCGAGCAGTTCCAGCGCCTCGACACCGTCGCGTGCGGTGGACACGTCCAAGTTGTGGCGTTCCAGCACGCGGCTGGTGACCTTGCGCATGGTCAGCGAATCGTCGACCACCATCACTAATGGCACCTGGCGCTGCGCTTCGGCTTGCGTTTCCAGCGACGGCCGCGCCGGCTGGGCCAGGAAACGACGGACCAGCGGGGCCACGTCCAGGATCACCACCACGCGGCCATCGCCGGTGATGGTGGCGCCGTAGATGCCCGGCACCGAGGCAATCTGCAGGCCCACCGGCTTGACCACGACTTCGCGGTTGCCCAGCACTTGATCGATTGCCACCGCCGCGCGCAGGTCGCCCGCACGCACCAACAGCAACGGCACCTGCGCCTGACCATCGGCACGCGCGGCGGCCTGGCCGACCAACGAGCCGAGGTCGTGCAGCACGTACTCTTCGCCGGCGTAGTGATACCCGCCCTCGCCCGACTCGTAACGGGTGCGCGAGATGCGGCCGATACCGCTGACCGAACCCACCGGCACCGCGAACGTCGTTTCGCCGATGCGGACAAACACCGCCTGGGTAACCGCAAGCGTTTGCGGCAGACGCAAGGTGAAGGTGGCGCCCTGCCCGCGTACCGAGTGGATATCCACCGAGCCGCCGAGCTGCCGCACTTCGTTGCGCACCACGTCCATGCCCACGCCACGGCCGGCCAACTGGCTGACCTGCTCAGAGGTACTGAAGCCGGAAGCGAAAATCAGGTTGTCGAGTTCGGCCTCGCTCAGCGCCTGGCCCGGTTCGATCAGGCCGCGCTCTTCGCCGCGGCGACGGATCGCCTCGCGGTCCAGCCCGGCGCCGTCGTCGGCCACTTCCAGCACGATTTCCGAACCTTCGCGGCGCAGACGGATCGCAATGCTGCCTTCTTCCGGCTTGCCGGCGTCGCGGCGTTGCTCGGGCGTTTCCAGCCCATGCGCCACCGAGTTGCGCAGCATGTGTTCCAGCGGCGCGACCATGCGATCGAGCACGTTGCGATCCAGTTCGCCCTGGGTGCCTTCCAGCACCAGGTGCACCTGCTTGCCGGTGTCGCTGGCCGCCTGGCGTACCACACGACGCAAACGCGGCACCAAGCCATCGAACGGCACCATGCGCGTGCGCATCAGGCCGTCCTGCAGCTCGGAGCTGACGCGCGACTGTTGTTGCAGCAGGCCGTCGTACTGACGCGACAGATCTTCCAGCACGCCCTGCAAGCCGCCCAAGTCGGCCGCCGATTCGTTCAAGGCGCGGCTGAGCTGCTGCAGGGTGGAGAAGCGGTCCAGTTCCAGCGGATCGAAGGTGCGATCGCCCTGGTCCTGTTCGCGCTGATAACGCGCGACGATCTGCGCTTCGGTTTCCAGATCCAGACGCCGCAACTGATCGCGCAGACGGGCGTTGGTGCGATCCAGTTCGCCCATGGCGCCACGGAACGCGCCCAGCTGCTGCTCCAGCCGCGAGCGGTAGATCGCCACTTCGCCGGCGTGGTTGACCAGGCGGTCGAGCAGGTCCGCACGCACGCGCACCTGTTCCTGCTGCACGCGCGGCAGGAAGTCTTCTTCGGCCTGGCCTTCCACCGGAACCGGGGCGGACAGCGGCGCCGGTTCCACCGACGCCTTGGCGATCGCGCGGACATCGGCGTCGCTGGGCGGTGCGGCATTGCGGCCACGGGTACGGGTTTCGAAGGCTTCCACCAGATCGGTCGGCATCGTCACCGCACGGTGCATGCCGGTGAGGGTCAGCAACTGGTGCAGGCGGTCGAAGCCACGCTCGAACAGACGCACGTCGTCGCGATCGATGTCGGTGCGGTTGGCCGCCACGGCTTCGAGCAGCGATTCGATCGCGTGACCGAGATCGCCGATGGCATTGATGCCGGCCATGCGCGCACCGCCCTTGAGCGTATGCAGATCGCGTTGCAGTCCGTTGAGGACATCGCGGTCTCCCGGCGCTTCGCGCATGCGCGCGATCAGGCCATCGCAATGGTCCAGCAGGTCGCGCCCTTCTTCGACGAAGATGTCGACCAGCTCGCCGTCGAGTTGATCGAAGTTCAGCGGACCGGCATCGAATGCCGCGCCGATATCGTTGCCAGCGGTTCCGGCACGCGCCGCATCTTCGACCGGGGCGCTGAACGCAGCGGCGGCGGTGTCTTCCGGCTCGTCGGCGCTGCGGTCGGTTGCGTGCTGATCTGCGGCGGCGTCGGCATGCTGATCGGCACCGGCATGGTCGCCAGCTTCCGTGTGACCCGCGTGCGCTGCTTGCTCTACGCTCTCGAACTGTTCTGCGCGCTCGGCATGATCGGCATGATCGGCCACGGCAAACGCATCGACTGCGGCCTGCTCATCCGCCTGCGCCGCGTCGTCGGAGGTGACAGTCTGCGTGTCGTGCAGCTCCGGCGCAGTCTCCGATTGCGGATCGCCCGCCTCTTCCACCTGATCGGCCGCATGCGCCATTTCGAATGCCTGCACCGATTCGACGGTGTGATCGGGCAGGACATCGGCATCGGCCTGCGCGGCGTCAACATGGTCAGCGCCTGCGTGCTCTGCTTCGGAATGCTCGGCTTCGGTCTGCTCGACTTCCGAGTGCTTCGCTTCGGAATGCGTGGCTTCGGCGGCTTCGGCGTCCTCGTGCTCCCTCGCGTGCTCCGCGTCGCCAGCATGTTCGCCGCAATGCGCATCCGTTTGCAGCTGCTCGCCGACATCGACGTACTGGTCCGACGGCACCTGCTCGTGGACGTGCTGCTGCGCATCGGCAGACGCGCCATCACCCGAATCCATCTGCTGATTCGCAGACGCATGCGCTTCCACCGCTGCGTGCTCGCCCGGCTGCGCGGCCTGTTCCAGAGGTTGCTGTTCGCCCGCATACGGCTCATGCGGCAGTGCTGCATCGCCGTGCTGCGCCGCCTCGTCTGCCGGCTGCTCGCCCGTGTGTTCCTGCGTGTGGGCGTATTCATGGCCAGGCAGATCGGCCGGCACGCTGTCCAGCGCTGCGGTTTCCGGGGTCCAGTCTTCCGCGGTCGTTGGGTTGGCGTCATCGGCCAACGTAGCGTCGGCGTGCGCGGCCTCCAGCGCTTCGATGCTCTCGATCGCTTCGTCAGCGCCTGCTGCAACCTGGTCCTCGTGCGTCGGCACATGCTGCGCCTGCGCATCCGCTGCCTGCTCGGCATCGGCTACAGCCAGCGCCTGTGCATCGCCCAATGCAGCTTCCGCATCGGCCAGCTCATCTACCGCAATGCTGTCGGCGTGCGTGCTGGTCGCGTCGGCGTCGTGCTCGCTGGACACCACCTCAGCAGATGCTTCGGTGGACACCTCTGCCGCGTGCTCGCCCGGAGCATGATCGTGCGCTTCAGTCTGCGCATGCTGCACTTCGGTGGCATCCCAGGCCTCGGCGTCGACCAGCGGCTTGTCGGCCGGCAGGTCGTGTGCGTCGATGCCCTGCGATGCGGCCCTGTCTGCCGATTCGTCTGGCGCAGCATTGCCGTGCAGCGCATCGGCAAGCTGCCCGGATTCGGCAATCGGTACCAGCGCGTCGTCGCTCGATGCAGGCACAGACTCGGCAGCGGCGTGGACATCTTCGTGCACGGCGGCATGGCCGGCGTCGTCGACCGCATGCAGTGCAGGCGCGTCCAGTGCGAGTGCCGAATCATGCTCGGCCTCGGCCAGCTCGTCCACAGAAATCGGCGCGTCGTCCGACTGCAGCTGCGCGGCTTCGGCATCTTGCGTCGATGCGGGCGCGTCGGACGGCAGCGCGCCGGCGTCCAGGTACTGCGACAGATCCTGCGCATCGGTCAGTTCGACCGGGGCAGCGCTGCCGTCTACCGTGGCGCTTGGCGCGTCGATATCGTCCAACTCGTCCAGGAACACCTGCGGCGGCCATTGCGCTTCCGGCAAGGTGTCCACCAGCGCGCGCAAGCGTTCGGTCAGGGGTGCGAACGACGGAATCAACGGCGCATCGGCGCGTAGTGCGGTCACCGTGGTGGCAATCGCCGCAGCGGTGGCGGTGAGTGCATCGAGCCCGTCCGCCGACGGCGTGACCGAGGCAGCCAGCAGGCGCTTGACGTAACTCTCGGCCGGCGTCGTCACCAAGGTGATTTCCGGCACGTCGGTCATCGCGAACGCGCCACTCATCGTGTGCACGGCGCGCAGCAATTCTTCGGTCGCCAACTGCGGCTCGGCCCGGCTGGCCTGCAGCCACCCGTTCACCGTGTCCAGATGCGTGGCGACCTCGGCTTCCAGGATCTCGCGCAGCACGCTGTCCACCGAAGCCGGCGTTCCGCCGCTGGCGGCAAACACGCCTGCGGCTGCCGCCGGAATCGCGACGGCGTCGGCCACCGGTGCCGCGGCTGCGGCTGCGGGCACGTAATAGACCTCTTCGCCAGCAGCAACGCGCTCGGCAATGCCCTGGATTTCAGGCAAATCGGCGCTGATGCGGCCCTGGTCGCGCAGCGCGGCGTTGAATTGCGGCAACACCTCGTAGGCCAGTGCGACCATTGCCACGACCGCCGGGCTGGCCGGCCGCGAATTATCGAGCACGCGGTTGAGCATGCTCTCAATCTTCCAGCTGAACTCGCCGAGCACGCTGGCACCGACCAGACGCCCACTGCCCTTCAGGGTGTGGAAGACGCGACGGATCGGGCGCAGGGTTTCCGGATTGGTGGGCGCGGCGCGCCACACCGGCAACAACTGCCCCAGGTTGACCAGCTCTTCGTCGAATTCTTCCAGGAACACGTCGCGGATATCGTGGTCGATATCGCTGTCGCCGAAGCCGCCGAAAATGCCGGCGTCGGCAGCCTCCTGAGCAGGTTCACTGGACACCGGTTCAGAGCTTGCCTGCGCGGTTTGTGCATCGGCTGCCACCGTCGGTACCTGCGGGCGCTCCACGTCGAACTGCGCGGCCGCTGCATCGAGCTGGGCCAGGAACGCAACGGAGGCGTCCAGCTCGAACTCGCTGACCACCGCCTGTTGCACGCGCGGGGCGACCGGCTCGGCTGCTGCTTCGGACGGGACGTCCTGCGGCTCCTGTGCCGGCTCGACGAACGGGTCGTCCAATTCCTGCGGCGGGCTCGGCGGCGGCCAGAAGGCATCTTCGATGCTGGTCTGCGCGCGACGCGTTGCGTTCTCGGCGATGAAATCCAATGGTGCGTCGGTCTGATCGGCGTCGCCAGGCAGGTCGATCTGCTCGATCTGCAGCGGCGCGTCCTCGGCAGCCAGCGGCTCGGCAGCGTGCTGCTGCTCCAGCGCGCTCAGATCTACCGTGTAGCTGACCTGCGTGGCCTCGTTGCCATCCTGCTCGGCCGATACCGGGTCGAACGCAGAGGCGGCGATCGGCGCGGCCTGCTCCGTGGTTTCCAGGTGCCATTCACCGGGCACCTGCGCGCCGTCGTCCGAAAGATCCAGCGGCGCCACGGTGAACGGCACGTGCGACTGGCCGGACACGGTTTCTTCGGCGGCTACCGGGTCGAACGAGAACACCGTATCGGTCGCCGCGGCGCCGGTGTCGTGCACCACGCTGACAGCGAACGGCGTCTCGACGATGGTTTCGTTCGTCCATTCCAGCGACGGCGAAGACGCGGCATCGTTGGCGGCCTGCGGCGCGTCGGCATGCTGCAACGGCGGAGCGGCCACTGGCTGCGGCTCGGCCGCGCTGCCCGGCTGGTCCGCTCCGACCGGCAAATCGGACGGCTGGCCCCACGGCAGCGGCCAGTAACGCAGCGTTTCCAGGCTGTTACACGTGATATCCAGAATTTCCTCGCGGCCGGGACGGCGCTCGCGCAGGGCTTCCAGGTAATACTCCAGGCTGGCCATCGCATCGGCCAGGGTGTCCAGCTGGCGTCCGCTGGGCACGCGCTGCTTGCCGATCAATTCCAGGTCGACGTAGCGACGCACGCCCTCCAGATAATCGGCAGCCTGCGGCAGCTCGAGAATGCGCAACGCACCGCCGACTTCGCCGAGCAGGTGCGGGACCTCGGCCAGACCCGCATGGTCCCAGTTGGTTTCGATGAAGGCGACGAAATGTTCGCGCGCCGCACCGAAGTTGGCGATCGCCTCTTGCGCCAGCACATCGACCGTGCGGCGGACTTCCGAAGAGTTGGCACTGTTGCTGACTTCGGTGCCGTCGCCCGGGTCGGCGCCGAGGCTGGCGACCTGATCGTCCAGCGACGCATCCACGTACAGCAGCGCGCCGGCAATATCCAGCAGCACGCTTTCGTCCATCTGGGTCTGGCCATCGACCACGCGTGCCAATGCATCGCGCTGCTGCACGACGACGCTGCGCGCCACGCCCAAGCCCATCATGCCAAGGGTGTCGGCAACGCTGCCCAGATCGTTGACCTGGGTCTGCAGCTCGGCGATCTCGCCGCCGGTGCGCAGATGCAGGTCCAGCGCGTCCTTGACGCGCAGCAATTCTTCCTTGACCGCATTGCCGACGGTGTCGAGCAACTCGCGATTGCGCCCGCTCAGACTGCCGCGCGCATGATCCAGCTCGGCCTCGGTGGCAACACCGGCCTGCGGGTCGAACGCGAACAGCACGCTTTCATTCAGACCCGGCTGGCCACGGGTGGCACGGATTTCGTTGAGCAGCGGCAGCAGCACGATCGGAATGTCGCGGTGACCGTTCTGCAAGCGCTCCAGATAATCGGGCAGCAGCACGGTGCCGCGCATCAGCATGGCGCAGGCTTCATCGCGGTCGGCGACCTCGCCCGCCTGCACGGCCTGGGCCAGCAGCTCGAGCTCCCCGGCCACCATGGCCGGCGCATACAACTCGATCATGCGCAGCGTTCCCTGCACCTGGTGCAGGTAGCCGGCGCAGAACCGCATCCGACTGGTGTCGGACGGTTCTTCGGCAAAGTATTCGATCTCGTTGCGCGCCTGGCGCAACGTCTCGTCCAGCTCTGGCTTGACCCAGCCCAGTGCGGCGTGACTCATCGCATCGCGAAGCGCACTCATTGCAGCCCCCTGACTACGACCGACTCGCCGCCAGCGCGGCAACTGGTCACTTCCTGCATCGACGTAATGCGACTACGCGCCATCTGCTGATCCTTTCCAGTTCCGCGTCGTGGTCACGCCGGCAGCTTGAAGTCGGCGACCGAACGGCGCAGATCGGCAGCGAGCTGAGCCAGGTTGCCGATCGATTCGGCCGTCCGCTCTGCACCCTGCGATGTCTGGCTGGTGATCTGTCGGATCACGCCCATGGTCTGTGTGATATCCGTCGCTGCGGCCGACTGCTGGTGCGCAGCGATGGAGATGTTTTTGATCAGGTTGTTCAAGGCGTTGGACACGCGCTCGATTTCGGTCAGCGCGGTGCCGGCGTCTTCGGCCAGACGCGCACCGGACACCACTTCGGAGGTGGTCTGTTCCATCGAACTAACCGCTTCGTTGGTATCGGCCTGAATGGTCTGCACCAACCCTTCGATGCGTCGGGTCGCACCGGAGGTGCGTTCTGCCAGGCGCTGCACTTCGTCGGCCACCACAGCGAAACCGCGACCGGCTTCGCCGGCCGATGCTGCCTGCACCGCGGCGTTGAGCGCCAGGATGTTGGTCTGCTCGGAAATGTCGTTGATCAGTTCCACGATCGAGCCGATTTCCTGCGAGGATTCGCCCAGCCGCTTGATGCGCTTGGAGGTTTCCTGGATCTGGTCGCGAATCTGGTCCATGCCCTGAATCGTCTCGCGCACCACGCCGGCACCTTCGGCGGCGATGACCACCGAGCGCTGCGCCACTTCGGCCGACTCGGTGGAGTTGCGCGACACCTGTTCGATGCTGGCAGCGATTTCGCTGATGCGCTCGGACGCATTGGTGATCTGGTTAGCCTGCTGGCCGGCCGCTTCGGCCAGCTGCATGGCCGTGGCCTGGGTTTCCTGAGTCGACACGGCCACCTTCGCGGAAGTGTCGTTGATGGTGGTCACCAGGTGACGCAGTTCGTCCACGGCGTAGTTGATGGCGTCTGCAATCGCACCGGTCATGTCCTCGGTCACCGAGGCCTCCACGGTCAGGTCGCCCTCACCGAGCGAGCTGATTTCGTCCAGCAGCCGCATGATCGCCTGCTGGTTGCGGCTGTTGAATTCCACCTGCGACTGGTAGCGCACGTCCTGCTCGCGGGTCCGCACGCGCACCGAGCTCCACACAAAGCCGATGATCGCCAGCAGCGCCACCAGGCCGGACACCACGCCCAGCCAGAAGTTCGGGAACAGGCGCGTGTCGCGCACCGAACCGAACGCCGAGAAGGCATCGAACAGCTTCTTGCTGTCTTCGAGCATCTTGCCCGAGCCAGCCGTCAGCGCGGCGGCCGAGGACTGTGCGGCGAACAGGTTACGCGAGCTGGCGAGGATGGCGTCGACGTCTTTCTTCATCGTCGTCCACTGCGCCTGCGACTGCTCCAGCGCCGACAACGCGGCCGGGTTGCGCACCGCAGCGATGCCGAGTTCTTCGTTGCCCGTGCGCAGGCCTTCGAGCATCTGCGTGAACACCACCGAGTCGCGTGCCAGTGCGTCGCCCGAGGCGTCTGCATTGGCGCCACCGGCGCGCATTTCAGTGACCCGGCGTGCCATGGTGCCGGCGACCACCACCTGCTGCAGCGTGTTGTAGATCTGCGAGGCAGGCGCGCCGCTGACCGTCATCGCGCGCACCGCTTCGTTCAACTGCGCCTGCAACTGCGGCACGCTGCCGGAGAAGCGCTCTGCGTTGCCGGCCAGACCGAGCACCGCCGGTTCGCTGGCGATGACCTGATCGGCGTTTTTGCTCAGCGGTACCCAGGTCGTCTTGAGCTGCGCCATCGAGCTGGCGATCGAGCTTTCCTGGCCGTAACGGCCATACAGCTCGCTGACCTTGCTGTCGATGCGGCCCTTGGTTCCCTTGAAGGCGGCAAAGGCCTTGGCGTCGCCGGACACCGCTTCGCGGCCCTGGTTGGCCAGCTGCTGCGAAAGCACCTGCAAGTCGGCCGCGCCGGTGCCGGCACCGGCAAGACGACTGCCCTGCCAGGTCGCGACGCCGGTATTGGCGCCAAACACGATCATCGACAACACCAGCAAACCAAGCCAGAAGCTGGTGCTGACGCTGCCGAGCTTGTTGGTCTTGCGGGCGTCCGGGGCGGTACTCATGGTTCGACCTCGATCTGTAGGACGTGGCGGGGTCGCGGCTTAGGCCGCGGCCTGCCGGAATTCAGGAGTGCGCGAAAGCAACGCCAGGGAAAACACACCCCAGTCCTGCGTCTCGTTGCGGAAGGCGCGGTCGATGAAATGGGCGTAGCGGCCTTGCGCCAACTCGCCGGGTTCCACCGCCTGGACCTGCTCGAAGCTGCGTTGGCCGTAGAGCTCATCGATGGTCAGCGCGACGTCGCCGCCGCTCTGACGCATGATCAGCACACGCTGGCCTTCCTGCAGCACCGTGCGACGGCCCTCCAGGAACTGCTTCAGATCGATCACCGGGAACAGATTGCCGCGCAGGTTGCCCACGCCCAGCAACCAGGGCTGTGCGCCCGGCACCGGAGTGACCGGCGGCATCGGCACGATTTCCGCCACGTCGCGGAAGTCCGAGACCAGTCGCCGGGTACCAACGCGATACCCCACACCGCGCCAGATGTCGGCCGAGAACTGGCGTTCCGGCAGCGGCGTGGCGTGCGCAAGACTACGATGTTCGTAGTCTTCGAGAATGTCGAATGGAGAGCGCATCAACGCACCAATTGTCTGATGCGCGCGATCAGGTCGTCTTCGCGCGGCGGCTTGACGATGTAGTCGCTGGCACCTTGTCGCAAACCCCAGGCCCTGTCGACTTCCATGCCCTTGGTGCTGACCAGCAGCACGGGGATGTCCTTGGTGGCCTGGTCGCGTGCGAGTGCACGGGTTGCCTGGAAGCCGCTCATACCGGGCAACACCACATCCATCAACACAAGATCGGGTGCCTGGCTGCGAACCAGCTCAAGCCCCTCTTCTGCATTATCGGTGGCGACGACCGTATGGCCTGCTTTTTCCAGCCATTGACTGAAGACTGCCCTATCGGTGGGCGAGTCCTCGATCAATATAATTCGAGCCATGTTGCCTTTCCCCCTGGTCAGGCGTGGACGTACGTGCGGATAGCGCTCAGTAGTTCTTCACGGGTAAACGGCTTGGTCAGATATTGCTCGGAACCGACGATGCGGCCGCGCGCCTTGTCGAACAGGCCGTCCTTGGACGACAACATGATCACCGGCGTCGATTTGAAGAGCTGGTTGCCCTTGATCAACGCGCACGTCTGGTACCCGTCCAGGCGCGGCATCATGATATCGACAAAAATGATTTGAGGTTGCTGGTCCGCAATTTTGGCCAGTGCCTCGAAACCATCCGTTGCCGTCACTACTTCACAACCTTCCCGCTTCAGCAGCGTTTCGGCGGTGCGGCGAATGGTTTTCGAATCATCGATGACCATCACCTTCAGCCCTGCGAGTTCCCCACCCGCAGCAATGTTTTCACTCATGCAAATATCCCCGGGCGCGCGACGCGTCATCCCTTCCGACGTCGCCACGAAGCTACATGTATATCCCAAGACCCGCATCCACTGTCAAGGGCGTATTGCCGGGGCCCCGCCAGGCGGACGTTCCGACCACGTCTGGGTGCGTCCCGGCCGGCAAGTCGCGCACTACGACCCGCCGGGCGCGCCATCGCCCATCGCTTGAAGTTACCATCGGCAGCTGGTTCGAAAGGTTTAGCCCCATGTCGCTCGACGTCGTTGTAGTGATGGATCCCATCGCCTCCATCAAGATCGCCAAAGACACTACGTTTGCCATGTTGCTGGAAGCCCAGCGCCGTGGCCACCGCCTGCACTACGTGCGCCCCTTCGCGCTCAGCCTGCGCGAAGGGCGCGCGGTGGCGCAGGTGGCGCCGCTGAGCGTGCGCGAGGACAAGACCAGCTGGTTCACGCTGGGCGAGTTCGCCGAACTGGCGTTCGGCCCCGGGCAGGTGGTGCTGATGCGCAAGGACCCGCCGGTGGATGCGGAGTTCGTCTACGACACCCAGGTGCTGAGCGTGGCGCAGCGCGCCGGGGCGCAGATCGTCAACGACCCACAAGGCCTGCGCGACTACAACGAGAAGCTGGCCGCATTGCTGTTTCCGCAATGCTGCCCGCCCACCCTGGTCAGCCGCGATGCCGCCGCGCTCAAGGCATTCGTGCTGGAGCATGGGCAGGCGGTGCTCAAGCCGCTGGACGGCATGGGCGGACGCTCGATCTTCCGCAGCGGCACCGGCGACCCCAACCTCAACGTGATCCTGGAAACGCTGACCGACGGCAACCGCAAACTGACCCTGGCGCAGCGCTTCATCCCCGACATCACTGCCGGCGACAAGCGCATCCTGTTGGTGGACGGCGAGCCGGTCGATTACTGCCTCGCTGCTGCTGCACGGCGTGCTGATCCTGGGGGTGGGGTTTGCCGTCAGCGAGGACGCACCGTTGGTGCCGACGCTGGATGTGATCTTCAGCCAGACCAGCACGCCGTTGACGCCCAAGCAGGCCGACTTCCTGGCCCAGGCAAACCAGCAGGGCGGCGGCGATCACGACACCGCGCAGCGCCCCCGGGACAGCCAGCCGGGCCTGGTGCCGCAGGACCGCACCGGGCTGGCGCCACAGGCGCAACGCGCCACCAGCGTGAACGCGCCCGAGCCGACCCAGACCCGGGTGGTGACCAGCCGGCGTGGCGAACAGGCCGTGCCGACGCCGCAGCCGAATCCGCAGACCGACCCGCTCTCCCCGGCCGAGGCGCAGCGCATCCAGCACGATGCCGAAATGGCCCGGCTCGCCGCCGAAGTACATCTACGCTCGGAGCAATACGCCAAGCGCCCAAACCGCAAGTTCGTCTCGGCCAGTACCCGCGAATACGCGTACGCGAACTACCTGCGTGCCTGGGTGAACCGCGCCGAGCGCGTGGGCAATCTGAATTATCCGGACGACGCCCGCCGCCGCCGGCTGGGTGGCAAGGTGGTGATCAGCGTGGGCGTGCGCCGCGACGGCAGCGTGGAAAGCAGCCGCGTGCTGATCTCCAGCGGGGTGCCGTTGCTCGACGATGCCGCGTTGCGCGTGGTGCAACTGGCGCAGCCGTTTCCGCCACTGCCCAAGACCAAGGACGATGTGGACATCCTGCAGGTCACGCGCACCTGGCTGTTCCTGCCCGGCGGCGAGCTGCACGACGATCGGTAACACGGTGCGTGTAGGTTGATCGCATGGCGCACCGCGCGAGCATGTGGCGACACTGACCGGGTAGAGACCGAGAGCGCAGCGGCACCTGCGCGACGGCAGGAGCAGGCGCATCTGCCTGCGCGGCCAGGAGCGATCGACATGCGGCCAGCGCGTGCAGCGGCACAGGCGTACGCCCGTGCCGGCGCAGGATCATCCGTGACCGGTTGCCGATCCGGGGCAGCACGCGGTACCGGCGCAGCACCTGTCGCATGCCCTATACGTCCCGACATCTTCGGCTGTCACTGCGGGCTCAGGCCCCTGATGCCGCCGCATGCAGCCGGTTGGCTAGCGCCACGATTTCTGCGGCATCCTGCACGCGCTCGCGCCAGGCGACGGGGATGCCCTCGATGCCGTAAAACGCGCCGGCAAGCTGCCCACAGATCGCCGCGGTGGTGTCCGCATCGTCGCCCAGGTTGGCGGCACGCAGCACGACCTCGACAAAGCTATCGGTGGCGGCAAAGCACCACAGCGCTGCCGACAGCGAATCGACGACATACCCCGTGCCGCGGATCTGCGCTGCGGGCACGGCCATATGATCGCGGATCGCCAAGGCGTGGACTGCAGGCGTCAGCGACGTTTCCGGCTGCGCGCGCAGCACCTGATCGCGCGTGCCTCCAAGCAGCGCGGCGCGCAGCTGGACCGCGAACAGCCGGCACGCATCCAGCGCTTCGACAGCGGCATGAGTGGTGCGCGAACTGTCGGCCGCACGATCGGCCAGTCCGTCAGGACGATGCGCGTAATACATCGCCACCGGCGCCAGCCGCATCAACGAGCCATTCCCGGCCGAGCGCGGATCGGTGCTACCGCTGAAGACCTCCAGATAGCGCTCCAGCGCCTGACGCACGGTCGCGCCGATATCGAAGCAGGCACCAGTGCTACTGAGATAACCGTGCCGGTACCAGTTGCAATAGCGGTTCATCTGGTCGGCCGCATCGAACCCCTGTCGATGCAGCAGGCTGTGCGCCAGGCACAAGGCCATCGAGGTGTCGTCGGTCCATTGCCCCGCCCGCAAGGCGAACGGGCCGCCGCCGCGCATGTCGTCGATCGGCGTGAAGCTGCCCGGCACGCAGAATTCCAGCGTGGCGCCAAGCGCATCGCCCACCGCAAGACCGAGCCAAGGCAACCGCGAAAACGCGCGCGCTGGGCAGCGTCGGTCATGGTGTTGCGCCGGCCGCCTTCGCCGCGCGGGCGGCCTGTTGCTCGACCAGGGTGAGTGCGACGTTGTCGCGCAGGTAGGCAGGTTCGACCCGCTCCGGCGCCACGCCTTCGCCGCGCCGCAGGGCCGGCACCGCGAGCGTGAGCAGATCGGCCGCACGCGGGAGGGCGGCTGCATCGACGCTGGTCAAGCGCGCGGCAAAGCGCCGTTGCAGCAGCGCATCGGCAGCCGCCAGGCCGGTGCCGACGCCGGCCATGCCCGTTGCGCTGCCGGTGTCGGGCAGCACGAGCGCGTCCGGCGCGCACACCACTTCCGGTGCCAGTTCCAGCAACGTGTCGCCATTGCGCGCGAAGACACCGGCATACACCTCGCCCATGCGTGCATCGATGCAGGCCAGCACCTGGCTCGCCTCGGCAGGCGCACGCAGGGCCAGCACCTGCAGCGTGGAAACGGCCAGCACCGGCAGGTCCAGCGCCAGTGCGATCCCTTGCGCAATGCCGATCGCCAGACGCACGCCAGTGAACGCGCCGGGGCCGCGGCCGACCGCGATCGCATCGAGCTGGCGACGGGCGATGCCTGCATCGGCCAGCAATTGTTCGGCCCACGGCAGCGCCAGTTCGGCGTGGCGGCGCGGCGCCAGTTCGAAGCGCTCGATCACGCGACCGTCTACACGCAGGGCGACGGAACAGGCTTCGGTGGATGTCTCGAAGGCAAGGACGTTCATGACAGAACCGCAATCAGGAATGAAGAAAACCGGTCGTCGCCGACCGGCAACGCGAGCATGCCATTGTCGCCCACCGCCGGTTCAACGCCAAAAAACGCCTGCACATCAGCAATGGCATGCGTGCGCGCAAACGGCGGCAGCGACGTCATAAAAGTGCGGCCGTAGCTTTTGTTCACCAGTCGCGGATCGCATAGCACCAGCACGCCACGGTCGGTTTCGCTGCGAATCAGCCGCCCCACACCCTGCTTGAGCGCGATCACCGCCTGCGGCAATTGCTCGTCGCGGAACGGGTTGCCGCCGTCGCGACGGATCGCCTCCAGGCGTGCCTCGAACACCGGGTCGTCGGGTGCTGCGAATGGCAGCTTGTCGATCACGACAACGCTCAAGGCGTCGCCCACCACGTCCACGCCCTCGCGGAAACTGGCCGAGCCCAGCAGCACGCCATTGCCGGAATCACGGAACCGCTGCAGCAAGGTCGCACGCGGCGCCTCGCCCTGCACGAACAACGGCCACGGTGCGCCGCGCAAGGCCTCTGCCGCTTCGCGCAGCGCACGGTGCGAGGCGAACAGCAAAAACGCACGGCCGTTGGACACTTCCAGCACCGGCGTCAGCGCGCCAATCAGGGCAGTGCCGAACCCACGCGCGGCAGGATCGGGCAGATTCGGCGGCAGGTAGCACAAGGCCTGGCGCGCCCAGTCGAACGGGCTGGGTTGCAGCAAGGTTGCCGGGTCGCTCAAACCCAGGCGCTGCGCAATGTGGTCGAACTCGCCGCCCACCGCCAGCGTGGCCGAGGTAAATATCCAGGCCGCGTGGGATTTTTCGCGGTGTTCGCGCAGCGGGCCGGAGACATCCAGCGGCGTGCGCTGGCAACGGAAGCCGCGCGGGCTGAGTTCGTACCAGAGCACATCGTTGTCGACCGTCTCTTTCGGCGGATCCTGCGCGAAATCGGCCACCGGCAGGTCTTCGCCCAGCCAGCGCGACAGGCGATTCAACGCTTCTTGCGCACGTGCCGTGCAGCCGTCGAAGCCCGGTGAGGCCTCACGCAACGGCTGCAGGGATTCGCCCAACCGTGCCAGCGACGACAGCACGGCATCGAACCCTTCGCGCACCTGCGGCTTGGCCAGCGCACGCCATTGCGTGCCGCGCGGCGGCAGCCCTTCCATCCCGGCACGCAGGCTGCGCAAGGCTTCGTCCAGGGCCAGGATCGGTGCCTGCAGGCTGGCCTGCGCGCCGGCAACCAGGCGCGCTTCGACCATGCAATCGCGCGCCAGCTCCTGCCAGGGCCGCATGCCGAAACTTTCGCCGAAGAAATTGGCTGCCAGTTCCGGCAACTGATGCGCCTCGTCGATGACGAAGGCCTGCGCACCCGGCAGGATTTCGCCGAAGCCCTCCTGCTTGAGCGCCAGATCGGCCAGCAGCAGGTGGTGATTGACCACCACCAGATCGGCCGCCTGCGCACGCTGGCGCGCCTGCACCACGAAGCATTCGCTGTAGAACGGGCAGTCGGTGCCCAGGCAGTTGTCGACGGTGGAGGTCACCATCGGCAGCAGCGGCGAGTCGTCCGGCAAGGCTTCCAGCTCGGCCATGTCGCCGAACTGGGTGCGCCCGCTCCAGGCCACGATGCGCTGGAACTGCGAGACCTGTTCGGGCGTGGCAAAGCGCGGTTCGCCACGCGCCTGCTGGGTGCGGTACTGGCACAGGTAGTTGGCGCGCCCCTTCAACAACGCACTGCGCAGCCCCACGCCCAGCGCGGCGCGCACCCGCGGCAGGTCGCGATGGAACAGCTGGTCCTGCAACGCGCGCGTGCCGGTGGAGACGATGGTCTTCAGCCCCGACAGCAACGCCGGCACCAGGTAGGCGTAGGTCTTGCCGGTGCCGGTGCCGGCCTCTGCCAACAGCACATCGCGCTGTTCGAACGCTTCGGCGATGGCTCCGGTCAGCCGCAACTGCGCAGCGCGTGGCGCGAACGCGTCGAGCTGGCGCGCAAGCGCCCCGCCCTCACTGAGCGCTTCGATGCTGGCAGTGGCAAGTTGGGACATGGGACCGAACGAAAAGCGACAGGAAGCACGACAGCCTAGCGCGTGCGCGGCGATGCTGCCGGATCGGCACGCGGCAAGCCGCTGAACGCCGCCGGGATCGCCGCAGCGCACGCTAGGTCAGCGCGCTGCGCATACCCGCCCTAGGCCGGAAGAGCGCGCGGCGGCGTGAACCGATGGACAGCGCGCTCGGCAGACTCGGATCGCCTGAATTAAGCCGCGCCGCGAAGTGGCGTCGGCTTGAACGAATTGTCAGACCGAACGCCTACGCAGCCTGCCCCACGGCTGGCGAAGCCCCACAAGATGCACCAAGCCAATGGCGAGACAGATCGACGAGCTCACGACCCAGAACGTCATGCTGTTGCCAGGGAAATATGCCATCACCGGGACGAACGCCGCACCCCGAACGATATAAACAACTGTGACCGCCGCCAGGACTGTTCGACGTAGCGGAAGCGGCCGGAGTACGCCTGCGGCCGAGAGTGCGTATGCACCCCAGATGGCCAATACGATGGCGATCGCAAGCGTGACCGCCGTGGGATACCAGTGGCCTGCAGCGTGAAGCTGGGCCATCTGCTCGCCGGCGCCCAAAAGGCGGAAGAGCGGCGCCCCCCC
>NZ_JFAQ01000038.1 GCF_001304695.1 Xanthomonas axonopodis
GGGCGAGAGCGGTCATGGCAGGACTCCGGACAAAAGGGCGTGGCCGTGGTGGCGAACGCGACAGCAGGTGGGTGGGTAGGCCGCTGGCGGCGCATCTAGGTGCGCGCAGCGGTGAAGCAGGTCAGGGGCGCACGGGAGAACTCAGGCGCGTCGGGTGCGGCGGTAGGTCCGTGCCGCCTTGGGGGCCTCAGGCGACGACGTCGGTCACCGGTTTCTTGAGCAGGCGCAGCGCGATGGCCGTGACCACCACGCCGACCACCAGGGCCAGCACGTAGTTGAGCAGGTGGGTGACTGCGTTGGGGATCAGCAGCACGAAGATGCCACCGTGGGGCGCCTTCAATTCTGCACCGGCAGTCATCGAGATTGCGCCCGCCACGGCCGAGCCGATCACCAGCGCCGGGATGGTGCGCAACGGGTCGCGCGCGGCGTACGGGATGGCGCCCTCGGTCACGAAGGCCAGCCCGAGCACGCCGGCGGCAGTGGCCGAGCCGCGTTCTTCGGCAGTGAAGCGGTTGCGGAACACCCAGGTCGCCAGCGCGATGCCCAGCGGCGGGGTCATGCCGGCGACCATGGCAGCGGCCATTGGGGTGTAGACCTGGCTGGCGATCAGGCCGGTGGAAAACGCATAGGCCGCTTTGTTGACCGGCCCGCCCATGTCGAAGGCCATCATGCCGCCGAGCAACAGGCCCAGCAGCAACGCGCTGCTGCCCTGCATGCCGCGTAGCCAGGCGGTGAGCCAGGCCAGCAGGTCGGCCACCGGCTGGCCGAACACGTACATCATCGCCAGCCCGACCAGCAGGGTGCCCAGCACCGGCAGAATCAGCACCGGCTTGAGGCCTTCCAGGTTGCGCGGCAGGCGGATGTAGCGGTTGAGCGCAGCCACGCCGTAGCCGGCGATGAAGCCGGCAATGATCCCGCCGAGGAAGCCGGCATTGAGATTGGCCGCGACCAGCCCGCCGATCATGCCGGGCGCGATGCCGGGGCGGTCGGCGATGGAGTAGGCGATGTAACCGGCCAGAGCCGGCACCATCAGGGTGAAGCCGGCCTTGGCGCCAATCTGGAACAGCGACCAGGCCAGCGTGCCCTGGTGCGCATCGTCGCCGGCGTAGATGCCGCCGAGGGCGAATGCCAGCGCAATCAGCAGGCCGCCGGCAGTGACGAACGGCAGCATGAACGAGACGCCGGTCATCAGATGCCTGTAGGCGCCGGTGCGGCTGCTGCCCTTGTTCGTGGTGGCGCTGGCGGCGGTGCCGGTGGCGGTGGCGGACGTGGCGGCGCCGTGCACGCTGGCCTCTGCCAGGGCCTTGTTGATCAGCGCCGGGCCATCGTTGATCGCCGGTTTGGTGCCGCTCTTGAACACACGCTTGCCGCCGAAGCGGGCCAGGTCGACTTCGCGGTCGGCCGCGATGATGACCACCTCTGCCGCATGGATTTCATTGTCGGTGAGCGCGTCTTGCGCACCCACCGAGCCCTGGGTTTCCACCCGCATCTGGTAGCCGAGTTTCTTTGCGGCCTGCTGCAGGCCTTCGGCAGCCATGAAGGTATGCGCGATGCCGGTGGGGCAGGAGGTGATGGCGACGATGCGCTTGCTGCCGTTATCGGTGCCGTTGGGACTGCTGGCGGCGGCCGGGGCGGCGGGTTCGGCCAGTCTGCCGATCGCAGCGGCCGGGTCGTCCAGCACCGCGCCCAGGCTCAGGCGCACCAGTTGCGCATCGCCAAAGCGGGTGGTGTCGGCCTCGGCGTCGCCGACCACCAGGACCTGGGCGGCTGTGCTGGCAAGCTCGCCCGGCAATGCGCCGAGCACACCCTGGTCGCTGCGGATTTCGATCGTCACGCGACGGCCGGCGGCCGTGGCCGCGCGGCGCAGCGCTTCGGCCGCCAGGACGGCTTCGGTACTGCGTTCGCCAGCGGCGATGACCACGATGGAAGAGAACATGGCAAAACTCCTGCTGTGTTGCGGTCGCCGGTGGCACCGGCGGGGAATTTCAAGCGTTATGCGTGGTGGTGACGCGCGCGAGGTCTGCCGCTGCCTGCGACGGTCACACTCCACCAATACCCAGGTGCTGGGATCGCCGGCTGCGAGTGACTGCTCATGACAGCATTTCGATCACGACGTCGGTTGCGGCGCGGCGCACGCCCGCTGGCGTAATCCGGCGCGCGTCGCCGCTTTCCAGCCGGCACATCGAAAACGCCGTGGCCAGCCGTGCGCACTGCTCCAGCGTGGTTGCGGCATCGAGCGATGCGGCGGCCAGACCGGCCACCATCGCATCGCCCGCGCCCACGCTGCTGCCGTGCGCCAGGCGTGGCGGGCGAGCGATCAACCGCTGGTCGCGCTGCACGAACAGGGCGCCTTCGGTGCCCATCGAAATGACCACCAGCTGGATGCCGCGAGCGATCAGTTCGTGTGCGGCGGCGCTGAGTGCGCCGCGATCTTTCAACGGGCGGCCGGTCCAGGCTGCCAGTTCGTCGCGATTGGGTTTGACTGCGTACGGCAGTGCCGCGCGCGCGGCATCCAGCGCTCTCACCAGCGGCATGCCGCTGGTGTCCAGCAACACGCGCGCACCGGCAGCGCTGGCCTGGGCCTGTAATTGCGCCCAGCTGTCGTCCGGCAGCCCGGACGGCAAGCTGCCCGACAGCACCACCGCCAGGCCGGGGCGCAGCAGCGGGTCCAGATGATCGGCCACGCCTTGCAGATGCGGCTGCCCCAAGCGCAGGCCGGGCAGGTTGATGTCGGTGGTGTCGTTGCTGCGCGCGTCGACCAGCTTGAGATTGGTGCGGGTGTCGCCGGCCACGCGCTGGCAGTGATCGGTGATGCCGCGTTCGCGGAACAGGGCTTCGAACACGCCGGGATTGCCGACCCCGAGCACGCCCAGCGCGGCGACCTGGCTGCCCCAGTCGGCCAGGCACGCGGCCACATTGATCCCTTTGCCGCCGGCATCGTTGCGTACGCTGCTGGCGCGGTGCACGGCGCCCGGTTGCAGGTGTTCCAGCTGGATGGTCTGGTCGATCGCCGGATTCAGCGTGACGGTGATGGCTTGCAGGCTCATGCCTTGTCCTCGCGCTTGGCTTCCAATGCGCGCACCTGTTCGGCGGTTTCGCAGGTCAGCGCCTGTTCGGCGAGCTGTTGCAGCTGGCTCAACGCGGCGCCACGCAGGCGTGCCTTGACCGCCGGGATGTCGTTGGGCGTCATCGACAATTCCTGCACGCCCAGGCCGGCCAGCAGGCTGGCGCCGAACGCGTCGCCGGCCAGACCGCCGCACACACCGACCCAGCGGTCGTGCTTGCGCGCGCCTTCAATGGTGCTGCGGATCATGCGCAGCACCGCCGGGTGCAGGCTGTCGGCTTCGGCGGCCAGTTCCGGGTTCTGGCGGTCGATCGCCATCACGTATTGGGTGAGGTCGTTGGTGCCGATCGAGAAGAAGTCTGCGTGGCGCGCCAGTACATCGGCCTGGACGGCGGCGGCCGGCACTTCGATCATGATGCCGATCGGTACTTCCGGTGCGTCGAGGTCGGCACGGATCCGTGCGCAGATCTCACGTAGCGCGATCAGCTCCGGCACCGAGGTGATCATCGGGAACATGATCGACAGCCGCGCACCGTCCTTGGCGGCGCGATACAGCGCACGCAGTTGCGGCTCCAGCAGGTCGGGCCGACGCAGCAGCAGGCGCGCGCCGCGCACGCCCAGGAACGGGTTTTCTTCGTGCGGCAATTCCAGGTGCGCCACCTGCTTGTCGCCGCCGATATCCAGCGCACGCACGATCAACGGCCGGCCATCCAGCGCCTGCGCCATGGCCAGGTAGGTGGCGTGTTGTTCGTCTTCGCTGGGGGTGCGGCCGCTTTCCAGGAACAGGAATTCGGTGCGCATCAGGCCGACGCCCTCGGCCCCCTGGGTCAGTGCCATCGCGACCTGGTCGGGCAGATTGACGTTGGCACCGATGTCGATGTGATGACCGTCGGTGGTTTCCGCTGGCAACGCGCGCTGCGCGGCTTCGCGCTCGCGGATGGCCTGCTGCTCGGCGATATGGGTGCGAGCCGCGTCCAGATCCTGCGCGGACGGATCGATGTACAGCCGCCCGCTGCTGCCGTCGATGATGGCGGTGACGCCGTCTTCGATGTCCAGCAGTTGGCCACCGGCTGCGACCAGCGCCGGCAGGCCGAGCGTGCGCGAGAGGATGGCAGTGTGCGAGGTCGGGCCGCCCTGCGCGGTGGCCAGGCCGAGCACGCGCGCGGTGTCCAGGTTGGCGGTGTCCGAGGGCGACAGGTCGTTGGCGAGCAGGATGCACGGCTGCTCGGGCAGGTCGGTGAGACCGGCCGCCGGCGGCGGCCGGGTCGAGCTGGGCCAGCACGCGGCGGCCGACATCGCGCAGGTCGGCCGCGCGGCCGGCCAGCACCGGGTTGCCGAGTGCGGCCAGGCCGGAGGCCATCTGTTCCATTGCCTGGTGCCACGACCACGCTACGCCGTGGCCTTCGACCATCAGCTGGCAGGTGCGGGTGATCAGGTCGGTATCGTTGAGCAGTTCGGCCTGGGCCTTGAAGATGGCCGCGTCCGAGGCGCCGAGTCGGCGCTGGGTGTCGTCCTGGATCGCCGCGAGCTGCTGGCGGGTGCGGGTCAGTGCGTCGTGCAGCAATGCGCCGCCATCGCCCAGGCCCACCGGTTGGTCGGCCACCTCGGTTTGCGCGGCACGCAGGCGATGCACGATGCCGATCGCCACGCCCGGGCTGGCGCCGATGCCGACAATGGCCGGCTGCGCCTGTGGCGGCGTCCAGCCGGCCACCGGGGCGGCGCGACGTTGCGCGGCGCGCTCGTCATCGGCCTTTTCCTGCGCGGTGAGGCTGTCCATGACCGCGTGCAGGCGCTTGAGCAGCTCTGCCGCGTCGCTGCCCTCGGCCGAGACGGTGATGCTGTCGCCGGCGCGCAGGCCCAACTGCAGCAGGCCGACCAGGCTCTTGGCATCGGCGGCCTGGTCGCCGGCACGCACCCGCGCACGTGCCGAGAGGCCGCGCGCGGTCTCGGCCCAGCGGGTCGCCGGGCGCGCATGCAGGCCGCTGGGGTAGGCAATTGTCCACTCGAATCTTTCGGCCAGGTCGGTGGCCGGCGCAGCGCTGGTGTCGGGCGCGCGGTCGCCGGTGAGTGCGGCGACGATGACGCCGGGGTCGTCGGTGCTGAACAGCGCGTCCAGCTGCGCCGGATCCTGGATCAACCGGGTCAGCCGGCGCAGCAAGGTGATGTGGGTGTCCGATTGTGCGGCGATGCCGACCACCAGCCGGGTGATCTGGCCGGGGTTCCACTCCACGCCTTCGGGCAGCTGCAGCACCGCGATGCCGTCGCGACGCACCAGGTGGCGGTCTTCGCCGACCCCGTGCGGGATGGCCAGGCCGTGGCCCAGGAAGGTATTGGCCAGGCCTTCGCGCCGCCGCATGCTGGCGTCGTAGCCCGGTGCGACGCAGCCGGCCGCGACCAGCAACTGGGCGGCCTGGGCAATGGCGTCGTCCTTGTCACGGGCGGAAGCGCGCAGGCGCACCAGATCGGGGGTGACGGGGGCGGGCGACGGAGAGGACAAGACGGGCTCCGGATGAGGTCGGGCTGGGAAGTATAGTGGGAACGTTCCCACGATCCAGGTCAATGTGCGGTGCACAAAAACGCTGTAGTGCTTTCGGGTTAGCATCAGCGCCGACACCGCGCCTGGGTCAAGGTGCGCAAAATGGAGCGGGAACGGTCCCAGTGAGTATCAGCATCAATGACGTGGCCCGCGTGGCCGGCGTGTCCAAGTCCACGGTGTCGCGCGCGCTGGGCAGCGGCCCGGTCAGCGACGAGGTGCGTGCCAAGGTGGAAGCGGCGGTGCGCCAGATCGGCTATCGCCCCAACCTGATGGCGCGTCGGCTGCGCTCGCAGCAGTCCGGCATCCTGGGGGTGATCGTGGCCGACATCCGCAACCCGTACTTCACGGCGCTGATTCGTGCGGTGGAAGAGGTCGCCTACCGTTCCGGTATGCGCGTGACCCTGTGCAATACCGATGAAGATCCCGAACGCGAGGCGCTGTACCTGGAGCTGATGCAGGAAGAACGCATCACCGGGCTGATCTTCGCCCCGACCCGGGTCACGGTGGGGCGCATGCACGAGTTGGCGCTGGATTACCCCACAGTGCTGGTGGACCGCGCCGGCCCCGGCAGCCGCTACGACAGCGTGGTGCTGGACAACGGCGCGGCCATGGCCGAGCTGGTGGCACATCTGCAGGCGCAGGGCTACCGGCGCATCGGCGGGCTGTTCGGCAGTACCAGCACCACCGCGGCCGAGCGCCGCGACGGATATCTGGCCGCGATGCGCGCGCAGGGGCTGCAGCCGGATTACCGCGAAATGGCACCCACCGCGGAGGCGGCGATTGCCGAGTTGGGTACATGGCTGGCCAGCGACGAGCGGCCCGAGGCCATCGTCACCAGTAACAGCCTGCTGCTGATGGGCGCACTGAAGGCCGCACGCACCGCCGGCCTGCGCCTGCCGCAGGATCTGGCCCTGGCCGGGTTCGACAACGAGCGCTGGACCGATCTGGTCGAACCGGGCATCACCGTGGTCGAACAGCCGGTGGAAGATATGGGGCGCGCGGCGATGTCGCTGCTGCTGGAACGGCTAAGCAATCCGCAATTGCCGATCCGCCGCATGGTCATGACCGGGCGTTGCGTGGTGCGTGGTTCGACCGGCGCGCGTGCGTCGGGCGTGGTGTAGAGCTGTAGCGGGTTCTGTTGGGTGGGATGGGGTTCACGGTGGTGCATTCGCGCCCGGGTGCGCTCCTGCGCGGGGCGGATTTCGCTACGGTTTTCACCGATGTTGCATAAAAAAGCCCCGGCATTGCCGGGGCTTTTGATCTGCATCCACTGCCTGACTCAGCGATCCGGGCGGTGGGTTCCACCGTCGTTCTGCACGGCCAGATATTCCTTGGACTGCTCGTCCAGCTTGTCGCCCAGCATGCGGCGCACCACCACGAAAAACAGCGGGATGAAGATCACGCCGAGCATGGTGGCGAACACCATGCCGCCGATCACGCCGGTACCGATGGAGTGACGCGAGTTGGCGCCGGCACCGGTGGAGATGGCCAGCGGCAACACGCCCAGGATGAACGCGAACGAGGTCATCAGGATCGGGCGGAAGCGCAGGTGCGCCGCTTCCAATGTCGCTTCGCGCAGGGTCTTGCCCGCCGCACGCTGCTCCACTGCGAATTCCACGATCAGGATCGCGTTCTTCGCCGCCAGACCAATCACCGTGATCATGCCGATCTTGAAGTACAGATCGTTCGGCAAGCCGCGCAGCATCGAGAAGGTGATCGCGCCCAGCACGCCGATCGGCACCACCAGCAGCACTGCCACCGGAATCGACCAGCTTTCGTACAGCGCTGCCAGGCACAGGAACACCACCACCACCGACAACGCCAGCAACAGCGTGGCCGCATTACCGGCGATGATTTCCTGGTACGACATGCCGCTCCAGTCGAAACCGAAGCCCGGCGGCAGATTGTTGTTGACGATATCTTCCATCGCCGCCATCGCCTGGCCGGAACTGCCGCCCTGCGCTGGGTTACCGACGATTTCGACCGCCGAATAGCCGTTGTAGCGGTTCAATGCGGGCGAGGCATAGGTCCACTCGGCCTTGACCACATTGCTCAACGGGATCATCGCCGGCTGGCCGTCGGTGCCGGTGGCCGTACTGCTGGGGCTGAAGAAGTTGCGCAGCGATTCCGGGCCGGTGCGATACGGATCGTCGGCACGCATGTTGACGCGCTTGATGCGGCCCTCGGCGAAGTAGTCGTTGACGTATACCGGCGCCAGCATCAGCTGGATCGAGCTATAGATGTCGCTGACATCCAGGCCCATCGACTGCGCCTGGACGCGGTCCACGTGCAACTGCAACTGCGGCGAGTTTTCCAGTCCGTTCGGGCGCACGCCGACCAGCGCGTCCTGCTTCTCCGTGGCCTTGCCGAGCACGATGTTGCGCGCATTGATCAGCGCCTCCTGGCCGGCAGCGGAACGGTCCTGCAGCCATATGTCGAAGCCACCGAACTGGCCCAAGCCCTGCACGGTGGGCAGGTTCACCACGAAGATCTGCGCGCCCTTGATGCCATAGAAGGCGCCATTGAGTTGCTGGATCAACTGCTCGGCTGTGACGTCGCGTTCTTCCCACGGCTTGAGCCGGATGAAGCCCATACCGACGTTTTCGCCCGAGCCCAGGAAGCTGAAGCCGGCGATCTGCAGCATGCCTTCCACGGCCGGCTGCTTCTCCAGCACCGCACGCATCTGCGCGAACGCTTCGTTGGTACGGATCTTGGTCGCGCCCGGCGGCAGCTGCACGATGGCCACCGCAAAGCCCTGGTCTTCTTCCGGCAGGAAGCTGCCCGGCATCCGCGTAAACAGCAAGCCGCACAGCACCACCAGCGCCACGAACGCAATCATCCACGGCGGCGAGCGCTTGAGGGTATGGCCGACTACGCCGACATAGCGATGCGCCAACTTGTCGTAGTACTTGTCGAAGGTGCGGTAGACCCAGTTCTTCTTGGTCGAGTGGGTCGACTTGAGGAATGCGCCGCACAAGGCCGGGGTGAAGCTCAGCGCCAGGAACGCGGAGAACCCCATCGACATGGCGATGGTCAGCGCGAACTGCTTGTAGATCGCGCCCGAGGCGCCAGGCTGCAGCGAGGAGGGGATGAACACCGCTGCCAGCACCACGGTGATGGCCACCACCGCGCCGGTGATCTGGGTCATCGCCTTCTGGGTGGCCGCCTTGGTCTCCAGGTGCTCCTCGCTCATGATGCGTTCGACGTTCTCGATCACCACGATCGCATCGTCCACCACGATGCCGATCGCCAGCACCATCGCAAACAGCGTCAGCTGGTTGATGGTGAAGCCGATCATGTACATGCCGAAGAACGTGCCCAGCAACGCGACCGGAATCACCAGCGTGGGAATCACGGTGGCGCGGAAGTTCTGCAGGAACAGCAGCATCACCAGGAACACCAGCACGATGGCTTCCACCAGCGTGTGGATCACTTCCTCAATGGAGATGCGCACGAAGGTGGTCGATTCGTACGGCGCAAACCAGGTCACGCCCTGCGGGAAGGTCGGCTGCAGTTCGTCGAGCTTGGCGCCGACCGCCTCGGAGACATTCAACGCGTTGGCGCCCGGCAACAGCTGGATACCGAAGGCACCGGTGGGCTTGCCGTTGTACTGGGTGTCGAAGCCGTAATTGCTCGGCCCCACGGTCACGCGGGCAACGTCCTTCAAGCGCACCGTGGCGCCGTTGTTGTCGGTCCGCAGGATGATGTTTTCGAACTGCTCGGGTGAGCTGAAGCGGCCTTCCGCCGACACCGTGGCGGTGAAGCTGATGCCTTCCGGGGTTGGGTCGGCGCCCACCGAACCGGCGGCGAACTGCACGTTCTGGTTACGCACCGCAGTCAGCACCTGGGTCGCCGACAGGTTGTAGCCCTGCAGTTTCTCCGGGTTCAACCAGATGTTCATTGCGTACTCGGCGCCGAACTGGTTGGTGCTGCCCACACCGGGCACGCGCGAGATCTGCTCGAGCACGCGCGAACCGACGATATCGTTGAGCGCGTCGCGGTCGATCGACGGGTTGTCAGAGCGCAGCGCGGCCACCATCAGGAAGCCGGCGTTGGCCTTGGCCACCACCACGCCTTGCTGGGTCACTTCCGACGGCAGACGCGGCGTGGCCAGCGACACCTTGTTCTGCACCTGCACCTGCGCGATATCCGCGTCGGTGCCGGTTTCGAAGGTCAGCGTAATGGTCACGCGGCCGTTGGCGGCCGAGGACGAGTTGAAGTACAGCAGGTGGTCGATGCCGGTGAGCTGCTGTTCGATGACCTGGGTCACCGCCTTTTCGGCGGTGTCGGCGCTGGCGCCGGGAAAGTTGGCGGTGACGGTGACCTGCGGCGGGGCGATCGTCGGGTACGACTCGATACCCAGGTTCAGGATCGAGATCACGCCCGCAAGCGAGATCAGGATCGCCACCACCCACGCAAAGACCGGGTGTTCGATAAAAAACTTAGGCATGTCCGGGTTCCGTCACTGCTGCTTGGACTGGGAGTCGGCCGGTTGCGCGGCCGCATCCCGCTTGGGCTGTTGCTGGGCGGCCGGCGCCGCTGCATCGGCCTTGTCGGCGGACGGTGCGGCTTGCGCGTCGCCGCCCTGTGCCGCGGCAGGCGCCGCGCCCGGTGCGCCGGGCTGGCCGCCTTGTGCCGGCTTGTTCGGATCCCACGGCACGCCCTTGGCCGGCTGCCCTTCCTTGGCCTTCTGCACGCCATCGACGATGACCTGGTCGCCCGGGGTCATGCCGCCGGTCACGATCCACTGGCCCTTCTGCTGGCCGTCGACGGTCAGGTTCTTGCGGACCACCTTGCCGTCCTTGCCCAGCACCAGGGCGTAGGGTCCGGTGGCATCGCGCTGCACCGCCTGCTGCGGCAGCAGATAGGCATTGTTGCGCTGGCCCAGGCTGGCCTTGAAGGTCACGAACGCGCCCGGTAGCAGCGATTGTTCGGGGTTGGGCAGGGTCGCGCGCAGCGATACCGCACCGGTGCTCGGGTCCACCGTTACCGCAGACACGTCCAGCGTGCCGGGGTGCTGGTACTGCGTGCCGTTGCCCAGCTCCACGTTGATGGAGGACTTGCCGTCGCCGCTCAGCTGCACGTTGCCGCTGCTCTGCGCCTGACGCAGGGCAGCCAGCTCTTCGCTGCTCATGGCGAAGTTCACGTACAGCGGGTCGATCTGGTCGACGGTGGTCAGCAGGGTGGCTTCACCGGCACCGACCAACGCGCCTTCGGTCACGCGCTGGATACCGGCGCGGCCGGTGATCGGCGAGGTCACGGTGGCGAAGCCGAGCTGGATGCGCGCGGCTTCAACGGCCCCGCGCGCCTGTTGCACGTTGGCACCGGACGACCGCTCGTTGGCTTCGGCGGTGTCGATGTCGGCACGCGAGACGTACTGCTGCGGCGCCAGGCTGCGCGCACGCGTGGCGGCGATCTTGGCGTTGGTAAAGGTCGCTTCGGCGGCGGCCAGTTGGCCCTGTGCCTGCAGCAGCGTGGCCTTCAGCTGCGACGGGTCGATCTGGAACAGCGGCTGGCCTTCGGTGACGTTGGCGCCTTCGGTGTAGAGGCGCTTTAGCACCACGCCGTCCACGCGTGCGCGCACATCCGCCGAACGGTACGCCGACAGGCGGCCGACCAGGTCGCGTTCCAGCGGCAGCGTCTGCGGCTTCATCTCCAGTACCGACACTTCCGGCGGCGGCGCCTGCTGTTGTTCGGGCTTGCTGCAGGCAGCCAGCGCCACGGTGATGGCACAGGCCAGGCCGAATGTGCGGAGCGGGGCAATCATCAGGAGGAACTCCGTTAGGGTCTTGAAGTGAGAAGAGAAGGCGGTGGCGACGTCGGCGCGGCAGCAGCCGGCGCAAACGCACGCAGGAAGGTGTCCACGGCGAACTGCGCCCCTCGCTGCCTGGTGGGAAGGCCGGCGCGATGGGGGACTTGAAACCGTTGGCGGTCGAAATCCAGCCCGACGATCATGCTCGGCAGCAGTTCGGCCATGAAGTGCGGATCGTCATGCCGCAATTGGCCGGCGTCGATCGCCTGTTCGAAGCGATGCGCCAGGCGCTGCTGCATGCCCACCACGCCGTCGTGGAAGATCTGCTGCGACTGGTCGGGAAACCGGTGCGACTCGGCTTCGACCAGACGGCAGGTCTGTAGCACATCGGGGTTGTTCAAACGGTCAAGATGGGCCAGGGCGAAGGCCAGCAGATCTGCGCGGAGATCGCCCGAGACCGTGCCCAGCGGCCCGGCCGCCAGGTGCACGTGGTCCTGCAGCACATCGCGCAGCAGGTTTTCCTTGCAGCCGTAGTTAGCTGTACAGGGTCTGCTTGGAACAGCCTGCCCGCTCGGCCACCGCATCCATGCTCAGCCGCATGCCGCGCTCGGCAAGCAGCGCATGCACGGCCGCATGGATGCGACGGTCGCAGTCCGAACGCCGGGCAGCATGATGGGAACGAGGGGTCATGGTGGTATACTATACCGTTTAGTTTATTTTTTAAACAGGCTTGACGGCCGCGGCGTTGTCTGTGCAACGCCTTGTGTGCCAAGCATTTGGCCGGAATTTGCCGGTTGTGGCGGTCCAGCCTTGGCTTTCCGCGGTCGTATCCTGATCCTTACATAGATGTAGCGCTTTTGCGTGCCGCCAGGGGCCATCGCGGGCCGCACATTTGCGCTATGCAGCAAGGCGTCGTCACCGCGCCCCGGTACAATTCAGGTTTTCCACCGAGCATTCCAGCTCTACTCATGACAGCCAAGAAAGCCGCTTCGAAATCGTCCACGACGTCGGTCAAACCGGTCGCCGAACGTGCCGTCCCCGTGCTTGCCACCGAACCGCAGGCGGTGACCCTCGAACCGGTGTTCGCCGCATTGCGCAAGCGCTACCCGGCCGCCCGTCAGGCCGAAGTCCAGGTGTTCGCCGCCGACTTCTACCGGCGCATGGAGGAAGACGAGTTCCCGAACCATCCGCCCGAGCAGTGGGCGGCGCTGGCATCGGACATGCTGGAGTTCGCGCGCGCGCGCAAGGCCGGCACGGTCAACGTGCGGGTGTTCAACCCGACTTTGAAGAGCCATGGCTACGAGTCGCCGCATACCCTGCTGCAGATCGTCAACGACGATATGCCGTTCCTGGTGGACTCGGTCAGCCTGACCCTGGCCGACCTGGGCGTTGGCGTGCACGTGCTGGGCCACCCGGTGCTGCGCATTGCGCGCGACAAGGCCGGCAAGCTCACCGCATTGGGCGAGGGCAAGAGCGAATCGCTGATGGTGTTGGAGATCGACCGTCAGCCGCCGGAAGAAATGCCCAAGCTGGAAGCGGCAGTGCGCAAGGTGCTGGCCGAGGTGCGCGCCATCGTGCAGGACTGGTCGGCGATGCGTGAGCGCATGTTCATGCTGGCCGACGATCTGGCGACCCGCCGCCTGCCGATCGACGACATCAGCCGGCATGAGGCGCAGGAGTTCCTGCGTTGGGCCGCGGCCGACCACTTCACCTTCTTCGGCTACCGCGAGTATCGGGTGGAAAAGCAGGATGGCCAGGACGTGCTGGCGCCGCTGGAAGAGACCGGCCTGGGCCTGCTGCGCGGGCGCGACACCTCGCCGGCGCGTCCGGTGACCACGCTGGCCGCGCACGGGCTGAATGCCTCGTCCAAGCTCAAGGATGCGTTGATCCTGACCAAGACCAATGCCCGTTCGCGCGTGCATCGGGTCGGTTACATGGATTACATCGGCATCCTGGAATTCGACGCCAAGGGCCGCATCGTCGGCGAGCAGCGCTTCCTGGGCCTGTTCACTTCCAGCGCCTACAACCGCCGCCCCTGGGAAATCCCGTTGGTGCGCCAGCGCCACGAATACGTGATGAGCAAGTCGGAGCTGACCCCGAGCAGCCACAGCGGCAAGGCCCTGCGTCACATCCTGGAAACGCTGCCGCGCGAGGAACTGTTCCAGTCCAACGAAGAGGAACTGTACCGCACCGCGATGGGCATCCTCGGCTTGCAGGAACGCGTGCGTAGCCGGCTGTTCCTGCGCCGCGACAAGTACGGGCATTTCATCTCGGCACTGGTGTATATTCCGCGCGAACGCTTCAACACCGATGTGCGCCTGCGCATCGAAGCCTTGTTGAAGGACGCGCTGCACGGCGAATACATCGACTCCAGCGTGGTGTTGGGCGAATCGCCGCTGGCACAGCTGCACCTGATCGTGCGTCCCAAGAGCGGCGAGGCGCTGGAGTTCAATACCACCGAACTCGAATCGCGGCTGGCGCACCTGCTGCGCAACTGGCGCGATGCACTGCGCGAAGCACTCGTGGCGCGGCATGGCGAGGCCAGTGGCCTGCGCATGGCGGCCAACTTCGGCCGTGCGCTGCCGGCCGGCTATATCGAAGATTCGTCGATCGAATCGGCGGTCTCCGACGTCGAGCATCTCGCCTCGCTGGATGGCCCGGACGATCTGCATCTGAGTCTGCAGGAGATCCGTCGCGACGATGGCATGCGTCTGGACGCGGGCCAAGGCTTGCGCCTGAAGCTGTACCGCCAGCTCGACGATATTCCGCTGTCCGATGCGATGCCGATGATGGAAAACATGGGCTTGCGGGTGATTTCCGAGCGGCCGTATCGGCTGCAGGTCGGCGAAACGCCGGTCTACATCCAGGACTTCGAGGTCGAATCGACGTCCGGCAAGATCAATGCCGCACATGCCGATGCCAGCTTCGGCGAAGCGTTCGAGCGCATCTGGAACGGCGATGCCGAAAACGACGGTTTCAATCGCCTGATCCTGGCGGCCGGCCTGCATTGGCGCCAAGTGGCGCTGCTGCGCGGCTACTGCAAGTACCTGCTGCAGACGGCGGTGCCGTTTTCGCAGGCCTACGTCGAAGCCACCTTCACCCGTTATCCGCTGCTGGCGCGCTTGCTGGTGGAACTGTTCGAGGCGCGCTTCGATCCGTCTACCGGCTCCGAAACCAAGGCGCAGATCTTCGCTGGGCAGGAGCGGCTGCGCGAAGAACTGTCTGCGCTGGCAGGCGGCGACGAGGCCACGCTGAAGGCGCTGGAGCCGGTGCTCGACGCACGCGGCGGCGATCGCAACGCGCAGCAGGACGCCACCCGCGCCGCCTTGCTGAAGCTGATGGATCGCGTCTCCAGCCTGGACGAAGACCGCATCCTGCGCAGTTTCATCGATGTGATCGATGCGACCTTGCGCACCAACTATTACCAGACCGACAAGCACGGCAAGTACGGCCACTGCATCAGCTTCAAGCTGGATTCGGTGCGGGTGCCGGACCTGCCCAAGCCGCGTCCGTACCGCGAAATCTTCGTCTACGGCCCGCGCGTGGAAGGCGTGCACCTGCGCTTTGGCGCAGTAGCGCGTGGCGGCCTGCGCTGGTCTGACCGGCGCGAGGATTTCCGCACCGAGGTGCTGGGCCTGGTCAAGGCGCAGATGGTCAAGAACACCGTCATCGTGCCGGTTGGCGCGAAGGGTGGTTTCTACGTCAAGCGTTCGCCGGTCGGCGGCGATCGCGACGCGATCCAGGCAGAAGGTATCGCCTGCTACAAGCTCTTTATCCAGGGCCTGCTCGACATCACCGACAACATCGTCGGCGGCAAGATCGTGCCGCCGCCGCAGGTGGTGCGTCATGACCAGGACGACCCGTACCTGGTTGTCGCGGCCGACAAGGGCACTGCCACGTTCTCGGATATCGCCAATGGCCTGGCGCTGGATCACGGCTTCTGGCTGGGCGATGCGTTCGCTTCCGGCGGTTCGGTCGGTTACGACCACAAGGGCATGGGCATCACCGCGCGCGGCGCGTGGGAGTCGGTCAAGCGCCACTTCCGCGCAATGGGGCGCGATTGCCAGAGCCAGGACTTCAGCGTGGTCGGCATCGGCGACATGTCCGGCGACGTGTTTGGCAACGGCATGCTGCTCTCAAGGCATATCCGCCTGCTGGCGGCGTTCGATCACCGGCATATCTTCCTCGACCCGTCGCCGGATGCGGCGGCCTCGTTCGCCGAGCGCGAGCGCCTGTTCAAGCTGCCGCGTTCCAGCTGGGCCGACTACGACGCCAAGCTGATCAGCGCCGGCGGCGGCATCTATCCGCGCACGCTCAAGTCGATCGACATCAGCGCGCCGGTGCGCGAGGCGCTGGGGCTTGAGTCCAACGTCAAGCAGCTCTCGCCCAACGCGCTGATGAACGCCATCCTCAAGGCGCCGGTGGACCTGTTCTGGAACGGCGGTATCGGCACCTACGTCAAGGCGTCCAGCGAATCGCATACCGATGTGGGCGACCGCGCCAACAACGGCCTGCGCGTCAATGGCGGCGAACTGCGCTGCAAGGTGGTGGGCGAGGGCGGCAACCTGGGGCTGACCCAGCTCGGCCGCATCGAAGCGGCGCAGACCGGCGTGCTACTCAACACCGACTTCATCGACAACTCGGCCGGCGTGGACACCTCCGATCACGAGGTCAACATCAAGATCCTGCTCAACGACATGGTGCAGGCCAAGAAACTCACCTATGACGCGCGCAACACGCTGCTGGCGTCGATGACCGACGAAGTGGCCGACCTGGTGCTGTGGGACAACTACCGCCAGAACCAGGCCATCAGTCTGATGGAGCGCATGAGCGTCAACCGGCTCGGCTCCAAGCAGCACTTCATCCGCACGCTGGAACTGCAGGGTCTGCTGGACCGGCAGATCGAGTTCCTGCCGTCCGATGCCGAGCTGTCCGCACGCAAGGCGCGTGGGCAGGGGCTGACCCGGCCGGAGCTGTCGGTGCTGTTGTCGTACTCCAAGCTGGTGGCGTTCCAGCAGTTGCTGGAATCGGACATTCCCGAAGACCCGTACCTGTCCAAGGAATTGCAGCGCTACTTCCCGCAGCCGCTGCAGAAGAAGTACGCCGATGCGATGGAGCGTCACCGCCTCAAACGCGAGATCACCGCCACTGCGGTGACCAACACCACCATCAACCGCATGGGCGCCACCTTCCTGATGCGCATGCAGGAAGATACCGGCCGCAGCATCGGCGAGGTGGCCAAGGCCTACACCATCAGCCGCGAAACGCTGGATGCGCGCGCGCTGTGGACACAGATCGATGCGCTGGACGGCAAGGTGCCCGAGTCGGTGCAGATCGACGCGCTGGAAGTGATCTGGCGCCTGCAACGCTCGTTCGTGCGCTGGCTGCTGCTGCGCCCCGGCCAGATGCCCGGCATCACCGCGGCGGTGGAGCGTTACCACTGCCCGTTCAACGACATCCGCGTGGCGTCGGGCGTGCTGTCGGATGCGCAGCGTCCGCAGTACGAAGCCAGCGTGCAGGAGTGGCAGGACAAGGGCCTGACCCCGGCACTGGCGCAGCAGTTGTCCGAGCTGCGTTATCTGGAACCGGCGTTCGACATCATCGAAACCGCGCGCACTCGCAAGCTCAAACCGGTGGAAGTGTCCAAGGTGCACTTCCGCCTGGGCGATGCGCTGCGGCTGCCGTGGCTGTTCGAGCAGATCGACGCGCTGGAGGTCAATGGCCGCTGGCACGCCGTGGCACGTGGCGTGTTGCGCGACGAACTGGCCGCGCAACAGCGCGCCCTGGTCGTCCAGGTGCTGAGCATGTCCGGCAACAGCGCCGAGGACAAGGTGGCTAACTGGATGGCACGCGACGATTCCAGCCTGCGCTTCACCCTGGCCATGCTCGCCGATGTGGCCGAGCAGAAGACCCTGGATTATCCGACCGTGTCGGTGGCGGTGCAGCGGTTGGGCCAGTTGGCTGCGCACGGGATGTAACGTCAGTGTCCGTGGTGGCGAGACGCTGTTTCGCCACCACGGTGACCGCAGCAAGCCGTGTTGCCACTGTTTCTACAAAAAATGCCGCCTCAGCGCGGCTTTTTTTGTACCTGATTAGCCCTATCCCTCAGCCATGAAAGTTGCTTGCCATGCGCAAAACGCGCTCTGGGCAAGGCGTGCAGCGCATCAGCGCCGTCGCCAGTCGC